>NZ_SOFB01000056.1:0-143813 GCF_004402815.1 Cryobacterium sp. Hz7
TGCGCTACATCAAGCCGGACTTCGTGCACGTCTTCGTCGACGGCCGGATCGCCGAACAGGGTGGCCCCGAACTCGCCGACCGCCTCGAAGACGAGGGCTACGATCGCTTTCTCACCGAATCGAACGTAGGTTAGGCGCATGGTTTCCACGCTGCCCCCGGCGCGCTTCGATGAAATCGAAGAGGCGCTCAAAGACGTCATGGACCCGGAACTCGGTATCAACGTGGTCGACCTCGGGCTCATCTACGACCTGGGCTGGGACGATGAGAACGATGCCCTGATCATCCACATGACCCTGACCTCGGCCGGCTGCCCGCTGACCGATGTCCTCGAGGAGCAGACCGCCGAGGCGTTGGACGGCGTCGTCGACCAGTTCCGCATCAACTGGGTCTGGATGCCGCCGTGGGGTCCCGAGAAGATTACAGACGACGGCCGCGACATGATGCGGGCCCTCGGCTTTTCTGTCTGAACTTCCCCTAACGCACGCGAAAACCCCGATCTCCTCCGGAAATCGGGGTTTTCGCGTGCGTTAGATGGACTGCCGATAGCCGAAGAACTCATGGTCGTTGTGGTACCCACCAAACCCCGCACCGATCTCAGAGAAGTCCTCAACGAACTCGATTCCCTTGATCCACTTCACCATCTTGAAACCCAGCTGCGTTTCGTTGCGCAACCGAAGCGGTGCTCCATGCCCGAAAGATAGGGTCTGCCCGTTGAGGTCATAGGCGAGCATGGTCAGTTTGTAGCTCATCTGCTCGATGGGTTGGGCGTCGTAGTACGTGCCACCGTCCGGACCCGCCGCGAAGGAATAGAAAATGACCCATTTCGCCTCGGGTTTCGGCTGCACCAGATCCAGGATCGTCTGCATTGAGATTCCGCCCCACTTCGCGACCCCTGACCACCCCTGAATACAGAAGTGCTGGGTGATCTGATCGTGATGGGGGAGACCCTGCAACTGTGCGAGGTTCAAATCGACGGGGTTCTCGACGAGCCCGTTGACCCGCAGTGTGTAGTCCGCGAAGTTGCCCGCTCGAAGCGCCTGGTATTCCTCGGAGTCCGGGTATTTGCCGTTATGCCAGAAGTACGGTGAAATGTCCTTCTCCGTGTACTGGCCGGGGTTCGCGTCGATGTGTTCAAATAGGCGCTGCGCGCGACCGATCAGCGCGAAACCGACCTTCTGCACCACACGAGGATGCCGATAGGTGAAAGGCGTGGCTGCGAGCCATCCTCCGATGACGACGACCATCGAAGCCGCGAAGATCCCGATGCCGACCCACGATTCACTGTCCTGAGACGCATACATGTGGTTGAGGTTGCGCAGGGCCCCTGTGGTCATCACCAGGGTGACGTGCACAACGATGAACATGACGAACCAGCAGAGCACGAAGAAGTGCAGCGAACGGGCCACCTGGATGCTGAACACCGAGCTGATTTTGCGGAAGCGGGTCGACAGTGCGGGGGACATGCCGAGGCCGGTGACCAGGGCGAGAGGTGCCGCAATGAAAATGGTGATGAAGTAGGCGATCAGCTGCAGACTGTTGTAGTTGGTCCACCCGCTCTCGGCCGGCCAGTTCAAAGACAGGTACTGAAGGGCGGCCGACGCGGCGTTGGGGACGACGTCCCAGCTCAGCGGGACCACGCGCATCCACTGCCCCGTCGCAAAGATAAGAACGCAGAAGATGATTCCGTTGAGCAGCCAGACCGTATCGACGCCGAGGTGCCACCACCGTGCGAGACCGATGGAGTGACGGCGCCCCGGCAGCCCGACACCATCGGGCAAGGTGATTGAGTCCTCCTTCGCCGTGTAGAGCGGATCGCTCGGCACCGGCTTCTGCATGCGAAACCAGTCCTTACCCGGTGTCGAGTGCCGGGTCCAGTACAGCCGCGGATGGTCCGCCATGATGCTGACACCGGACCGGATGATGAAGATCATCATGAAGAGGTTCAGGAAGTGCTGCCAACCGACCCACGCCGGGAACCCGACCGGGGCGTTGTCGGGCAGTGCAGTCGCTCCCGGATACTGGCTCATGAAGTCCTGCACCGCGGGCATCTCCCGCAGCCCCTTGGCAAGGGCGATCCCCACGATCAGCAGGACCAGTCCAATGGGTATCAACCACAGCAGATTGAACCACTTGTCCGTGCCGATCCGCACCCGCGGGGCAACGCCGTACTGGGCAGGGACCCGGCCGGCCCAGTGGTCATTCACCACGTGGTACCGCTTCGTGTCCAGTTCCTCCCGAAAACTTCTCCGCGTCCCCCCTGCTCCAATGTCTGTTGCAGGAATATTTCGATCAATCGAGTTTGTATCCATACCGTCCCCATTTGAGAAGCAGGACGCCTCCCCAACCGTGTCGGGAGTGCGATCTACAGCACCGATATGCCCATCTCCTGCTTGCTGCCTGCAAGTATCCTCCTATTAAACGGAATATATTCCGCATTAATCCGGTTAAGCCCTCGGAGGAGTCGATCCGTGCCCTCGGCTTCTTCATTTGATCCACTCCTGATCCACTCCTGATCCACTCCTGATCCACTCACGTCGAAGGGGCACCGGCCATCTGGCCGGCGCCCCTTCGACGTGTCCTGGGCGGTGATCCGATCCTGGTCACTCGTCCGATGTATTCTCATCCGTGCCCATTTCCCGAGCGCCCGTCTCAGCGGACGACGCCAACTCAGACGGCTCCCAATTCTCCAAATCGATCAGGGACGGGTGCGGCCAGACGTCGGTCTCACCCTCCTCGAATATGTCGCCCGCAGGGCTGATGGTTTCCTGTTCCTCATCTGAGCCGGACGGGGGAGACCCGTCCGGGTTCGGTTGGGGGTGGTGCGGCTGATTCGTGGTCCATCGTCGACCTCCTCACATTCGTGCAGCGACCGCTGCGGCTGCAGCTGCAGCCGACGGTAGGCCTCCGCCCTGTTCGCCGCGAGACGAGTGGGTGACTGCTTCACGGCGCACGTCGTGGAAGCCGGCGGATGGCCTATCGTGCGCCAGCTTCCACACGGTGCGCCGCGGGACGCGACAGGCCTGACCACCGGTCGGCATCGGATGCGGCTACGCCTTCGTGACGATGACGGACGCGGGAGTGGGGTTCGCGAACAGGTCGAGAACCGGGCAGTGCGCGTTGACGGTTGCCCGCAGCTCCTGGTAGCGCTCATCGGATTCGGGACCGGTGATGGTGATGTGGAGGCGGATCGCTGAGAAGCCGGCCCGCACGTCCTCGCTTATGCCGAACGGTCTCCGCACGTCGAGGTCGCCCTCCGCGGCAATCTCGATCTCGTCGACCTGGATGCCCAGCACCTGGGCGTTGAGGCGGTAGACGACCACCTGGCATGAGAGCAGGGCGCCGAGCGCAATCTCGACCGGGCTGGCTGCCACAGCGTCTCCGGCCAGGGTTCCGGGCTCGTCGGCGGGGAAGACATGCTTGCCGGCCGTGATGCGGGTGGCGACCGAGCCCTCGCCGGCGGCCGTGACCCGGTAGGTCAGTTTCTATTTCGACGCGTCAGCGCTGATGCGCTCACTCCAAGCGGTTCCGGCGGCGCTGAGGCGGCCAGCACGATCTTCGGCACGGGGGGAGAGTGCGGCGGGCGTCTGCACGAGTGTCATGTCTAACCATAGGAGACCAGTCTGGCCAAAGCACCCCGCCCGGTCACACAACGTTATGGCCGAGCGCTTCCGCATGGTTCCCGGGCCGAAATGCACCCCACTAGAACTTCATTCCAGTGTGTAGAATGAAATTCTAAGGAGAAGGGTGAAGTCCCGATGAGCATCAAATCCCGCCGCGAGGCTCAGTCGCGCGAGACCCGCACCTTGATCGTGCGGGCCGCGCTCCAGCTGATGCTCGAGCGAGGATACATTTCCACCACTCTCGGCTCGATCGCCGCCGAGGCAGGCGTCGCGGTGCAGACCATCTACAACTCGGTCGGTGGCAAAGCCGCCGTTCTCTCCGCCGTGCTCGACCGCGTGGCCGCACGTGCACACGAACCGGAAGCCGGCCCCCCACCGCTGCGCAGTCAGATCGCCGAAGCGCGCACGGCCGCCGAGATCGTCCGAATCCTGACCGGCTGGATCGCCGACCTGAACGCCCAGACGTCCGGGGTGCACCGCGTGATTGCCCAGGCGGCCGGAGTCGATGCAGACATCGCGGAGCTGGAGATGCGGCGTTCCGCCCAGCGACTTCTCCAGTACGGCGAGGTCGCGACCGCGCTGCGCTCACGGCACAGCCTGCGCGGGGGAGTGAGTGACCACGAGGCGGCGGCAACGGTGTGGGCGCTCGGGCATCCACAGGCCTACCGGTCTCTGGTCCTCGACCTCGGCTGGTCGGATGCCGCTTACCGGGACTGGCTGGCGAAGGCGCTCCAGGGGGCACTTTCGCTTCCCGGCGCACACCGAGGCGCAACCAATCAAATATAGTGGAGAGTTGGCCCGCTTCGGCCAGAAAATTCTACGACTCCCCTGAACGGACTGTTGCTGTGCTGAGTGTGCAAAATCTCGAAATCCGAGTTGGGGCGCGCGTGCTCATGGAAGACGTCAGTTTCCGCGTTTCCGCCGGTGACAAGATCGGCCTGGTCGGCCGCAACGGGGCTGGTAAGACGACACTGACGAAGACTCTGGCGGGTGAGACAGTTCCGACCAACGGCTCGATCGACCGCACCGGTGAGATCGGCTATCTGCCCCAGGACCCCCGCTCGGGCGACCCGGACATGCTCGCTCGGACCCGAATCCTGGATGCCCGTGGCCTCGGCACGATCTCCCTGGGTCTTGCCCAGGCCGGTATCGACATGGGCAGCGACGACCCCAAGACCAGCGCCAAGGCCATGCGCACCTACGGCAACCTCACGGATGAGTTCAACGCGCTCGGCGGCTACGCGGCCGAGGCGGAAGCCGCGTCGATCGCCAGCAACCTGAACCTTCCCGACCGCATCCTCGACCAGCAGCTGCGAACCCTGTCCGGCGGACAGCGCCGCCGCATCGAACTCGCCCGTATCCTGTTCTCGGCCGCGGAAACGATGATCCTCGACGAGCCCACCAACCACCTCGACGCCGACTCCGTGGTCTGGCTGCGGGAGTTCGTCAAGAACTATCGCGGCGGATGCATCATCATCAGCCACGACATCGAGCTGGTCGGCGACACGGTGAACCGGGTGTTCTACCTCGACGCCAACCGCATGGTCATCGACATCTACAACATGAACTGGAGGAACTACCAGCGGCAGCGCGTGGCCGACGCGGACCGTCGTAAGAAAGAACGCGCCAACGCCGAGAAGAAGGCGTCGACCCTCCAGCTGCAGGCCGCGAAGTTCGGCGCCAAGGCGAGCAAGGCTGCCGCCGCCCACCAGATGGTGGCGCGCGCCGAGAAGCTCCTGTCCGGACTGGACGCCGTGCGGGCAGTCGACCGCGTCGCCAAACTGCGCTTCCCCGAGCCCGCCCCGTGTGGGCGCACCCCGCTGATGGCCACCGACCTCTCTAAGAGCTACGGCTCGCTGGAGATCTTCGCGGCCGTGGATCTGGCCATCGACCGCGGCTCGAAAGTGGTCATCCTCGGCCTCAATGGTGCGGGCAAGACCACACTGCTGCGCATGCTCGCGGGCGTGGATAAGCCGGACACCGGAGAGATCGTGCCCGGCCACGGCCTGCGGATCGGCTACTACGCGCAAGAGCACGAGACGATCGACGTCAAGCGCAGCGTGCTAGAGAATATGGTGTCCTCCTCGCCCAACATCACTGAGATGGAGGCCCGCCGGGTTCTGGGCTCGTTCCTCTTCACCGGCGACGACTCGCACAAGCCGGCCGGGGTTCTGTCCGGTGGCGAGAAGACCCGGCTGGCCCTGGCCATGATCGTGGTGTCGGGCGCCAATGTTCTGCTGCTCGATGAACCGACTAACAACCTCGACCCGGCCAGCCGCGAGGAAATCCTTGACGCCCTGGCGCACTATGCCGGGGCTGTCGTCCTCGTGAGCCACGACGAGGGCGCTGTCGAGGCGCTGAACCCCGAGCGCGTGTTGATCATGCCCGATGGCACTGAGGATCACTGGAACAAGGACTACCTTGATCTGATCATGCTCGCCTGATCACCCTTCCTGCGCACAGCACACTTCCCGGGCCTACTGGCCCGGACATTCGTGTCTCCGTGCCCCTCTGACCTGCCAATCATCTGCCGTCGATGAGCTCGTCCTCGATCTCCGAGTCGCTGCGCGGTTTGGCAGCCTGACGGCGGGCACGCTCGGCGGCGCGAACGCGCTCGTCCGGGTCGTCGAAGTTCACGGCTCGGTACTCTTGCCGGATAGCCCAACCCAGACCGACGAAGCCCATCAGGGCGAACACGAACCATTGGAATGCGTAGGACAGGTGAGGCCCCTCGTCTTTAACCGGGCGGGTGACCGCCACGGGACGTTCGTCCGGCGTCGGTTCCTCGGAAGCCATCAGCCCGTACGCGCCGGTGTACGTCGGAAGGTCCAGCCGGGTGGACACCTCGTCGAGGTTGATCGTCGCGATCTGGTCGCCCGTGGCCGATCTCCCGGCCAACGAAGGCTCACCGGCCTTGAGCCGGGCGGTGACGGTGACAACCCCCGAGGGGGCGGTTGGCACGGATGCCGGGGCGTCGGGGGTCTGCCCGGTCGGCAACCAGCCCCGGTTCACGATGAAGACCGAGCCGTCGGCGAGTAGCAGGGGAGTGAGAACCTCGAAACCCGGGTTGATATTGAGCGGGCGGTTGCGCACGATCAGCTCGTCGTCCGTCAAATACGTGCCGGTCATGACAACGGGCAGCCACTTCTGAGACGCGGAGAACGCGTCCAGACCTGGCAGAGCCTCGGCCAAGGGAACCGGGTCCGCCGCATAGTTGGTCTCCACTTTGTCCATTTCGGAGAGGGCGTCGGAGCGGCGCGCGAGCTGCCAGAGACCGAGCCCGGAGCAGACGGCCGCGAAGAGGATGGTCAGCGCAAGGTATCCGGCCCAGCGCCGGGTGAACGCAAACTTCCAGCCGATCACGCCGGCCCGGCTTCCGGCTCTACAGCCTCAAGGGAGACCGGCAGAGGCGAGACGGCTAATGGGAAGTCTCGGCTGGCCAGGAAATCGCGAAGGTAATCGACGTGAAGGTCGCAGGCCAGCCAGGTTTTCACGCGGTCTTGAGCGTGAATACGGGGATTGCGCCAGTCCAACCGCCAGTCGGCGTTCTCACGACAGCCGGCGCGCGAGCAGTTCGTCGTTTCGAGATCGGCGCCGAGGCCGATCACGTTCCGCTCTCGTCATTGTCCGGTCCGCGAGGCGGCGCCCGGAACACCTGCACGGCTCCCGGTCGGACGACCGTGGACGCCTCGGCGCTGCCCTGAACGTTCGCAAAGACGACCGCGAAGTAGGGAAGGGCGATCGCGCCGATGGCGCAGACGAGCAGCCACCAGCCCTGGACGAAGAGCATCAGCACGATGCAGACCATCCGGATGCCCATGGCGATCGAGTATTTGATCATCCGGGCACGACGCAACTCCTCGGGTGAGGGGGGAAGCGAGGTGATCGACTGCTGCTTCATGGATGCCATCGATTCGGTCAGTCGGGGAAGTTCTCCCTGTGAATTCTACGTCTCGTCGAGCTCAAACGTAGACGCCCTAAACTGGAAAATACGTGCGTACGGCTGTTCGTTCGCTGAGAAAAAGAGATTGGACCCAGCATGACGACTGGCAGAACTGTCCTTGTCACCGGTGGAAACCGCGGCATCGGATTCTCTATCGCGGAGGAGTTCATCAGGCAGGGACACCGCGTCGCGGTCACCGCCCGTTCCGGGGACGGCCCCAGCGGCAGCCTGACGGTGCGCGCGGATGTGACGGACGCCGCATCCATCGACGCCGCGTTCACCGAGATCGAGGCGGCGCTCGGCCCCGTCGAGGTGGTTGTCGCCAACGCGGGCATCACAAGGGACATGCTGCTGATGCGCATGAGCGAAGACGACTTCACCTCGGTCATCGACACCAACCTCAGCGGCGCCTTCCGAGTCGTGAAGCGTGCGTCCAAGGGGATGCTCAAGGCCCGGTTCGGCCGCATCGTGCTGATTTCCAGCGTGGTCGGCCTGTACGGCTCCGCGGGACAGGTCAACTACTCGGCCTCGAAGAGCGGTCTGATCGGCCTCGCCCGTTCGGTGACCCGTGAGCTGGGCGGGAGGGGCATCACGGCCAACGTCGTCGCACCGGGTTTCATCGAAACCGATATGACCGCAAAACTCTCCGAGTCGCAGCAGGCCGACTACAAGCGCAGCATCCCGGCGGGACGATTCGCAACTCCGGTCGAGGTGGCTCGGGTTGTCACCTGGCTTGCCGGGGACGACGCCGGGTACATCTCCGGCGCGGTCATCCCCGTCGACGGAGGACTGGGGATGGGGCACTAACCGCGCAGACCGAGTATCGGCAGGACCTGGCTCAGGTCGCGGGTATCCAGGGCCAGGTCCGCCTGCGCCCTCACGATCGGTTGCGCGTTGAAAGCGATGCCCAGACCGGCTGCCCGCATCATCGAGAGGTCGTTTGCTCCGTCGCCGACGGCGACGGTCTGGGGCAGGGCTACGCCCTCGAGGGCGGCCCACTCCCGCAAGGCCGCGGCCTTGGCGGCGGCGTCGATGACGGGTCCGACCAGGCCGCCGGTGAGGCGACCGTCGGCCACCTCCAGCCGGTTCGCCCGCCAGTGATCGAGGCCGAAGGCGGCAGCGAGCGGGTCGAGCACCTCGTGGAAGCCGCCCGATACCACCCCGATTCTGCTGCCCCGGGCGTGCAGGCCGTCGATGAGTTCCTGCACCCCGGGAGTCGGGCGGACGAGCCGCCCGACCTCCGCGAAAACATCCGTGGACAGTCCGGCCAGAGTCTTGACCCGGAGCCGTAGACTCTGCGCGAAATCGATCTCGCCGCGCATGGCCTGCTCGGTCACCTCGGCGACGAGGGCCAGCGAGCCGGCCGCATCCGCGAGCAGCTCAATGACCTCGTCTTCGATCAGGGTGGAATCGGCGTCCAGGACGACGAGGAAACGAACGAACTCGGTCACGGGTGGACGTGGACTCCCTTGCCGACGACGGTGATGCCGGACTCGGTGACGCTGAAGCCCCGTGCGCGGTCCCGCTCACGATCAATGCCGACTTCCGCTCCGGCGGCGACCACCACGTCCTTGTCCAGAATCGCCCGACGCACGGTCGCACCCGGTTTGATCTGCACCCGGTCGAAAACGATCGAGTCCACCACCTGGGCGCCGGAATCGATGGCGGCCCAGGGGCCGAGAACGCTGCGTTCGATGTGCGCTCCCGAAATGACGCAGCCGAGGGAAACGATCGAGTCGATCATGGTGCCGAGGAAGCCGCGTCCGTCCCGGACGAACTTCGCCGGCGGAGAGTTGAGCTGCTGGCTGAAGATGGGCCACTTCTGGTTGTAGAGGTTGAAAACGGGCAGTGCGCTGATCAGGTCCTGGTGTGCCTCGAAGAAGGAGTCGATGGTACCCACGTCGCGCCAGTAGTCGCAGTCGCGGTCGGTGGATCCGGGGACGTCATTGAGCTTGAGGTCGTAGACGCCGGCCTCACCGCGGGACACGAAGTCGGGAATGATGTCGCCACCCATGTCGTGGCTCGAGTCGGCGCGTTCGCCGTCGCGCAGGACGGCCTCGATCAGCGCCTCCGTGTTGAAAACGTAGTTGCCCATGGACGCGAAGACCTCGTGCGGGGCATCGGCGAGGCCGACGGCATCCTTCGGCTTCTCGCGGAAATCACGGATGCGGTCCGGCGTCGCCGCGTCGACCTCGATGACGCCGAACTGGTCGGCCAGACCGATCGGCTGACGGATGGCCGCGACGGTTGCGGCGGCTCCGGAGGCGATGTGAGCCTCGATCATCTGGCTGAAGTCCATCCGGTAGACGTGGTCGGCTCCGACGACGACGACGATGTCGGGCTTCTCGTCATGGATCAGGTTGAGGCTCTGCAGGATCGCGTCCGCGGATCCGCTGAACCAGCGCTTGCCGAGGCGCTGCTGCGCCGGCACCGATGCGATATAAGAGTTGAACAGGCCACCAGAAACGTGCCAGGTCTGGGAGACGTGGCGGTCAAGGCTGTGGGACTTGTACTGGGTGAGAACCACGATCTGGGTGAGGCCCGAATTGATCAAATTCGACAGCGCGAAGTCGATCAGCCGGTAATGACCCCCGAAAGGAACGGCCGGTTTCGCACGGTCCTCCGTCAACGGCATGAGCCGTTTTCCTTCTCCGCCGGCGAGCACGATTCCAAAGATCTTCTTTGACTGCATGTCTTTACAGTAGGGCCATTCGTCACGTCGATCCAGCACGAGTGGGTGTGCCTCCGGCCAGCCTGCGCTAGCTTTGCCTCATGCGAGTGGATCTTTTGACCAAGGAATACCCCCCGGAGATTTATGGCGGAGCAGGCGTGCATGTGGCGGAGCTTGTGAAGGCCCTTCGCACCGACATCGACGTCTCCGTGCGATGTTTCGGCGCGCTCCGCGATGCCGTCGACACCCACGCGTATGAGGTGCCGGCGGAACTGGCCGGCGCGAATGCGACGCTGGCCACGCTCGGCGTCGACCTCCAGATGGCGCAGGACGTGCAGGGCGCCGACATCGTGCACTCCCACACCTGGTACGCCAACGGCGCCGGTCATCTCGCGAAGCTCCTGCACGGGATTCCGCACGTTGTGACCGCGCACAGCCTCGAGCCGCTCCGCCCGTGGAAGGCCGAGCAGCTCGGCGGAGGCTACCGGGTCTCCAGCTGGATCGAACGCACTGCCTTCGAAGCCGCGGATGCCGTCATCGCCGTCAGCGGTGGGATGCGCCGCGACATCCTGCGCAGCTATCCAGCACTTGACGCTGCTCGGGTGCACGTCGTCTACAACGGCATCGACCTCGAACGGTGGAAGCCCACGGACGACCGGGACACCGTGCGGGCACTGGGCATCGACCCGGACCGACCGGCAGTGGTCTTCGTGGGCCGCATCACCCGGCAGAAGGGGCTTCCCTACCTGCTCCGCGCGGCAGCCCTGCTGCCACCGGAGGTGCAGCTGGTGCTCTGCGCCGGCGCCCCCGACACCCCGGGCATCCTGGCCGAGGTCACGGCCGGGGTCGAGGCCCTCCAGCGCGAACGCTCCGGCGTGGTCTGGATCGATCGCCTCCTGTCGCAGCACGACCTGGCCGCCGTGCTCACTGCCGGCACCGTCTTCGTTTGTCCGTCGGTCTACGAACCGCTCGGCATCGTCAATCTGGAGGCTATGGCCTGCGGGCTGCCGGTCGTCGGGACGGCCACCGGGGGCATCCCCGAGGTGGTCGCCGACGGCGTGACCGGCCGGCTCGTGCCCATCGACCAGGCCACCGACGGAACCGGAACTCCCATCGATGCCGACCTTTTCGTCTCAGACCTGTCGCGCACCCTGATCGAGGTCCTCGCCGACCCGGCCAACGCCGCCGCGATGGGCCGAGCCGGCCGGGTCAGGGCCGAGCAGATGTTCAGCTGGACCCAAATCGCCACCCGCACCCGGGAGATCTACGCCTCACTACTCTGAGTCGGGCTCCGACTAACCGCCCAAACGGGTGCTGCAGGAATGCCCGGCACCCGTTTCGCGTGTCTGGGCATCGGCGGCGGCAGATAACATGGCTTTATGGTCAACGTTCTCCACTTCACCGACGTCTCCGTCGTCCGAGATGGCACACCCATCCTCGACTCAGTGAACTGGAGTGTTGATGACGACCAGCGCTGGGTGATCCTGGGCCCGAACGGCGCCGGCAAGACCACGCTGCTTCAGATTGCCGCCGCCCTCATCCACCCGTCGAGCGGAAGTGCCGTGGTTCTTGACGAACCGATCGGACGCACCGACCTCTTCGAGCTGCGGCCGCGGATCGGGTTCGCCTCGACGGCGATGGCCCGCCGGGTCCCCGCGAACGAGAAGGTCCTCGATGTGGTGATGACGGCCGCGTACTCCGTCACGGGGCG
This sequence comes from Cryobacterium sp. Hz7, assembly GCF_004402815.1. NCBI lineage: Bacteria > Bacillati > Actinomycetota > Actinomycetes > Micrococcales > Microbacteriaceae > Cryobacterium > Cryobacterium sp. Hz7. The sequence continues at coordinate 11,947 of NZ_SOFB01000056.1, forward strand.
CTGGACCGAAGAGTACGAAGCCATCGATGAGCGCCGCGCCCAGCGGGTGCTGGGCGAGTGGAAGCTCGATACTCTGTCCGACCGTAAGTTCGGCACGCTGAGCGACGGCGAGCAGAAGCGGGTGCAGATCGCGCGGTCCATCATGACCGACCCCGAGGTTCTGCTTCTGGATGAGCCGGCCGCCAGCCTCGACCTCGGCGCGCGCGAGGAACTGCTGCAGCTCCTCGGCGGCTACGCGAGCGAGTCGGGGTCGCCGGCGATCATCATGGTCACCCACCACGTCGAGGAAATCCCCCTCGGCTTCACGCACGTCCTGCTCCTGTCCAACGGCCGCATCGTCAGCGCCGGGCCCATCGCCGACGCGCTGACCGCGGAGTCACTGACCGAGGCGTTCGGTCTGTCCATCGAGTTGCACGAGACCGACGGACGTTTCAGCGCCCGCGCGATCTGACCGCCACCGGATGGCGGTCACAGCCAGTGGATTCTGCTAAACTCGACAGTCGGTCCTTGGGCCGCACGGTTTTTTCTGCCGCACCTGGCGAGTCTGTACTCGCTAATCGAAGCGCAACTCACCAATCGAACAGCAATAAGGAAGTCTTCATGAAGTCTGACATTCACCCCACGTACGCTCCCGTGGTTTTCCGCGACCTCGCGTCGGGTGCGACGTTCCTTACCCGTTCGACGGTCTCCAGCTCCAAGACCATCGAGTGGACCGACGGAACCACGTACCCGGTCATCGACGTTGAGATCTCGTCGGAGTCGCACCCGTTCTACACCGGCAAGCAGCGGATCATGGACTCCGCCGGCCGCGTCGAGAAGTTCAACTCGCGTTACAAGGGCTTCGGCAAGTAGAACCGCGCCATACCGCGGCATCCTGCACATCGAAAGGGCGACCAGCTTCGGCTGGCCGCCCTTTCGATGTTGCTGCTCTGGGTCTGGTGTCGCTGTCGCTCGGGTGCTGCCGGGTCAGCGTTCGGGCCAGCCGCCCGCCGCGACGAACGCGGGGTCGCGTTCGCGGCGCATGTAGGCCTGGAAGCTTTCCGCCTGCTGCACGGACCACTGTGCCTGGAGCAGGTGCAGCTCGCCGACTGTGACCGGCAGGGTCTTCAGATGCGCCCGGGCGATGGCCTGGGCTACTCGGCCGGCCGCGATCGCATCCGCCCCGGAGTCGTGCGCGTCATCGAGGGGCACACCGTAGAACGCACTGGTCACTGCAAGGGTGCGCTTGCCCTTGCGGTACCGGTCGAGGGCCTTGTCGATGACGAGCGGGTCGACCACCGGCGACGGTGAGACCAGCGGGGCAACCCCGTAGCGAATCGACTCGCGGTTGAGCAGGGTGAGGTCGTAGGGCGCGTTGTACGCCACCAGAGGAAGACCCCGGGCGAGGTGCTCCCGGATCGTCGCGACGATCTCGGCCACCCCGTCGGCGGCGACCCGGCCGTTCGCGGCGGCATGCTCGGTCGTGATGCCGTGCACGGTGGTGGCCTGGGCCGGGATCTCGATTCCGGGATCCAGGAGCCAGTCCACGCGTTCGAGCACCTCCCCGGTCACATCGATGATCGCGACGGTGGCCGACACAATGCGGCTCGTCTCCACGTCGATGCCGGTCGTCTCAAGGTCGAAAACGGCGAGGGTGTCACTCCAGTTGCTCATGGGGAAAGCCTAGGGCCGACCACCGTCATCCCCGGGCGCCTCGGGCGTCGGCCCGCTGGCAGGCCGGCCAGCACCGAGTCTTCGATCCGAAAGGCGATCGGGTTGTGGGAATAGCAGTTGAGGTCCGGCTGGTTCAAGAAGAAGCGGTGGTCGTGGAACCGGCGCCGCACGGAGTCGAGGGCCCAGTTCGAGTTCTCCGTGTCTCTGTGGAGATGCGTCCGGCGTAGTCACCGGTCCCGTCGCCGTTGCGGTCTCCGAAGGAGCGCACCATCAGCTCGGAGGACACGGCGCGGCGGTACCAGCGCGGGTCCCGGGTGACGCTTGATCGGGGCGGTGAAGCTCATTGCGTTCCCTCCCGCCCGAGGGCGTCCGGCGATAGCCGTCGGCCGCCCTAAACTTGGGACGATGAATGTTCCTTCGCCCTACGATTCGCAGCTCGTCCGGATCCCTGTCAGGGTCCGGGACGTCCCGGTGCTGGGCAGCGAAACGCGGTATTGGGAGTACGGCGATCCAACCGCGCACACCACCATCGTGATGGTGCACGGCTTCCGCGGCGACCACCACGGCTTGGAGCCCGTGGTCGCCCAGCTTCCTGGATTCCGCATGATCTCACCGGACCTTCCCGGTTTCGGCGAGTCCGGCGTGCTCCAGGGGTGCCGACACGACATCGCGGGCTACGGCCGGTGGCTGGCCGAGTTCGTGGCAGCTCTGGGTCTGACCGGGCGCAGGGTGGTGCTCGGGCACTCGTTCGGGTCGATCATCGTCGCGGCATCCGTCGCAGGGGGACTGCACGCCGACGACGTGGTTCTGGTGAACCCCATCGCCGCACCTGCCCTGGCCGGGCCGCGCGGCATCCTCACCCGCTTGGCGGTGTTCTACTACCGGGTGGCCGCGCGGCTGCCCGAACGGCTCGGCTTTGCCCTGCTGCGCAACCGCGTCATCGTCCGCGTGATGAGCGTGACCATGGCGAAGACGGGGGACCCCGAGCTGCGCCGTTGGATCCACAACCAGCACGACCGCTACTTCTCCGCCTTCGCGGATCGCCGGGTTGTGCTGGAAGCCTTCACCGCATCGGTCGGCTCCGACGTCAGCGAGTTCGCCGGTCGCATCCCGCAGCGCACGCTGCTGATCGCGGCGGAGAAAGACGACATCACGCCGGTCGCAGCGCAATACCGGCTGCAGAAGCTGTTTCCCGATGCCACCCTGCAGGTTATCCCCGACGTCGGCCACCTGATCCACTACGAGGTGCCGGCGCAGGCGGCGGACGCCCTGCGCCGCTTCCTCGGCGAAAGGGAGACGAAGTGAGAATCGTGTTCGATTGCCGCTACACCCGATTCGACCGGCACGACGGCATCAGCCGGTACACGGCCGGGCTGGTCACGGAATTGGGCAAGCTCCACCCGGTCACCATGCTGATCAATGACCACCGGCAGCTCGACCTGCTTCCGGATCTGCCCTGGCAGCTCGTGAGTGCCCCAACCAGCATCCGGGAGCCGTTCATCGCCCTCCAGATCAACCAGCTGAAGCCCGACGTCGTGTTCTCTCCGATGCAGACGATGGGATCCTGGGGCCGGAAGTACCGGCTGCTCCTCACCGTGCACGACCTGATCTACTACCGCAATCGCACCCCGCCGCGGGACCTGCCCGGTTTGCTGCGCCTGATTTGGCGGCTGTATCACCTATCGTGGTGGCCGCAGCGGATGCTCCTGAACCGGGCCGACGGCGTCGTCACCGTCTCCGAGACTACCCGGGACCTGATCCGGGACAACCGTCTGACGCGGCGGCCGGTCACGGTCATCCACAACGCCGCCGACACGCGGTCGACGCCGCCCGCCGGACGTGCCGCTGCGGAAACGGGTCGCCTGGTCTACATGGGCTCGTTCATGCCGTACAAGAACGTGGACACTCTGGTGCGCGCAGCCGCGGAACTACCGGGCCATGAGCTCCACCTGATGAGCCAGGTGAGCGACCAGGAACGGGAACGCCTGACCGCCCTGGCGCCGCAGGCGACGCTGGTGTTCCACAACGGCGTCACCGACGAGGAGTACCTGCGGGTGCTGGGCTCCGCGACCGCGCTGGTCACGGCGTCTCTGGACGAGGGCTTCGGCATCCCGCTCGTCGAGGCGATGAGCCTCGGCATCCCCGTCGTGGTGAGCGACATCCCGATCTTTCGCGAGATCGGCGGCGACGCTGCGCTCTACTTCGACCCGGCCAGCACCGACGCGCTCGCCCTGGCCGTGCGGCGGCTGGGCGCGGGGGAGTGGGCGGCCCGCTCCACAGCCTCCGTCATCGAGGCGGAACGCTTCACCTGGCGCGATTCGGCCCGGCGGCTCCTGGAACTGCTCACCGGCACCGATACCGCGGATGACTCCGGCACGCGGACCGAGACGGCTACGGGCCCCGGCATCGACGCGGAGCAGCCGGTTCAGCCTGTGTAGTGCGTGTTCTCGGCTCGGCCGCGCAGGGTGGCGTCGAAATGCGTCAGCCCCAGCCGACCGTCCCGCCAGACGAAGTCGTGCACCGAGCCGTTGGCGATGATCTCGTTCTGGCGCGGCCGTTCCCCGGCCGTGCTATGGCGCAGCAGGGTTCCGATCACCCCGCCGTGACAGACGACCAGCACAGACTGTCCGGGGCGCGCGGCGGCCAGCAGCCCGAAGGCCGGCAGCACCCGGTCGAGCACCTCCTGGCGCGTCTCGAGGCCGGGAACGGGCACGTCGTCGGGAAAGCGACGCTGTCGTTCGGCGAACGTGAGTCCCTCGATCTGGCCGTGATGGCGCTCGGTGAGCTCCGGGATGACCTCCGGGCTCGGCAAGCCGAGCTCGCCGGCGATGATCCGGGCCGTCTCGTGGGCACGGTCCAGAGGGCTCGTCACGATGGTGTCCCAGCGCCGGGATCTCAACCTCAGGCCTGCCTCGGCGGCCTGCGCCCGGCCGGTCGAGTTGAGGGGGATGTCTGTGCTGCCCTGGATCCGCGTGTGCAGGTTCCACTCGGTCTGTCCGTGCCGCACGATCGAAAGTCTGGTCATCCTGCCGTTTCCGTTGTCGCGGGGGTGGGGGTGGTGGTGGACCGGGCCTGTTTCACGCCGGTGCGCCGGCGAGGCGGTCGGCCAGCCCCGCCAGCGACTCCGACGTGCCCGCCTCCAGCTTGAGCAGTGCCCGGCCGTCGCCCTTGGTCTCGCCGCGGTTGATCACGACGATCGGCAGCTTGCGGCGCCGGGCCTGTTCCAGCAGACGGATGCCCGAGTTCACAAACAGGGACGAGCCGGCGATGACCAGGGCCTCCGCACCGGTGACGAGCGCCGTGGCCTCGGTGAACTTCACCGTCGGCACCAGCTCGCCGAAGAAGACGACGTTGGGCTTGAGCATACCGCCGCAGACCGTGCAGTCGGGAATGGTGAAACCGTCGATGTCGGACACCTCCGCATCGCCGTCGGGGGCTGTGCGCACGTCGCCCGGTGTCATCAGTGTCGGGTTGGCCGCTTCGAGGCGCGCGGCCACACTGTCGCGGCCGAATGCCTGACCGCAGTCCAGGCAGACGACGAGGTCCAACGACCCGTGCAGGTCCACGACGTGCCGCGACCCGGCGCGGGTGTGCAGGCCGTCCACGTTCTGCGTGATGACCCCGCTGATCAGTCCGCTCTGCTCCAGCCGGGCGAGGGACCGGTGCCCGAGGTTGGGCTCCGCAGAGCGGAACCGGTGCCAGCCGAGGTGGCTGCCGGCCCAATAACGCTTGCGCGCCCGCTCGTCGCCGACGAAGGTCTGAAAGTTCATCGGGGTGCGCACGGGGGCACCCTTCCCACGGTAATCGGGAATGCCGGAATCGGTGCTCAGACCGGCTCCGGTCAGCACCGCGATGTGGCGACCGCGGAGCACCTCGGCCACGGCATCCAGAGCGGCGGCAGCGGCGCCGACGGCGACCGGAAGCGTTTCGGTGGTCATGGAGCTCCATCCTGTGTACACCGAGTCTAAACTCGCCGGTTTTCGACTGGGGGAGGGAACTGGCAGGCTGGACGGATCATCCCCGTGAAAGGCGTCCCGCTGTGCAGATCGTCCCCATCGAAAACCTTGACCTGCCCGGTCTCGCCGACTACTCGCGCTTGACAGATGTCGCGCTCCGCCGTGTCTCCGAACCGGCCGGCGGGCTGTACATCGCCGAGTCCAGCAAAGTCATCACCCGAGCCCTCGCGGCCGGCCACCGCCCGCGGTCCGTGCTACTGCAGCAGCAGTGGCTGCCCGACGTGCTGCCGCTGCTCGCGGACTGGCCGGACGTGCCCGTGTACGTCGGCGCGGCATCCGTTCTCGAACGGCTCACCGGCTACAACCTGCACCGCGGTGCGCTGGCGGCGATGCACCGTCCGGATCTGGCGCCGGTGCACGAAGTGATCCGGGACGCGCGGCGCATTGTGATCCTCGAGGACATCGTGGACCATACCAACGTGGGCGCCATTTTCCGCTCGGTCGCCGGTCTCGGCGCGGACGCCGTCCTGATCACGCCGCGCTGCGCAGACCCGCTCTACCGGCGCAGTGTGCGGGTGAGCATGGGCACGGTGCTTCAGGTGCCGTGGACCCGACTGCCGGAATGGAGCGAGGCCGCCCCGATGCTGCACGGGGCCGGTTTTCACCTCGCGGCCCTGGCACTGTCCGACGACGCTGTCAGCCTCCCGCAGTTCGCCGGGAACGCGCCGGAACGGCTGGCCCTGATTCTCGGCGCCGAGGGCGATGGGCTCAGCACCCAGGCTCTCTCGGCCGCCGACACCGTCGTGACGATCCCCATGCTCCACGGCGTCGACTCGCTCAATGTGGCCTCGGCCAGCGCCGTCGCGCTGTACGCTCTGCGCGTCTGAACGCGGGCGCTTGGTAGAGTCGTCGGATGCCACTGACCCGACGCCAAACGTTCCTTCGCCGTCGGGTTGCCTTCGCGGCGGCACTGGTTCTCACCCTGGGCGGGGTCGGCTACCTGGCCGGCACGGGGCTGGCCCCGGTGCCGGCCGCGGCCGTCGAACTGATCGAACCGGCCGCGCTCACTCAGCCGGCCGCCGAGCTGATCTGGCCGGATGCCGGTGCGGGCGCCATCGGTGCGGTCGGCTACCCGGGGCTGCTCGGTTCCACCGGCGACCAGGAATCGATGCCGATCGCGAGCATCACGAAGATGGTCACCGCACTCGTGCTGCTCGAGGAGAAACCCCTGAGCCTGAACGAGCCCGGCCCGGACATCCGGTTCACCGACGACGACGTCGACATCTACTACGACGTGCTGGCCGAGGACGGCTCGGTCGCGCCCGTGTCCGCCGGCATGGTGCTCAGCCAGCGTGAGGCCTTCGAGGCCATGCTCCTGCCCTCCGCGAATAACTACAGCATTTCACTGGCGATCTGGGCATTCGGTTCCGTGGATGCCTACCTGGCGGAGGCCGAAACCTGGCTGGCCGCGAACGGTCTGACCGACACCGCGGTGGCCGACACCAGTGGGCTGTCGCCGGCCAGCGTGAGCAGCCCGGGCGACCTGGTCAAGATCGGCAAGCTTGTTTTGGCCGACTCCGTCCTGGCCGAGATCGTGTCCATGGAGACGTCCGACCTGCCGACCGTCGGCACGGTCACCAACACCAACAAGCTCCTCGGCTCCAACGGTGTCACCGGGATGAAGACCGGAACCACGGACGAGGCAGGCGCCTGCCTCCTGTATTCGGCCGACTTCACGGTCGGCGGCGAGACCATCACCCTGGTCGGCGTCATGCTCGGCGGCGACACTCATCCCGAGCTGAATGCGTCGATCGTGGACCTGCTCGACAGCGTCGAACCCGGTTTCCGCGCGGTAAGCCTGGCCGACAAGGGTGCCGCCTACGCGACTTACGCCACCCAGTGGGGGCAGAAGAGTCGGGCGGTCGCCGCGGAGGCGGCATCCGCCGTGGTCTGGTCGGACACGCCCATCACGGCCGTTCCGGCGGCGCGCCCGGTCACCCTCGGGGAGGTCGGCGACTCGGCCGGTGCGATCGACTTCCAGGTGGGGGAGACCACGGTGAGCGTGCCGCTGGTGCTCGAGCGCGAGCTGACCGACCCGGGTGCCGCCTGGCGCTTCACCCACCCGGCCGAGCTGGCCGCGGGCTAGTCGCACGTGAGGCCGGGCCGAGCCCGCGCGTGTGGCCGACTCAGGACATCCGTCGCCTGCACTCACCGGCCACTGCGGACCAGTGCCGAACCGGTGACGATGCCCGCCCCAGCCGGTCGGATCTCCTGAGTTAGCCACATTTCCGGCCGGATCCGAAGCAGCGCCTGTCGGGTTCGGGCCCACCTTTCGCGCTCCGCCCCGTAGCCCCGTTGCCCGAACGAATTCGACGGAGTTTTTTCACAAACGCGGCCGTAATCAATCGGAAACCCGCATTTTCCCCAGAATCTCCGTCGAATTGGTTCGACACCGGACGCTGGTGACCGGACGCTGGTGACCGGACACCGTCGGCCGGACGAAGGGCGGCGCGGGCTCGCCGCCGCCGAGCCGGTCTAGTGCCTGGGCTGGCTGAACGGCCGGGCATCTGGGCGCTTGGGCAGCACGTGGTCGCCGGAGGACTGGTGCCGGATACGGCGCAGAACCCATGGCAACAGGTACTCCCGCGCCCACTGCATGTCCTCCGTGCGGGCCTCCCGGAAGGTGCGCCCTGGCATTGGCTCGGGCTTCCGGGGTTCGAGGGCATTGGGCACGTTGAGATCGGAAAGCACCATCCGGGCGACGGTATGGTGGCCGAGGGCGTTCAGGTGCAGCCGGTCCGCAGACCACATGCCGGCATCTTGAATCTCGGTCAGCGACCAGAGGTCGGCGACGACACAGTCATACTTCGTCGCGACCGCGCGCAGGTTCTCGTTATAGATCGCGATCTTGCCCCTAATACCACGGAAAACGGGGGAGAAGCCCACATCGGCGCCCGTGAACAGCACGATGGTGGCGTTATTGCGACTCAGCCGGAGCACCTGCTCCTCGACCCGGGCGGCGATGAGGTCGGGGTCGGATCCCGGCCGGAGTACGTCGTTGCCGCCCCCGGAGAAGGTGATCAGATCCGGATGCAGCGCAAGCGCCGTCTCCACCTGTTCCACGCTGATCTGGCGGATCAGCTTGCCCCGCACGGCGAGGTTCGCGTAGGCGAAGTCCGGTGTGCCCTGGCTGAGCACCTCGGCGACCCGGTCCGACCAGCCCCGGTTCCCACCCGGACTCGTCGGCTCGGGATCACCCACCCCCTCGGTGAAGGAGTCCCCGAGGGCGACATATCGGGACCACGGATGCATCGGCGTCGTCATTGCTCCATTCTCCCCCCGCATCACGGCAGTCCGTTCACCGGGTAAGTTCGTATGACGTGAATACTCCACCCCCTTTCGGTCCTGCCCAGGGGACGAGTGCAGCCGAGCATCTCTCGCCTTCGTTCCCGGAGCGTGCCGCGTGGGGCACGGCCGGCAAATTGCGGGCCTGGCAGGCGGAAGCGCTGGAAGCGTATTTCGTGCACCAGCCACGTGATTTCCTCGCCGCGGCGACACCGGGCGCCGGCAAGACCACCTTCGCTCTGCGGCTCGCCGCCGAGCTGAAGGCCCGCCGACTGATCGACAGCATCACGGTGGTCGCGCCCACCGAGCACCTCAAGCGCCAGTGGGCGGATGCCGCGGCGCGGGCGGGCATCCGGCTCGACCCCAACTTCAAGAACGCCAACGGTCGCTACGGCAACCACTACCACGGCGTTGCCGTCACCTACGCCCAGGTGGCCAGCCGGGCGGCGCTGCACCGGCAGCTGACCCAGTCCAACCGCACCCTTGTAATCCTGGACGAGGTGCACCACGGCGGGGACGCGCTGAGCTGGGGTGACGCAATCCGGGAGGCGTTCGAGCCGGCCACCCGACGCCTCTCGCTCACCGGCACCCCGTTCCGATCTGACACCTCGCCGATCCCGTTCGTGAGTTACCTGCCCGACGAGCACGGCATCCGTCTGTCCCAGAGCGACTACAACTACGGGTATGGCCGGGCCCTCGAAGATGGCGTCGTGCGCCCGGTCATGTTCATGGTCTACGCCGGGCATATGAAGTGGCGCACCCGCGCCGGCGACGAGATGGAAGCCAAACTCGGCGAGGGTAACACCAAGGACATCACCTCCCAGGCCTGGCGCACCGCCCTGGAACCCACCGGGCAGTGGATCCCCGCAGTGCTGCGCGCCGCCGATTTGCGCCTCACCCAGGTGCGCCACGGCATCCCGGATGCTGGTGGCCTCGTCATCGCCACCGACCAGACCATGGCGCGCGCGTACGCGGCCATCCTGCAGGAGATATCGGGGGAGTCGGTGACCGTCGTACTCTCCGATGAGAAGGAGTCGAGCGACCGGATCGACGAGTTCGCGCACAACACCTCGCGCTGGATGGTGGCCGTGCGGATGGTGTCGGAGGGGGTCGACGTGCCGCGCCTGGCCGTGGGCGTCTACGCGACCAGCGCCTCCACACCGCTTTTCTTCGCGCAGGCCATCGGCCGGTTCGTGCGGGCCCGGCGCCGCGGTGAGACGGCGTCCATCTTCCTGCCCAATGTGCCCAGCCTGCTCAGCCTGGCCAACGCGCTCGAGCTGGAGCGCGACCACGCCCTCGACCGCAGCAACCGCGACGACGGCGACGACGGCATGTACAACCCCGAAGACGCCATGGTCGCCGACGCCAACAAGTCGGAGAAGGCCTCCGACGACCTCGGCGAGGAATTCACCTGGCAGGCCATCGATTCCCAGGCCACCTTCGACATGGTGATGTTCAACGGCGACGAGTTCGGCGAGCTGGCGGAACCGGGCACCGACGAGGAGTTCGACTTCATTGGCATCCCCGGTCTGCTCGAGCCTGAGCAGGTCTCCGAGCTGCTGCGTCAGCGCCAGCACCGGCAAGCCAAGCGCTCCACCGACCGGCGCAAGGATCCCGTCACCGGCGAGGTCGCCCCGGTGGACCCGCCACCGCTCTATCGCACGCTCAAGGAGCAGCGCACGCTGCTGGCGAGCCTGGTGGGCATGTGGTCGAAGCTCGCCGGCGAACCCCACGGCATGGTGCACGCCGAACTCCGGCGCGAGTGCGGCGGGCCCGCCGTCGCACAGGCCAGCGTCACCCAGTTGCAAAAACGGATCGACCTGCTCCGCCGCCGCCTCGGCCGCAGCTGACCCGCGGCGGAACCGCATCTGAGCGTCGCGGGTGCCCGTTCCGGGCGGGAGCGACCCGCTGAACGGCTACTCTCGACCGAATCGGCCTCTCAGGCGACGGCGTCCTGGGGTTCGGCGGCCGCGGTGTTCGGCACCACGACCTTCGCCCCGTCGGGAGTGACGTCCGTCACTACGTCCAAGGCGGCGAGGATGTCGGCGAGCAGGTCGTCGACGTGCTCGAGGCCGATCGAAAGGCGCACGATCCCGGCACCGGGCCGGGCGCCGGCCTCGACCGGGCGGTGGGTCAGGGAGGCCGGATGCTGCACGAGCGAGTCCACGCCGCCGAGGGAGACCGCGTGCGTGATCAGCGTGCAAGCCTCGGTGAAGCGCACGGCCGCATCGAAACCACCCGCGAGGTCGAGGGCGATGATAGACCCGGCCCCGTTCGCCTGACGGCCCAAAAGCCCCAGCGGGTCCTGCCCGGGCAGCCCTGGGTATAGTACCCGGGCCAGTGCGGGGTGACCCGCGAGGCGCTCCGCGACGGCGCCGGCGGTTGCTTGTTGGGCGCGCACACGCACCGGCAGCGTGCGCAGCCCCCGGTGCAGCAGATACGCGGCGAACGGATGCAGCACACCGCCGGTCAGGGCCCGCACCTGGCGCAGGCGCACCATCCAGTGCTCGGGGCCGGAGACCGTGCCGCCCATCACATCTCCGTGGCCGCCCAGGAATTTGGTCGCACTGTGCAGCACCAACGTGGCGCCCGAATCGACCGGGCGCTGAAGCACCGGGGTGGCGAACGTGTTGTCGACCAGCACCGGCACGCTGCCGGCCGCCGCGACCACGGCACGGATGTCGGTCAGCGCCAGCGTCGGGTTCGCTGGGGACTCCAGAATGACCAGCCCGGTGTCCGGCCGGATTGCCTGGGCAACCCCGTCGGGATCGACCCACGACACAGTCGTACCGAGCAGCCCGGTGGCGAGCACATGGTCGGTACCGCCGTAGATCGGCCGGAGGGCCACCACGTGGGGCGTGCCGCCGGCCACGGATGCGATCAGCACGGCCGCCAGCGCGGCCATCCCGCTCGCGAAGGCGACGGTGCCCTCGGTGTCCTCCAGGGCCGACAGCGCCGTTTCGAACCGGGCGACTCCGGGCTGCCAGAGTCGCTGGTACACCGCGGAATCGCCCTCGCGGATCGTACCTCCGGTGGCGAGGTTCTCGTAGGAGTCCCCGCCGCTCTCGACTCCCGCCAGCGGATTGGTCGTGGAGAGGTCGATCACGGGCACATGCGAACCGGCCGCTGTCAGCCCGGCCATCCCGCCCTGCACGGCAACCGTGTCCGGGTGCGGGGCCGATGGCCGCAGGGCAGGTCCGCGGGGAGGCAGGGGCGGCAGCGGAAGCGTTGGCGTCATGCACAGACACAAACAGATTCTGCCGCACGGCGCAATCATCCTTGCAGACCCTTGCGAATCAGCGGAAGCTTTCGCATAAACTGCTCACGGAAGAAAGAGTAGGCCGATGGAACCGAAGAAAGCCGAAATCGATCGGGTCGACCGGGCGCTCCTGCGTGCGCTGTCCGTCAACGCCCGTGCCTCCGGTGCGGCGCTGGCCGCGGAGATCGGCGTCGCCGAGTCGACCGTGTCGCTACGCCTGCGCCGGCTGCAGCAGCTGGGGCACATCCGAGGCTATCGCGCGAATATCGACCTGGCCGCGCTGGGCGCGTCCCTGCAGGCGTTGATCTCGGTTCGTCTGGTCAAGCACGCCCGCGTGCAGATCGACGCGTTCCGGGCGGCGGCGCCGCACTGGCCCGGGGTGATCGGCCTGTTCCACACCGCCGGCGCCGACGACTATCTGCTGCACGTGGCCGCGGCGGACGCGTCGGACCTGCGTGACTTCGTCCTGCAGCATCTGGCGGAGCATCCGGCGGTTGCGCACACCGAGACTAACCTTATCTTCGAGTACGTCGACGGTGACGGCTGGCAGGACCTCGTCAAATAGTTCGCTTAACGCAGACAACGCCCCTGCCGAAGCAGGGGCGTTGTCGAAGCTCGTGAGCTATGCGACTCGGAAAGCCGCCTCGCTAGTTGAGCAGTTGCGAACTTTAGAGGGCGCGGATGTTCTCGGCCTGAGGACCCTTCGGGCCCTGGGTTACCTCGAACTCGACCTTCTGGTTCTCGTCGAGCGACTTGTAGCCGTTCGATGCGATCGCGGAGTAGTGCGCGAACACGTCGGCGCTTCCGTCGTCGGGAGCGATGAAGCCGAAGCCCTTTTCAGCGTTGAACCATTTCACGGTACCTGTTGCCATTATGAAACTCCTCCAGGAGTGTTAGAAAGGCCCCGACTTTCGAGGCCGTTCGTCGCGGTATTCGTCGTCCGCTTCCGAAAGGAATACGCCGCGGCGACCGGGGTCACCGCGTTACAAGACGTGCAAGCACTACAACTACTGAGATAACCCTAGCCCACATCGCCGCGGTGCATCCAGATTCCGTGCCAATTCGGTTCCAAAGCGTTACGTTGATTGCAGGTTATGACCCGATCAGGGCGCACCCTGCACTACTCGGTGGTGACGAAGTCGATCAGCTGCTCCACCCGGCCCAGCAGTTGCGGCTCCAGATCGGCGAATGTGCGCACCCGACCCAGGATCCGCTGCCAGGCCCGGGCGATATCGGCCTGGTCCTCGTGGGGCCAGCCGAGGGCCTCGCAGATCCCGTGCTTCCATTCGATGCTGCGCGGAATCGCGGGCCACGTCGTGATTCCCAGGCGGTTCGGCTTCACGGACTGCCATACGTCGATATATGGATGCCCGACCACGAGCACATTCCGGCCGTGCGGTCCGCGCGCCACGGCGTCGGCGATCCGGCTTTCCTTCGATCCGGGCACCAGGTGGTCGACCAGCACCCCGACCCGCCGGGTGGGTCCCGGGCGGAACTCCTGCAGGAGCTCCTCGAGGTTGTCGACGCCCTCAATGTACTCGACGACGACCCCCTCGATCCGTAGATCGGCTCCCCAGACCTTCTCCACAAGCTCGGCGTCGTGCCGGCCCTCGACGAAGATGCGGCTGGCTCGGGCCACCCGCGCCGGGGCATCCCGCACGGCCATCGATCCCGAGGCGGTGCGGGCGCGGCCCTGCGGCGCCGCCCTGACCGGGACGACGAGCACCACCGGCTCGCCGTCAATCAAGAATCCGCCGCCGAGCGGAAACAGGCGCAGTTGACCGTGGCGGTCCTCCAGGGTGACGATCTTCTTCTCGATCCGCACCACGGCACCGCAAAAACCGGTCGCGACCTCTTCGACGACCAGGTCGGGCATGGCTTCCTGCGTCGGAATGACCTTCCGGCCAGCGTCCCGCCAGCCGGGGGAAAGTACATCCGCACTGTACCGATCCTGCATGTTCCGCTCGTCCATTGACGATCTTCCTCGCTCCTGCGCCTCGCCGACACCGGAATCGACGCTAGCGGATGGCCGGCACGGTCTGCGCTCTCAGGCCGGGGTGTCGGCGTCCGGTAGTAACCTGTCTCCATGTGCGGTCGATTCATCATCACAGACACGGCGTCCGATCTCGCCGCGATGTTCGACGTCGAGCACGAGGGCGAGAACCTGCCGGAACCGTCGTGGAACATCAAACCCACCGAAAAGATCCCGATCGTGCTCGAGTCAGCCAAGGCCGGGCCGGTTGTGCGCCGGCTCGAGGGCGCGCGCTGGTCCCTGGTCCCCTCATTCGCGACCGAGCTGCAGTCGTCCTTCGCCACCTTCAACGCCCGTGCCGAAACGGCGGCGGAGAAGCCCACCTTCAAGAGTTCGGTCGCCTCCCGGCGCGCGCTGGTCCCGGCCACGGGCTACTACGAGTGGCACACGGACGGCACCGTGAAGACTCCGTACTTCATCCACTCAGACGACGGTCTTCCACTGGCCTTCGCCGGCCTCTATTCCTGGTGGCGCAATCCGGCCCTGGCCGACGACGACCCGGCCCGGTGGGTACTGTCCGCGACGATTCTCACCCAGGACGCCGAGGGTCCCCTGGCCGTCCTCCACGACCGGATGCCTGTGATCCTGGCGGAAGAATGGTGGGACCAGTGGCTCGACCCCCATACTCCGGGTGACCAGGCCCTGGTCGACGCCACGGTGGCCGCCGCCCGGGAGACCGTCGGGAGCCTGAGCTATCACGAGGTCGCCCCGGTGCGCGGTGACGGTCCGGAACTCATCGAGCCCGTCGGGGCGCCGTCGACGGTCTGACGCTCGACCGGGTACGCTCGACTCATCGGCCCGGCGTGCAGTGCGGGCATCGCTCGAAAGGATCGCACCATGAACGCCGTCGCCTTCACCGTCGCAATGGCCATTTTCGTCTTCGGTCTCTGGCTGTTCGGGTTCGCGTTCGAGGTGACGGCCTGGCAGTTGCCGATCTTCCTCAGCGGCATCCTCTGCGTTTCCCTGGCCGTGGCCATCCCGGTGCAGATCCTCCGCGACTAGGTCGCAGCCCCCGGTACCATGTCGGCTTGATCGCGGCGGCCCTCCGGCCCCGAAGTGTCGGCGGATCCGTTCTCGCGCTCGAACGAGGGTTCGCGCTCGAAGACGCCGCGGGAACGGTCACCAAGCTGGACGTGCTCTCGAATGTTCCCGGCCTGGGGATGAACGAGGGCGGTTGCGACTCGGATGGCCGGTTCCCTGGCCTATTTCCCTGTGCCGGCTTTCCGGCCGCGGCCGGCTACCCCGACGGGCTGACCGTGGACGGCGACGCTGGCGTGTGGGTGGTCGTCTTCGGCGGGAGCACTGTGCGCCCGGTCCGGGAGTTTGCCGACTGACGGGCCTCGTCAGCGCAACAGGCCGGCCACCAGGTTGATCAGGGTAGCCAAGATGAACGAGCCGAACAGATACGAGAGCAGACTGTGGCGCAACGCCGTCATCCGAATTGCGTGCGTTTGCAGACTGGTGTCTGACACTTGGAAAGTCATCCCGATTGTGAAGGCCAGGTAGGCGAAATCCCCGTAACTCGGTGGCACCGCCTGGTTGAAATCCACCCCGCCGTCGGGCCCGGAGTAGTAGAGCGAGGCATAGCGGAGCGTGAACAGGGTGTGCACCAGAATCCAGGAGAGCCCGACGCTGAGCACCGCCGCCGCCGCCAGGATTCCCCGTGCGGTGACCGAGCTGGTGTCGGTCCCCACCAGCAGGAACACCAGAGCGCCGAGGCTGCCGAGGCTGCTGAGAAGAATCAGGATGTCGGCGGCACCTCGGGACGAATCCTCCCGGGTGGCATGGCTGGCCGTGTTCTGGTTGTCCATGGGGCCGATGGTGATCCACACCCAGGTGACATACGTCACGCAGGCGGCCGCCCAGCCCGCGATCGGAGCCAGGGTCCAGCTCCCGCACACCCCAGCCAGAACAGCGACGACGACACCCACCGCGAACATGCCGATAAGTCGGGTACTCGAGCGGTGGAGGCGTTGGCCGTGCGTCGTCATATGCTGATCGTGCCATTAAATCGGGTTTCTGCGGGCCGAGGCCCGGGGCGCATCCGGTGTTATGCCAGCCAGGGTCGGTAGTGTGAGGGAACGATTGGCTGGCTGTTCCATTGCCGGCCGCACTAACGCTGAAAGAGAACGCTGGATGTCAGATAGCCCGACCGCGGCGTCGCCCTACGAGGTACTCGGCGTCAGCCCGTCGGCAAGTGACGACGAACTTCGTCGTGCCTACCGTCGCCTGCTGCGCCACACGCATCCGGACGTCGGCGGAGACGCCGCCGCCTTCCACCTCGTTCAGATCGCGTGGGAGCGGGTGGGAACCCCGGAGGGGCGCGCCGACTATGACCGCCGCCGGTACCCGGACGCGTTCCCCGAGCCGGAGCGCCCCGCCTACGCCTCCGGAGCCGGCCGTGGGCAGGCCACGCAGGCTGGGCCGCGCGCGCGCATGTACGGCCATCCGGGTGGGGAGGCGCGCCAGCGTTACCTCGAACTGCTTCGGGAATGGGCCGGGCGCGGAACCTCTATCGATGACCCGTATGCCCCGACGCTGATCCGTTCGGCGCCGCGGGAGATCCGGCATTGGCTGGCGAAGGCTCTGGCCGAGGAATCAACGGCGCAACTCGTCTCCGCCCTCGGGATCGGCTTCACGGCCTGGCATGATGTGGCTGCCGGCATGCAGGGCGGCAAGGTCGATCACGTCGTGCTCGGCCCGGCGGGACTGTTCGCGGTCCTGTCCGAGGACTGGGGCGGGCCGGTGCAGCTTCGGCGCGGGGAGCTCGTCGGTGACGCCCTCGGCCCCGATGTTCGTCCGATCGAAGACGTCGAGGGTGTCGTGCGGGCTCTGGCGAAGTCGCTGCGGGTGAGGTTCACCGCTGTGCTGGTCGTGCTGCCCGACGAGGCCCTGACTGACCCTTTGACGGTCCCCGGACGTGGCCGGCGCCCGACCGTGATCACGCTGCCGAGGTCACGGCTGATCGGGGTGCTGCGCAGCGGGCTGCCCGGAATGGACCGCGGCAGCTTCGAGAAGGTGTTCGAGTTGCGGAGCCGCCTGCAGGACGGCATCCGCTTCAGTTCGGAGTAGCCGCTTCGCGCAGGCTCAGCTTGTCGGCCCAGTACCGGAGGAATTCTGCGCCGGCCGCGTCGTGGATCAGGGACCCCTCTACGATCACGGGGTAGGGGCGCTCGAGGATACCGTCGGACGGCCGCACATCCACATGCGAGACGTCATAGCCGGCGGCATGCAGGTGGTCGGCCATCAGGTAGTCGCTGCGCGAGTCGCCGACCGAGCGCCAGACCCGGGGGAGTGTTCCCGATTCGGAGAAAAAGGCCAGCGCCCGCTCCGCGCCGCGGTCCTTGTCCAGGGTGACCGACTCGATGTCGGTCGAGATGATCGTCGGGTCGATCCGGAATCCCACGGTGCCGGCCTGGTCCGGAACGACTCGATCACCGAAACGGATGCCCAGCCCGAGTTCAACCATCACCCCGAATGCGGCCTCGTTGAACTCCACCGCGGCGGCCTGGTACCGGCCGTGGTCGGCATCCGTGCGCTGCTCGACCGAGACCATGGCCTGCTTGGTCTCGTCGAAGAACATCGTGTCGCTGAACCCGTCGACGACGAGGTTGCGCAGCATATCCACGGCAGCGGTCGGCAGGGCCACGCTGTCATCGACGACGATCTCGCCCATCCCCGCGGCAGTGATCGGGAACCAGACGGCTCCCTTCTCGCAGACCCCGTACATGCGCATCGACTCGGGCAGTCCGGCTGCGCGGAGGGGCGCGACAACCTTCTCGCGGATGAATGTCGACGACCGCCCGGTGATGAATGCGATCGGAACGTTGGCTCCGGCCAGGCTGATCAGATCCGTGATGATGCTCGGTATGGCGATGGTCCGGGACACCGGACTGGCGATCGGCCCGTCCACGTCGAGCAGCAGGCCGAGGGGGGAGACGGTATCGCGCATACCCCAGTGTTTCATGGGCGGCCCCTTCGACCGGTCAGCGGGCTTCGACCGTCACCTTCCCGTTGGCGGTCGCCGCAGTGATGGAGCGGCGGGAAGAGGAGTCGCTCGGGACCGACCCGCTGTCTCTCTCGCCGTTGGTCGCGCGGGCGTCCACCCGGTAGGTCACCCCGTCCGCCGGCAGCCCCACCGTGACCGCACCGTTGGTGCTCCGGGCCTCGGCCGACGTCGACGGGTCGAGAAAGTCGAGTTTGACGCAGGGAGTGCCGTAGCCGACGAGGCTACCCGGCCCGGGAACGCCTATCCTTGGTCAAGATGATTACCCGACGAATCGCCGCCCTGCGCCTGGATATCCCGATCGAAATGGCGCAGCGCCACGAACTGCCCTCCCGGATGTCGGAGGCTGAACTGGCCGAGATCGAGCGCAACCCGCCGGCGTGGCTCGTGCAGTCTCGGGCCAACCGCACCGGCAAGAAGCCGGTCTGGGTGGAACTACGTTGTGATGTCTGCGGGTTCTCCGAAGCCGCGCGTCCCAAGAAGTGGTGGCCCGCCTTCACCTATCTGACCTGTGACTACCACGGATCCGAGGAACTCCCAGATGCCGCCGCCGGCCTCAGTCGCACCGAGGTCGACGGCATCGGCAACGCATTCATCGGCATCGTCGACGAGGCACCCTAGGTGAGTGTGAGTCCTGGTCGTCTCCGGTCTCGAACCAATTCGACGGAGATTTTAGGTCAAACTCCCGTTTTTTAGCCCACGGGCGCTGTTTAGAGCAGAATCTCCGTCGAATTCGTTCGGGATGAAGTTGTCGCAGAGCCCCGGACTCGACCGACAAGGATCTTGCGGCGCACGTTCGTCCCAAGTGGCAGCGATCAGGCCAACCCGGACTATACCCCCATAGGTATACGGGGCATAACTCCGAGCGTACACCTCCCGCGGTGTGTCCCGGCACCCGACAGGTGTCGGTCCGTCGGCGCCGGGTGGAGTAATTTGGCGGTAGCCGCCTGAGACCGGAGGACTTCTGCCATGCTGCGCACACTGGGCATTTTGATCGCCCGTCACCGGTTCACCTCTCTGCTGCTCTGGGCGCTCACGATCGCCGCGTGCGTGGCGACGGCACTGATCGGGGTGACGGGGGAGAACCTTTTCCAGCGGCTCTCCAGCGCCGGACCCACCGTTGAAGGCGAGGCCAGCCAGGTAGCCAATCTGCTGCAGGGCACCGAGGGCGCAGACACGGAATCTCTCTCTCTGCTGATCCACGACGTCGACCTGTCCGCCCCGGACCTGGGCCTGATCCTCACCGCGGCCACGACCGACCTGTTGGAAGTCGACGGGGTATCAGAGGTCATCAACCCGCTCGCCATCCCACCGCTCCCTGACGGCTCGCCGAACCCGGCTGCGATGCCTCTCCTGGTGCCCGACGGCACCGGACTGTTGCTGAACGCCCAGATGGTGGCACCAGACGGTGACCTCAGTGATGACCTGCTGGGCGAGGTGGAAGAACGGCTCGGCGTGGCGGCCGACGAGGTCCGGCAGCTTGAGCCGGACGCCACCGTGGAAGTCGGCGGAACCCCGCTCCTGGTGGAATCCCTGGTGGCGGTCGCCGAGGCCGACCTGCAGAAGGGCGAGCTGATCGCGTTGCCGATCGCCCTCCTCGTGATGCTGGTCATCTTCGGCGGATTCCTGGCGGCCGGCATCCCGCTGATCGGGGCGTTGGCGTCGATCGCCGGCGCTCTCGGGGCCCTCTTCGGCTTCAGCTACCTGATGGAAATCGACACCACGGTGCTCAACGTCATCACCGTGATCGGGCTGGGGCTCTCCATCGACTACGGGCTCCTGATCGTCAGCCGGTTCCGCGAGGAGTTCCGGGCACTCGTGGAGCGGGCCGGCGACAGCGAAACGCGTACGGAACGTCACAAGCTGATGCTGCAGGCGGTGGGCATCACGGCGGACACGGCCGGCCGCACGGTGCTCTACTCCGGTCTGACCTTCGCCATCGCCACGGTGGGCCTGCTGGTCTTCGAACCGACGATCATCCGTGCCATCGCCATCGGCGCGGTCTCCGTGGTGCTGATCGCCATCCTGACGGCGCTCGTTCTTGTGCCGGCTCTGCTCGGGTACTTCGGCGAACGGCTGCTGAAGCCGGGCCTGCTGACCCGCATCCCCGGCCTCGGTCCCCTCCTGACCCGTTTCGGCGACGTCGCCCCCCGGGAGGGCGTCTTCTCCCGGCTGACTCGCCGCGTGCAACGGGCGCCCGTGCTCGTGGCGCTCGGGGGCATCGCCGTGCTCCTCCTGCTCGGCAGCCCCGCGCTAAACATCAACGTGTCCAGCGGCGGCGCCGACGCCATCCCGAAGGCCTCGACCCAGTACGGGTTCGTCACGGCGCTGAACGACCACTTCCCCCTCGCCACGGCCCCGCTGGTGCAGCTCGTCTCGGACACCGATGAGGCGTCCGCCGCGGCCTGGGCCGAGGAGGTGGCGACGCTGCCGAACGTCACCGGCACGACACCACCGGCCCTGGTGAACGGGCATTGGGTGTCGCGCGTCGGCGTCGACCAGAACGCGGGCCCGGCCGTTGTGCGGGAGATCCGGGACTACCGGCCCGACTTCGACCACTGGGTCGGCGGCACGGATGCCGCGTCGGTCGACTATGTCGACTCATTGGTCGCCGGCGCGCCCTGGGCTGCCCTGATCATCGCCGGGGCCACGTTCCTGCTGCTCTTCCTGATGACCGGTTCCGTGGTCATCCCGCTCACCGCCCTCGTGATCAGCGTCATCTCGCTCGGCGCCTCCGTGGGCATCCTGGTCTGGGGTTTCCAGGAGGGAAATCTCGCAGGCCTGCTCGATTTCGATGCCGATACGATCGCCGGGGTGGACCCTCTGGTTCTGACCCTCGTGCTCACCTTCGGCTTCGGCCTGGCCATGGACTACGAGATGTTCCTGCTCGCCCGGATCAAGGAGCACTACGAGGCGGGTGAGGCCACGCGGCTCGCTATCGAGACGGGTCTGCAGAGCTCGGGCCGGATCATCTCCTCCGCGGCCCTGATCATCGTGATCGTGTTCGCCGGGTTCGCGACCGGCAATCTGCTGCAGATGAAACAGATCGGCGTCGCCCTCGCCGTGGCCGTGCTGCTGGACGCGACCCTCGTGCGCACCATCGTGGTTCCCGCTGTGATGACCTCGCTCGAGAAGGGCCTCTGGTGGGCGCCGAGGTGGTTGCATCCGATCTACGCCCGCTTCGGGATGCGGGAGTAGGGCGGCGGCTACACCGAGGTCGGCTCGTCCAGGTCGTCGTGGTGGATCCGGTCGGCCAGGCTGCCCAACGGCTCTCCGGTGCCGCCCCACTGCTCGGCGATGATCTCCGCGGCGATGGACACGGCCGTCTCTTCCGGGGTTCGGGAGCCGAGATCCAGCCCGATGGGGCTGTGCAACCTTGCCAGCTCCGCCTCGCCCACACCTGCCTCGCGGAGCCGGGTCAGTCGGTCCTCGTGAGTGCGCCGAGACCCCATCGCACCGATGTAGGCGAATGGGCCGCGGGTCAGGGCCACCTTGAGGAGCGGCACGTCGAATTTCGGGTCGTGGGTGAGCACGCAGACGACGGTGCGCTCATCCACGAGCCCGGCCGCGACCTGCTCGGCCAGGTAGCGGTGCGGCCAGCCGACGATGACCTCGTCGGCCTCCGGGAACCGGGCCGGCGTGGCGAAGACCTCGCGGGCATCGCAGACGGTGACACGGTAGCCGAGGAAGGAAGCCAGCCGGGCCAGGGCGGCCGCGAAATCGATGGCGCCGAACACCAGCATCCGTGGGCGCGGGGCGTAGCTGTTGACGAAGACCCGCATGCCCTCACCGCGTCGTTCACCGTCGGGACCGTAGGTGAGGGTGCGGTTGCGTCCGGCGGCCAGCAGCCCGCGAGCATCGTCGCCGATGGCCCGGTTCGCCCGTTCGGAGCCCAGATCGCCGTCGAAGCCGTGCGGCCGGATGATCAGGTGTCGGCCTAGACGGCTGGGATCGGGGTGCGCGATCACGGTCGCGACCCCTACCGGGGCCGATCCGGTGATGTCCTGCTCCACAGCGGCCAGCTCCGGGAAGCTCACCTGGCTGACTGGCTCGACGAAGACGTCGAGGATGCCGCCGCAAGTCAGACCAACGGAGAAGGCGTCGTCGTCGCTGATGCCGTAGCGCACCAGCACCGGCCGCCCATCCTCGATCACCTGGGTCGCGAGGTCGTAGACGGCACTTTCGACACAGCCGCCGGAGACCGAGCCGACCACCTCCCCGTCGGCGGTGACCAGCATCGACGCGCCAGCCGGCCGGGGGGCGGACTGGAAGGTGCGCACGACGGTGGCCAGGCCGGCAATACCGCCGGCCTGCCATCCCGTCAGCAGCGGGTTCAGAACCTCACGCACAGGTGGTGACCCTTCCGGTTTCGCTCATCCGGGTCTACCGACCGCCGGCGCGGCGGCCGATCCAATAGGCGACAAACGCCACCGCTGCGATCACGTCGAGTAGCCTGGGCAGGCTGCTGAGCTGATCCATCACGATGCCCTTGGCCAGATCGAGGGCGTTCAGGCTGGTCTCGGCGGGCGGCTGCGGCGCCCGGGAGGTAGGCGCCGTCGTGATGAGGGGCCGGGCCGGCGGTGCGGCGGGCGGAGCCGTCGCGGTTCCCGTCCCACTGACCGTCTCGGCGGTCTGCCCGGTCGTGGCCCCGGCAGCAGGCACCGCCGGTTCCGGAGCCGGACCCGTGACCATGGCCTGCAGGTTCTCCGCGAAGAGGGCCATCATCTGGTCCGTGACGCTGCCGATGATGCCGCGCCCCACCGCGGCCACCTTGCCGGAAAGCGCCACCTCGGCAATGACCGTGCCCTGGGTCTCGCCCTCCGCCTCGACGAGGGTGAGGGTGGCCGTAGCCTGCGCCGTGCCCTGACCGCGGGTCTCCTGAGCGCGCCCCTCGAACACGGCGCGGTGCGCGGTCGCATCGCGTTCGAGAACGGTCATCTGACCTCTGTACTGAATGGTCACCGGACCCAGTTTCACTTTCATTCCGACCTGATAGGCGTCATCCGAAAGCTTGTTCAGCACCTGTGCCCCCGGAACGTAGCCGGCGACACGTTCGAAGTCCATCAGAGTCTTCCACACCTCGTCGATCGGTGCGACGACGGAGAACGTGCTGTTGATGTCCATCAACGGGTCCTCGTATTCTCGTGTGGGTACGAACGGTCGGCGCGAATCGCCGCCGCCACTTCTGCCAGGGCCGCATAGCTGTGCCCGCTGACGAACGCGTCGACAAAGGGCAACGCGGCCGCCATGCCGCCCACCACCGGCTGGTAGTGCAAAGCGATCTTCCTGGGGTTGACCCAGATGATGCGGTAGGCCAGGCGCCGCAGGCGGGCCATCTGGGTGTGCACCGATTCCGGGTCGTCCAGCGCCCACCCATCCGAGATGATCACGACGACGGCCCCGCGGGCGAGGCCACGTCGACCCCAGGCATCCGTGAAATGGCGGATGCTTTCTGCCAGCCTGGTGCCGCCTGCCCAGTCCTGGGTGCTGGCGGCAGCCCGTGCCAGAGCCTGGTCCGGGTCGCGCACCGCGAGCTGACGGGTCAGCCGGGTTAATCCGGTCGAGAAGATGAAGGCTTCGGCCTCGGCCTCCGCGATTGCACCCTGCAGGAGCGACAGGAAAACCCGCGTGTACGGCTCCATCGACCCGGACACATCGCACAGCAGGATCAAACGGCGCAGTCGCGTGCGCCGGCGCCGGTAGACCAGGCGCACCGGTTCCCCGCCGCTGTGCTGCGCCGCCCTGACCGTGCGGCGCAGGTCCAGCCTCGGGGCGCTCCGGGAGCTCTTCCAGGTGCGGCTGCTGACGCGTTCCGGCGTGGCGAGGGCGATCCGGCGCACCAGGCGACGCATCTGGGCGACCTCGTCCGGAGCCAGGACCGGCGGCTGGGGCAGCGGCGCCTGGTCCGCCGCGATCGCGCAGCACAAAGTCCAGTTCGAAGAGCTTGTTGATGTCGATCAGCCACTCGGGTCTGGCCAGACGGAGCTTCATCATCGGCTGAAGACTCTGCCCGCCCGCGATGACCCGGGACTCCGGACCATGGCGCTCGAGTCGGGTGATCGCATCGTCGACCGTGCTGGTGCGCACATAGTCGAGGAAAGCTGGAATCGTGTCACGTAGTGCTCCGGGGCCGCCGGGTTGTCAAGGCGAATCGGGACGGCTCCGGGCCGCCGGGGATTCGGCCGCTGGGAGCGACCGTCCCGCAGCGGAGAACGTCGAGGGTTCAGTGGCGGTCCCGCAACGGGAAAGGCCCCGGCGACGAATCGCCGGGGCCTCATGCACTGTCTCAACCAGCGCTCGTCCGTTCACAGCAGAACCATGACCGGAAGTATGCGCTTAGCATACAGGCACGGTGATCGGTGCCGGGGGATGGTCAGGTTCGGGTCGGCGGCCGGAGTCGTCCCCGGGCCCGAGGGCCCCGGAGCGCAGCCCCAGCTCGTGTTCGGCGACGGTGCGCACGAGACCGCGCAGCCGCTGTGCATGGCCGTAGCGCACGATGGCGTGCGCGTTCAGCCCGTCGATGATCGCCAAAAGCTGCCAGGCGACGGCGTCCGGGTCGATCGCCCGGAATTCGCCGCGCGCGCAGCCGGTGTTCAGCAGGACGGCCAGGAACGCCTGCCAGGCGTCCATCTGAACGCCCACCTCCACGGCGAGCGCAGGGTGGCGTCGGCCGAGGCTCCAGGCGTCGAGCCAGACCGCGGTCACGGTGCTGCGTTCGGGTCCGAGCAGAGTGTCGATCAGCGTCTGCAGGGCCGCCACGGCTGTCTCGCAGGGCGCTAGCTCCTCCGCCACCTCGCCGATCTCGGCGGCCACGATCGCCCCGAAAGTGGAAGCCACCAGGGAGTCCATGCTCGGTTGGTAGTGACTGACCAGGGCCGGGGTCACCCCGATCCGGGAGGCGACCGCACGCAGTGTGAGGGCCGACAAGCCCTCGTCAAGGGCGATCTCCCGGGCGGCGCGGGCGATTTCCGCCGCCCGCTCGATCGGTGCTTTGCGCCGCGATGCGCTCGGATCGGTTGACATGAAACCTGAGTCTATATATCTTTAGCCAACGGTTATTGATCAAGTGATCAATTATTCCGCAGGGAGGTCTCGTCATGCTCGTGATCAACGCGCCCGGCATTGCCGAACCGCTGA
The DNA here is from genome assembly GCF_004402815.1 of Cryobacterium sp. Hz7. Classification (NCBI taxonomy): domain Bacteria; kingdom Bacillati; phylum Actinomycetota; class Actinomycetes; order Micrococcales; family Microbacteriaceae; genus Cryobacterium; species Cryobacterium sp. Hz7. The sequence goes on from NZ_SOFB01000056.1 coordinate 37,335, forward strand.
CCCGCACGTCGGGCGAGGCCCGGCCGCCGCTCCGGGTCGGGCTCGTGCAGCACCGCTGGCACGTCAACGAAAACGCGCTGCGCGCGGAGCTGGCCGAGGGCATCCGTCTGGCCTCCGACCAGGGTGCCCGCGTCGCCTTCCTGCCCGAGCTGACGCTGCGCAAATACCCCGGCAACGCACGGGCACAGGGTGTGCCGAAGCTGACGGCCGAGGACCTGCTGACCGGACCGACCTTCACCTTCGCGGCTGAGCAGGCCAAATTGCACGGCGTCGTCGTGCACGCCTCCCTCTACGAGAGACCGGACGCAGAGGATGCACCGGAGGACCCGCGTGGTTACAACACGGCCATCCTGGTCTCGCCGACCGGTCGGCTGCTCGGCCGCACGCGCAAACTGCACATCCCGGTCACCGAGGGCTACTACGAGGACACCTGGTTCCGACCGGGCCCAGCCGAGGACGCGTATCCCGTCTATGCGCCGGAGGAACTGGGCGGTGCCCGGATCGGGCTGCCCACCTGCTGGGACGAATGGTTCCCCGAGGTGTCGCGGCTGTACGGCCTCGGCGGCGCCCAGCTGCTGGTCTACCCCACGGCGATCGGCTCGGAGCCCGGCTTCCCGACGTTCGACACCCAACCGCTCTGGCGGCAGGTGATCGTGGCCAACGGGATCACCAGCGGCCTCTTCATGGTGGTGCCCAATCGTCACGGCGACGAGGGCGACCTGACCTTTTACGGCTCCTCTTTCATCTCTGACCCCTACGGTCGTGTGCTCGTGCAGGCTCCCCGTGACGAGTCCGCGGTGCTGGTCGCCGACCTCGACCTGGCACAACGGGAGGAGTGGCTCACGCTGTTTCCCTTCCTGGCCACCCGACGGCCGGACAGCTATGCGGGGCTGACCACGCCGGTCGACCCGGCTCATCCGTTCGGTGCGATGGTGACGTCGGGGGAGTCGTGACCTGGCTGATGCCGGCGGAGACCGCGCCGCAGGACCGGGTCTGGATGGCATTCCCGGTGGACGGCTACACGCTCGGCACGGATGCGTATTCCGCCGACGAGGCGCGCGGCACCTGGACCGCGGTTGCCCACGCGGTCCTCGAATTCGAACCCGTCACCATGGTCGTCGACCCGGCCGAGGTGGCGACCGCTCGGCGGTACCTCTCCGCGGAGATCGAAATCATCGAGGCACCACTTGACGACGCCTGGATGCGCGACATCGGCCCGTCCTTCGTGCTGGGTGATGACGGGCAGCTGGGGGCGGTGGACTGGGCATTCAACGGTTGGGGTGCCCAGGATTGGGCGCGCTGGGGCAAAGACATGGAGGTAGGCAGGCTCGTCACCGCCGCCTCTGGCGCGAGTGCGATCTCCTCGGTGCTCGTGAACGAGGGCGGTGGCATTCACGTCGACGGCGCGGGAACGGTGCTGGCCACGCAGACCGTTCAACTGGATCCGGGCCGGAACCCCTACGTCGACCGGGCGAGGATCGAGGCCGAGTTCGCCCGTACCCTCGGCGCCACCCGCCTGGTCTGGCTGCCGCGCGGCCTGAGCCGGGACCAGCAGCGCTACGGAACCCGCGGCCATGTCGATATGGTGGCCGCCCTCCCGTCGCCCGGAACGGTGTTGATACACGCGCAGAACGACCCGGCCCACCCGGACTATGCCGTGACCAGGCAGCTCCGCGCCGTTCTCGCCGAGGAGACGGATGCGGCGGGCCGGCCGTTCACCATCGTCGACCTGCCGGCACCGGCCGCACTCACGGACGAGGACGGCTTCGTGGACTACAACTACGTCAACCACCTCGTCGTCAACGGCGGCGTGATCGCCTGCGGCTTCGGCGAGGAACGGGCCGACCAGGTCGCCCGGGAGATCCTGGCCGCGGCGTATCCGGGCCGAACGGTCGTGTCGGTCGAGGCGCGGCCGTTGTTCGCGCGCGGCGGCGGCATCCACTGCATCACCCAGCAGCAGCCATCGGCCGGGTAGTACGCCGCGCCACGCTTACTGCCGCAAGGTGAACGTTCAGGGGACTGTGGCACGATTGACAGGTTGGCCACCGGGAATTCGGCTAGTCGGCGCCACCGGGACGCCGCATGCAGCACGATCTGAATCGAGTCAGTTTGAAGTTCATCGTTGGGGAAACCCTCGTCTATCCGCACCACGGTGCGGTCACCCTTACCGAGCTCTCCACCATAACGCTGAAGGGCGTCGCCCAGCCGGCGATGACGCTGCGCGTGCATTCGTCGCAGCTCACAATCCAACTTCCCATCGCGAATGCGGGGCTTGTTGGAGTGCGTGACGTCATCGATGCCGCTGGGCTGGAAGAGGTCTATAAAGTTCTGCGCGAGCCGTTCACGGAGGAAGCAACGAACTGGAGCCGCCGGTTCAAAGCGAATCAAGAGAAGATGGCGAGTGACAGCGTGACGCGCGTCGCCGAAGTCGTCCGGGACCTGTGGCGCCGCGAACAGGACGGCGGCGTGTCCGCCGGTGAGAAGCGGATGCTCGCCAAGTCCCGTCAACTCCTGGAGTCTGAGCTGGCGCTGGCGCTCGGCACATCACCGGAAGACACCGTCCTGGCTTTGGACGAGGTTCTCTCCGGAGCCCTCACCGAAGCGGTCTAGGCCCGCGCGGCGGTTCGACGCCCAAGCGATCCACCGACACGACGACGTGTAGGATGCCTTCCACGAGTGGGTACTCGGGCCGTCGATGATTTACCTCCGCCCGTGCTTTCCGCGTCCCGGTACATCCCTGACGAGGTGCAGGAGCACTAATACCGGCTCTTGGCCGAGAAATTGCGGCCGAAGCCCGTCGACCGACTCCTCGAAGTCGGATGCGGATGCGGCTGCGGCTGCGGCTGCGGCGCTTGGCCTGCCTGAGGGGAACGAGCGGTTCGCGCGGTCATGGATGGCTCTCCGAATGTGTCTTCCGCCCGTTGTCCAGATAGCCACCGAGGAGTATCTTCCGCAAAGGTGGGGCGGGACGCTGGCTCACCCGATGCCAGGCGGGTCGTCCCTTGTTGAGAGGATTACTCATGAAACGCATGGTACTGGGGTGCGTTGTCGCACTCGGACTTGTTTTCGTCGGCGCCACTTCGGCTCAGGCTGGAGAGACCAGTGGCAATGGCAGTCCGGTCCCGGGCGCAACGAACGCGAGTTCGGCGTGCGCCTATTCGGGCCGGGACCTCCCCGATGCTGAGGAAAACCAGCCGCCCCAATTCAACGACGACTTCGTCACGGACGGGCGCGTGCAGAGCTACGGGCGGTTCGTCAGCCACGGCTTCAAGGATCTGGTGCCCAGCCCGGGCGAAGCCTGCCGCGGCAACGTGACGTTTGAGGAATAGGCTGCCTAGCCGCGACCTCGGGCAACTGCGAGCACAGCCCCTACGATCTTCCCTTGGGCGCTGACCTCTGGCCGCGACGCGGCCGGTCAGATGGCCATCATGATCGTGAGGGCTTCGCGGTTGCCCCGTCACGGTTGGCGACGGGGGATGCGTCGAGGTTCACCGTGCGGTCGAAGACCCTCCGGGATCGACGGTCCCGTCGAGGATCGCCGGCATGAGGTGTGCGATCTAGGCGCGCACGGGAGAGGGCCCGATGACCGGTTGACAGTAGGTGGCATCAACCAGTCCTTCAGTGGCGCTCGCCTGCGGGAAAAGCGGGCGGCGCCGAGCATGTCGGCGGTGAGGCTGCCGCCTGCGGACCTCCGATACGGGGTGATGGCGAGGAGACTGCGTTCCGGCCGGAGAAACGTTCGACCATAAAAAAATAGGCCGCGCAACCGGTATCGATTGTCGCGACCTATTTCCACATGACGAGTCGGAATGATCCGAATCTAATTTCTGTGCCCGAGGGGGGACTTGAACCCCCACGCCCATAAGGGCACTAGCACCTCAAGCTAGCGCGTCTGCCATTCCGCCACCCGGGCCGAGTGTTCCAGCGGCCGTTCCCGGCCGCCGAATATGTAATCTAGCACGGATTTCGAGGCCCTCCAGCCGCGCCCACCGTCGCCCGCCGGCGGCGAGGCCCGGTAGCGTGACACGCATGCTTTCCTTTGCTGACAACACGCCGGCCGACGCTGCACTGGACCTCACGGCCACGATCGCTCGCGACCTCATCCGTTTCGACACGACCAACTATGGCGAGGGCCGTTCGAACGGCGAAACGGATGCCGCCGAGTACGTCGAGGCGAACCTGCGGTCTCTCGGCCTCGCCCCGCAGCTGTTCGATTCAGAACCGGGCCGCACGAGTGTCGTCGTGCGCGTTCCGGGTCGTGACAGCAGCCGCGGGGCGCTGGTGGTCCACGGCCACCTCGACGTCGTTCCCGCTGACCCGGAGGCCTGGTCGGTGGACCCGTTCGCCGGCGTGATCAAGGACGGCCTCCTGTGGGGCCGCGGAGCCGTTGACATGAAGAACATGGACGCCATGATGCTCGCGTCGCTCCAAAACATCCTCGGCTCCGGCCAGGAACCGGCCCGTGAACTGATCGTGGCGTTCTTCGCCGACGAGGAGGCCGGGGGAGTGCTCGGCTCGCACTACCTCGTCGACACCCGTCCGGAGCTCTTCCACGGCGCCACCGAGGCCATCAGCGAGGTCGGGGGCTACTCGATCACGCTCGGCGGTCGGCGTGCCTACCTGCTCCAGACGGGCGAGAAGGCGCTGATCTGGATCAAGCTTGTGGCGCGGGGCGAGGCGGCCCACGGGTCCCGGCTGATCCGTAGCAACGCCGTGACCCGGCTCGCCGAGGCTGTCGCCAAGGTCGGCCGACGCGAGTGGCCGATCCGTCTGACCGAGACCACCACCCAGCTGTTGGCGGAGCTGGCACGGGTGCTCGACGTCGACCCCCAACGTGTCGGTCCCGACGAGCTGGCCCTCGCCACTGGCACGGCATCGGGCTTCATCCAAGCGAGCCTGCGCACCACGACCAATCCCACCGTTCTGCACGCCGGGTACAAGCACAACGTCATCCCGGACCGGGCCGAGGCGCTCATCGACATCCGCACCCTGCCCGGCGACGAGGATTCCGTACTCGCCGAAGTGGCCGCGCTGGTCGGCCCCGACATCGAGATCGTGATCATGCACCGCGACATCGGTCTCGAAACAGAATTCGGCGGGCCCCTCGTCGACGCGGTCGTCGAAACCCTTGGCCGACACGATCCGGGCGCTCCGGTGCTGCCCTACCTGCTCTCCGCCGGCACGGACAACAAGGCCCTCAGCACCCTCGGGATCAAGGGTTACGGTTTTGCCCCGCTCAAGCTCCCCGCCTACCTCGATTTCCCGGCGATGTTCCACGGGGTCGACGAACGGGTGCCTCTCGACGCGTTAGTGTTTGGCAGGCAGGTCCTGACCGACCTGCTCTCGAACTACTGAACAGCAAAAGGGCATTTCGTGAACTTCATCGACGCACTCATCCTGGGACTCGTGCAGGGACTCACCGAATTCCTCCCGGTCTCCTCCAGCGCCCACATCCGTATCGTCGGGGAATTCCTAGGAACCGGAGGTGACCCGGGAGCCCGCTTCACCGCGATCATCCAGATCGGTACCGAGGCTGCCGTGGTGATCTACTTCTGGCGCGATATCGTGCGCATCATCGGGCAGTGGTCCAAGTCCCTCGTCGGCAAGGTTCCGCGCGCCGACCCGGACGCGCGGATGGGCTGGCTGATCATCCTCGGATCGCTGCCCATCGTGGCGCTCGGCCTGCTCTTCCAGGACCAGATCGAGTCCTCGCTCCGCAACCTGTGGATTACCGCCAGCGTGCTGATCGGCTTCGGCCTCCTGCTCGGCATCGCCGACTACGTCGGGGCCAAGCGCCGCCGGCTGGGCGACCTCACCGTGCCCCATGGCATCGTCTATGGCTTCGCCCAAGCCCTCGCGTTGATCCCCGGCGTATCCCGCTCGGGAGGCACGATCACCGCCGGCCTGTTCATGGGGTACGAGCGCGCCGCCGCCGCCCGCTACGCTTTCCTGCTCGCCATCCCGGCCGTTCTCGGCAGCGGGCTGTTCCAGGTGTACAAATCGATCGTCAAGCCGTGCCTGGAGGGTGCGACAAACTGCACCCCGGAGATTTTCGGCCCGTGGGACACCCTGGCGGCCACGGTCATCGGCTTCGTCGTCGCCCTGTTCGTGATCAAGTTCTTCATGAGCTACATCTCCAGACGTAGCTTCCTGCCGTTCGTGATCTACCGCATCGTGCTCGGCCTCGTGCTGATCGGCCTGCTGGTGACGAACACCATCTCCGCCTAGTTAGGCTGAGAAGATGCGTGCCTGGCGACGACCCGAAATTCCGCAACTCCCCGGTCAGTCCGGCGCACCCTGGCTGCACGATACCGCCACCGCGGCCCTGATCGAGGCCAAACCCACTGACATCGCCCGGCTGTACGTGTGTGGGATCACCCCCTACGACGCCACGCACCTCGGCCATGCGGCCACCTACCTGGCCTTCGACACTCTGCAGCGGGTCTGGCTGGACGGCGGCTATCGGGTGCACTACGCCCAGAACGTGACGGATGTCGACGACCCGCTCCTCGAGCGAGCGGCCGCCACCGGCGTCGACTGGGAGGTTCTCGCCGAGTCGCAGGTGAACCTCTTCCGCACCGACATGGAGGCACTGGGGATCATCCCGCCGAACGACTATGTCGCCGTCACCGAGGTCATCGACGAGATTGCGGATGCCGTGGCCCAGCTCTGGGATGCCGGCCTCGCGTACCCGGTCCCCGTGGACGCGGCCGCCGCAGGCGCGCCCGAGCCGACGGAGGCCGCCGGTTCCGACATCTACTTCGACATTGAGGCCGCGCAGCGCGCGACCTCGTGGACGCTCGGCGACGAGAGCAATCTCGACTCCGAGGCCATGCTCACCCTGTTCTCCGAACGCGGGGGAGACCCGGCCCGTCCCGGCAAGCGGGACGTCCTCGACCCGCTGCTCTGGCGCTCGGCCCGCCCCGGGGAACCGTCCTGGGCGTCGCGCGTCGGCGCCGGCCGTCCGGGCTGGCACATTGAGTGTTCGGTCATCGCACTGAAGGAACTCGGCACGGACTTCACGGTGCAGGGCGGCGGCAGCGATCTGATCTTCCCGCACCACGACATGAGTGCGGGGCACGCGGCAGCCCTATCCGGGCATCCGCTGGCCGGCGTCTACAGCCACACCGGCATGGTGGCCTATCAGGGCGAGAAGATGAGCAAGTCGCTCGGAAATCTGGTGCTCGTGTCCAAACTGCGCACCGCGGGAACCGACCCGCGAGCAATCCGCCTGGCCCTGCTCGACCAGCACTATCGCGCCGATTGGGAGTGGACGAACGCGCACCTTCGGGCGGCGGTGGCCCGCCTCGCGACCTGGACCGCGGCCTTCGGGACAGCGGGCACGGCCGGAACCCTCGACACGCACGCGGTCATCGAACGGCTGCGGGCCGCCCTCGCCGCCGACCTCGACACCCCGAGCGCGCTGGCGGTCGTGGATGCCGCCGCAGCCGACTCCGACAGAGTCGACGATCCGGCACTGCTGGCCCGCGCGGTCGACGCGCTGCTCGGCGTGGCTCTTTAGGGCTGGCGGGGCGAGTCGGTCGGCGGGCGCCCCTCGCCGGGGCCGTCCCGGCCATCGCCGCGCTTGCGCAGGTATTTCTCGAATTCCTGGGCGATCGCTTCGCCGCTGGCCTCCGGGGAATCGACCGTGTCGCGAGCCTGTTCGAGCTGCCCGATATAGGCCGCCATCTCGTCGTCCTCGGCCGCCAGCGTGTCGATGCCGCTTTGCCATTCATCGGCCTCGCTCACCAGGTCGCCGCGCGGGATGACGACATCGATGATCTCCTCAAGCTTGTCGATCAGTGCCAGCATCGCCTTCGGCGACGGCGCATTGTGCACGTAGTGGGGGACGGACGCCCAGATCGACAGGGTCGGAATGCCGACCTCCTCCGCGGCGATCGCGAGCACGCTCAGGATGCCGACGGGGCCTTCGTAGGTGCTGCGCTCAACCTGAAGTTCGGCTCGTACCTGCGGGTTGTCGCTGGAGACGAAGATGGAGATAGGCCGGGTGTGAGGAACGTCGGCCAGCATCGCCCCGAGGAAGACGATGCCGCCGACATCCGCGGCGAGGGCGGCGTCGAGAATCTCTGCGGCGAATCCCTTCCAGCTGCGGGACGGTTCCGTTCCAAGGAGCAGATAGATGTTTCCGGCGTTCGTGCCGCTGACGCGCAGCTGGGCGTCGTCGGCCAGGGGAGCCCCGGCCTTGGCGCGGGTCGTCGGTCCGTAGAGTACCGCACCCGGCCACTCCAGTTTGCGCCGGCCGTCTTCGCCGCCGGCCGAAATGGTGGGCCGGTTGAACTGATAGTCGAAGTAGATCTCTGGGTCGATCTCCGCGACCGGGGATACATCCAGCAGATCCTTCAGGGTGCCCACGGCGCCGGTCGCCGCCTCGCCGGCGTCGTTCCAACCCTCGAACGCCACCACCAGGAGGCGACCGTTGAGGAACCCATTAGCCTCTGTCACTGTCCGAAACCTCTTTCGACGGGGTGCCCCGCACGGCGCACCATCCATCAAGGATAGGCGGTGCCCCCTACACTTGAACTCCGTGAACGCGATCCGAATCAATTCCCCCCTGCCTGCGGCCGTGCTCTGGGACATGGACGGCACCATCGTGGACTCCGAGCCGTACTGGATGCGGGCCGAGACGGAACTGGTCGAGTCCTTCGGCGGCGTCTGGTCCCACAGCGACGCCATGCTGCTGGTCGGCTCCGGCCTCGAGGGTTCCGCGGTCATCCTGCAGGATCGGGGCGTCGATCTGGCCGGCGACGCCATCGTGCACCGGCTCACCAGCCGTGTCCAGGAACTCCTGAGAACCTGCGGTGCCCCATGGCGGCCCGGCGCGCTCGAGCTGCTCGCCGAGCTCAAGACCGCCGGCGTCCCCATGGCGCTGGTCACCATGTCACAGCAGCGGATGGCACGACAGATCGCCGAACTTGTCGGATTCACCGCCTTCGACACCATTATCGCCGGCGATATGGTCACGAACAGCAAGCCGCATCCAGAGGCGTACCTGACGGCTGCCGGGCTGCTCGGCGTCGACCCCGAGCACTGCATCGCGGTCGAGGACTCCATTCCGGGCATCGCGGCCGCCGTGGCATCCGGGGCCGTCGTCGTCGGCGTCCCGCACATGGTCTCCCTGCCCGAGAGTGCGCACTACGAGCTCTGGCCGACCCTCGCCGGTCGCACTCTGCACGGTTTCACCTCGCTGTACACCGCCCGTCGCGGATCCCTCGGCCGCAAGCCGGCCCCGACCGACCCACACTGACCCGAGAGCAAGGACGTAACGCACGCATGAGCGACAATCAGGTCATCCAAAACAGTGGACCCTTCCGGATCGGCGACCGGGTACAGCTGACCGGACCCAAGAACAAACTGAACACGATCACCCTGGAACCAGGCAAGGTCTTCCACACCCACCGGGGAATCCTGGCGCACGATGACGTCATCGGTGTCCCGGACGGCTCGGTCGTCACGAACAACGTCGGCGTGGAGCACCTCGCCTTGCGGCCGTTGCTGAACGACTTCGTGATGTCGATGCCGCGAGGCGCTGCCATCATCTATCCCAAGGACGCCGCCCAGATCATCGCGCAGGCCGATATCTTCCCGGGGGCGACTGTGGTGGAGGCCGGCGTCGGTTCCGGCGCCCTGTCGCTCTGGCTGCTGCGCGCCATCGGCCCCGCCGGGAGGCTGGCCTCATTCGAACGCCGCAGCGAGTTCGCGGATGTCGCCCGTGATAATATCGCGACCTTTCTCGGGTCTGATCCCGCCAACTGGAGCATCACGCTCGGCGACCTCGCCGATACCCTCCCCGACACGATGCCGGCCCAGAGCGTGGACCGGGTCGTGCTCGACATGCTCGCGCCCTGGGAGTGCCTGGGCTCTGTTTCGGACGCGCTCAAGCCAGGCGGAGTGCTGCTCTGCTACGTGGCCACGGTGACCCAACTCTCGCGGGTGGCCGAGGCCATTCGTGCGACCGCTTTCTACACGAACCCGGACTCGAACGAGACCATGGTTCGCGGGTGGCACGTCGAGGGTCTCGCCGTGCGGCCCGATCACCGGATGATCGGGCACACGGGTTTCCTGATCACGGCCCGCCGTCTCGCCCCGGACACGATTCTTCCCGAATTGAAGCGCCGTCCGTCGAAGACCGACTTCTCCGATGCCGATGTGGAGGCCTGGACGCCGGGCGCCCTCGGCGAACGCAGTGTCAGCTCGAAGGTCATGCGCAAGCGCGTGCGGATGGCCGAGACAGGCGCGGCCATCTCGAAGGCTCGCGGGCTCGACGCGGGCGAACCCGACGACCTCGCACCCAACGCCCGTTAGGATTGTTTCGGCCTGTCATCCGGCCCCGAATTTGCCCCTGTCCCGCATAATCACCTGCCCCACACTGAAATGAGATCCCGTGCGTAGAGCTCCTGCACTCATCGCTTCCGCTGGCCTGCTGGTCGCGGTCCTCACCGGCTGCAGCACCCCCGTCGACGCCGCAGACTGCCAGGCGCCGGTCACGAAGGGGGCAGCGTCGAAGCTCGTGTCGGTGTCGGGCGAATTCGGCTCCGCGCCGACGGTGGACTTCCCGACCCCGTTGAAGACGGACTCCACCCAGGCCAGTGAGATCATCGCCGGCACGGGTGCCGGTCTCGTCCCGGATCAGCTGGTCAAGCTCGACCTCAGCCTCTACAACGGTACGACGGGTGCGTTGATCAGCGCGGGCGAGTACGACGGGGTCAACCAGGCCAGCATCGTCCTGGACGACGAACAGTCGCTCCCGGGCCTGGCGATGGGCCTGGAGTGCGCCCAGGTCGGATCCCGGCTGGCTCTCATCGTCTCCCCGGACGACGGGCTCGGTCCGGCCGGCGGAGACCCCAACAGTGGCATCGGCGCCGACGACTCGCTGGTCTTCGTGATCGACGTCGTGCGAGCCAACCTGCTCCGGGCCAACGGCGCCAACCAGTCGGTCGCGAGCGGGCTTCCGTCCGTTGTCCTTGCGACTGATGGAACCCCCGGCCTCACCATTCCGTCGAGTGAGCCGCCGACCGAGCTGCAGATCGGCGTCCTCAAGAAGGGCGATGGCGAGCAAGTCGCGGAAGGCGACACTGCGACCCTGCACTACACGGGCGTGCTCTGGAACGAGAACACGGTCTTCGATTCCAGCTGGCAGACCGGGAAACCGGCCGAGTTCCTGATCGTGGACGGTTCGAAGACCGAGGGCGGGCTGATCCCCGGGTTCGCCCAGGCCATCATCGGGCAGACTGTCGGTTCGCAGGTCATCGCCGTCATCCCGGCCGATCAGGCTTATGGTGATGAGGCCTCGCAGAAGATCCCCGCAGGCTCAACGCTCGTGTTCGTCGTCGATATCCTCGGCGTGAACTAAGTCTCGGCCTGCAAGCGGCGGATAGACTCGCAGCGTGCCGTCCACCATTGAAAAGAACAGCCGTGTTTCGGTAGAAGAACGCCTGTTCAGCCTGGTACTTGCGCTTATCGCAACGGAAGTCGGGTTGACCAAGGCCGATATTCTGTCCACCGTGCAGGGGTACCGCCAGCGCTATCTCCCCGGCGGAGACAACGCGAGCCTGGAGCGGCAGTTCGAACGAGACAAAGACGACATCCGCGAACTGGGCATTCCGCTCGAGGTGGTTGAGCCGCCGGACGATCCCGGGAGCAACCACCATTTGCGCTACCGCATCCCCAAGGGACTCTACGAGCTTCCGGTGGACGTGACTTTCAGTCCGGACGAGCTCATGCTGCTGAAGCTTGCCGCGACGGTCTGGCGGGAGGGCTCCCTGTCTGCGGAGTCCAGGCGTGCGATGACTAAACTGCATGCGCTGGGCATCGACTCGAGCGATCCCGTGCTCGGTTACTCGCCGTCCCTGCGCGTGCGGGAGGCGTCCTTCGAACCGCTCAGCAAGGCAATGGATCGCGGTCAGGTTGTGGCATTCCTCTATCTGAAGCCCGGCGAGGCGGCGGCGCGCCGCCGTCAGGTCGAGCCCCGCGCCATGGTGTTGCACGACGGACGATGGCACCTGTTCGGCACCGACCAGGATGCTGCGGCAACCCGCACGTACCTGCTCTCCCGGATCGTGGGCCCGGTGGTGACGGTCCCCGGAGCCTCGTTCGTGGCGCACGGTGACGGTCAGGGGCAGGAAGCGCTCAGCGAGCTCGAGGCGCTGTGGACCGCCAACATCGCCGTGATCGCCGCCCGGCCGGGCAGCGATGCCGCGGTGAGACTGTCGAAACGAGTCGCCCCGGGAGAGATTCGAACGAACGCGGACGCATCCGCTCTCCACCTGAACTTCACCGATCTCAACGTGTTCGCCGACGAGCTCGCCGGCTACGGCCCGGAGGTTCTGGTGCACTCGCCCGCGGCCCTGCGCACGGCGGTCCGGTCCCGCCTGATCACCGTGCGGGATGCCCACACCGATTTCGATCTGAATGTGCACCCGGATACCACGACGGCGGCCGACGAATGAACGGCGGTCCGGCACTCGGAGCATCCGACAAGCTGACCTTCCTCCTGGCGCTGGTTCCCTTCCTGATGGACCATGACCGCATCAGCGTGACCGACGTCGCCGCGCACTTCGGGGTGTCGCCTGACCGGGTGCGCGACGCGGTCAATCTCATCGCGGTTTCCGGCATCCCCGGGGAAACCCGCCAGTACCTGCACGGCGACCTGTTCGATATCCATTGGGACGAGTTCGAAACGAACGACCTCATCGTGCTCACCCACCTCGTGGCCATCGACGACTCGCCGCGCTTCTCCGCCCGAGAAGCCGCCGCGCTGATCGCCGGCCTTCAATACCTGTCGTCGCTACCGGAGAATGCCGACGTCGACGCGATCGCGTCGCTGATGGCGAAACTCACCCGCAGCGCCTCAGCGGCTCCCAGCCAAGTTGCCGTCTCCGGCACGGATGCCCGCAGCAGCATTGCGGTCGTGCAAGCCGCGGTCCGCGGCGGAGTACAGATCGAGTTCGACTACCTGAATGCCCGCGGCGAGAATGAACTGCGCCGGGTCGACCCGTGGCGCATCCAGTCTGTGGACCGGGACTGGTACCTGCGCGGCTGGTGCCACCTCCGCGAAGCGGCCCGCACCTTTCGCCTCGACCGAATGAGCGATCTGCACGTGACCGACGTGCCGACCAACCCCCGGTCCGCCGATGCTGTGCCGACCGAGACCCTCTTCGAGGGCTCCGCGTCCGACCAGGATGTGACGGTTGAACTCCCGACGTCTGCCGTTCCGCTGCTCGCAGACTACGCACCATACGGCGCCCCCGGCGCACACGGGGACCGCGTGCGGAGGACACTCAACGTGGCTCACTATCACGGCCTCAAACGCCTCGTCACCGGCCTCGCCGGAGTCGTGGAAGTGGTTGACCCGGCCGAGGCGCGCGCGGTCGTGCGCGAGTGGGCGGCCGCCGGCGTGGCCCGCTACGACGAGTCCGAACCGACAGACGTGGGGGAGTAGACGATGCCGTGGTGGTCGTGGGCACTGATCTGGATCGGCCTGGTGCTTGGCCTGCTCGCGATGCTGGCCTGGTTCGGGTTCGCCCTGTTCAAGAAGGTCATGGCCACACTGGAAGCCCTTCAAGAACTCGGCGATCTTGTCGCTGACGTCACCCGGGGGCGGGAGATGCCGCCGCCGGTCCGGTTCCAACCGGCCGTCTTCACAAAGCCCGCCGACCTCTACCGCGCTCTCGAACTGGTGCAGCGTGACCGGGCGCAACGTCGACAGCGGCGGCGGGATTCCTTGATCGCCAGAGGTAAACTGTTTATAACTCGCCCATTGACCCAGAGGACAGATACTGATGCTTAACAACCTGACCGGATGGCACTTCCTGATCATCCTCGTCATCGTTCTGCTTCTGTTCGGTGCGCCCAAGCTTCCCGGCCTTGCCCGCAGCCTCGGGCAGTCCATGAAGATTTTCAAGAACGAGATCAAGAGCGATAAAGAAGACGCCGAAACCACCGGCAGCGCTGACGACTCTTCGAAGGCCGCCGGCACAGCCGATCCGACGACGAAATCGTAAGTCCCGTGGCGGGGCGAATCCCTCGGCGCACGGCCACTGATGGAAAAATGTCGCTGGGGCAACATCTGCTCGAGCTGCGCAAGCGTCTCTTCCTCGCTGCGGCAGGAATACTGGTTGGTGCGATCGTCGGCTGGTTCCTGTCCGATTTCGTGTGGGACGCCCTGCGCGAGCCGATCTACGCCATCATCGAGGCGCAGGACCGCACGGCTCAGCTGAACTACCCAGACATCACTAGTGCCTTTGACCTGAAGTTGAAGATCGCCTTCTACGTGGGGCTCGTCGTGTCCAGCCCGGTCTGGCTCTTCCAGATCTTCGCGTTCCTGGTTCCCGGCCTCACCCGCATCGAAAAGCAGTACACCTTCGGCTTCCTCTTCACCGCCATTCCGCTGTTCCTGGCGGGCTGCGCCGCGGGATGGTTCGTTCTGCCGAACATCGTCGGACTGATGACGAGTTTCGCACCCAAGGAAGACGCCGCTCTCATCGTCGCGCAAAGTTACCTCGACTTCGTGTTGAAGCTCATGATCGCGATCGGTGTGGCTTTCGTGCTCCCCGTCTTCATCGTTCTGCTCAACCTGGCCGGAGTGATCAGTGCTCAGTCGATCATCAAATCCTGGCGGATCGCCGTGCTGTTGATCACGCTGTTTACCGCGATCGCCACCCCCGCTGCCGACGTGATCTCGATGTTCCTTCTTGCCATCCCCATGGTCGTGCTTTACTTCGCCGCCTATGGAATCGCGTTCCTCCACGATCGACGTGCCGCCCGCCGCGCCCGTTCCCTCGAACAGGAGTTGGCGCTCTGAGCGCATCCGATGACCAACCTTGAATCGCCCGCGGAACGCTATGCCGCCTCCAGAGCCCGCGCCGGCCGGCCCCGCCTGGAGTCATTCCGCACCGGGCTCCGCTTCGGACTGGATCCCTTCCAGCTGGCCGCTTGCGCGTCTCTCGAGGACGGTAACAGCGTGCTCGTGGCCGCGCCCACGGGTGCCGGCAAAACCCTGATCGCCGAGTTCGCGATCTATCTGGCAATGCAGAGCTCACGGAAGAAGGTCTTCTACACCGCCCCGATGAAGGCGCTGAGCAATCAAAAGTTTCAGGAACTCGTCGCAGAATACGGGGCGGATGCCGTGGGCCTGCTCACCGGCGACACGAACGTGAACCCGCAGGCCCGCATCGTGGTCATGACGACCGAAGTGCTGCGCAACATGCTCTACGCCGATTCGGACCTCCTCACAAACCTTGCCTTCGTCGTGTTGGACGAGGTCCACTTCCTGGCCGACCGGTTCCGCGGTGCCGTCTGGGAAGAGGTCATCATCCATCTGCCCCAGGACGTACGTCTGGTCTCGCTCAGCGCCACGGTCTCAAACGCCGAAGAATTCGGCGACTGGCTGCAGGCCGTCCGCGGCGAAACGGATGTCATCGTCTCCGAAGAGCGGCCGGTTCCGCTCGAACAACATGTGCTGGTCAAGAGCAAAATGATCGACCTCTTTGACGCAGCCGGCCTGGCCGGGACCCACCGGGTGAACCCGGAGCTGGTGCGGCTGGCCCAGTCGGGCGGGCGCGCACCCGGCGTCCGCTCGGCGAACGGACGCCGGGGCGGCGACCGCGACCGCGGCCGGGGGACCCAGCCGCGTGGCGGTTTCGAACCGGGGCGGATGGACCGCTCCGACATCGTGCGGCTGCTCGAGGGCAAACACCTGCTCCCGGCGATCTTCTTCATCTTCAGCCGAGTCGGCTGCGACCAGGCGGTCCGCCAGGTACTGCGGGCCGGCGTGCGCTTGACCGACGCTCAGGAGCGCGAGGAGATCCGGCAGATCGTCGACGAGCGCTGCCGTACGCTGCTCGACGAAGACCTCGGCGTGCTCGGCTACTTCGAGTGGCTCGACGGCCTCGAGCGGGGTGTCGCCGCCCACCACGCCGGGCTGCTTCCGGCGTTCAAGGAGGTCGTCGAGGAGCTGTTTCAGAAGAAGCTCCTAAAGGCCGTCTTCGCCACGGAAACCCTGGCGCTCGGCATCAACATGCCGGCCCGTACGGTGGTGCTCGACAAGCTCGAGAAGTTCAACGGCGAGGCGAGAGTGCCGGTCACCCCGGGGGAGTACACCCAGCTGACCGGTCGGGCCGGGCGGCGCGGCATTGACATCGAGGGCCACTCGGTGATCCAGTGGGCTTCCGGACTCGACCCTCAGACGGTGGCGTCACTCGCGTCTCGACGCACCTACCCGCTCAATTCCAGCTTTAAGCCGACCTACAACATGGCCGTCAACCTGATCGACCAGTTCGGTCGGGAACGCACGCGTGAGGTCCTCGAGTCCTCGTTTGCCCAGTTCCAGGCCGATCGGGCGGTCGTCGACCTGGCACGCAGAGTGCGCCAACAGGAAGAGTCACTGACCGGGTTCGCACAGTCCATGGTCTGCCACCTGGGCGACTTCACCGAATACTCCGCCATCCGTCGCAATCTCACCGACGTCGAGCGCCAAAATGCGGCGGGGGAGACCGGCGCCCGTGCGGCGCGCGAGCGCCGCCAGCGCGAACTCGGCAGCCTGCGTAAGCGCATGCGCGAGCATCCGTGCCATAGCTGCCCTGAGCGCGAGCAGCACGCACGGTGGGCACAGCGCTGGTGGACGCTGAGGCGAGACACGGATACCCTCACCCAGCAGATTACGACACGCACCGGCGCCGTCGCACGCGTCTTCGACCGGGTGACCGAAGTTCTCGTGGGCTACGGCTATCTCGTCGAGAACCCCGACGGCACGGTCACGCTCAGCCCGAGCGGCCTGATCCTGCGGCGCATCTACGCGGACCGTGACCTCCTGGTAGCGGAATCGCTGCGCCGGGGCCTGTGGAACGACCTCGACCCAGCGGGTCTCGCCGCCATGGCCTGCGCTCTCGTTTTCGAACCCCGCCGCGAAGAGGGTTTGATCGACGAACGCTACCTGCCCAAGGGCGCCTTCCGCGAGGCCCTGCACGAGACCCAGGAGTTGTGGAGCCGCCTCGATGATCTCGAACGCGATCACAAGCTTCCCGGCAGCAACCCCCTCGCGGTGGGACTCAGCCTGGCGATATGGAAGTGGGCGCGAGCCGGTTCGCTCATCGACGTCCTGGATGAGGCCGAGATGGCGGCGGGCGACTTCGTGCGCTGGACGAAGCAGACCATCGACCTTCTGGATCAGCTCTCGGTCGTGGCCGACGACCCCGTCGGCCGCACCGCTCGCAAGGCCATGGATGCGATCCGCCGTGGGATCGTGGCCTACTCGTCAGTCGCCTAGGCTGATGACGTGATCTCGGGGACCCTTCGGCCATTGGCCCTCCCGTTGCCGGCCGCTATTCTGCTCGCCGCGGCGGCCGGCGCGATCCTGGACGCCGGGTTTCCCGATCGGTCGTGGTGGATTCTGGCCCTGGTCGGAGTCTTCCTGATGCTCTTTGCCCTACTGGGGCGTGGTTTCTGGTCCGGCCTGCTCATCGGGTCGGTGGCCGGATCAGCGTTCTGGTTGATCCACATCAGCTGGCTGACGCTCTATCTCGGACCTGTGCCCTGGCTGGCACTGGCCGGCTTGCAAACCATATTCTTCTGCATCAGCCTGGCGCTGATCGGTGTCGTGCTCGAAACGGGGCCGCGGGTGTGGCCGACCAGCCTGGGCCGCCTCGGCGTGGTGCCGGTGGTCGTGGCTGGGCTGTGGACGGCGCGGGAAGCACTCGCCTCGGTATGGCCGTATGGCGGATTCGCTTGGGGCAGGGTGGCCATCTCCCAGTCCGAGAGCCCGTTCAATTCACTGGTGGCCTGGGTCGGCATGTCGGGACTCAGCTTCGTCCTGGTCTGGCTTTGCGCCCTGGCTCTGCAGTTGCTCCGCGAAACCCCGGTGCGACTCACCGTGCGCTCAGGCATCGCCGCAGGGGCGATCGCGGTCGTATTGGTCGTACCGGCCTGGCCGACGGTACAGACGGGGGAGGTGCGTCTGGCTGCCATCCAGGGTGCATCGGATGCCGGTCTGTTCGCGCGCTACTCACCGGGGCAGATCCTGGCGGACCACACTTCGGCGACCTTGGCCGTCATCGACGAGGAGGTCGACTTCGTCGTGTGGCCGGAGAACGCCAGCGACATAGACCCACTTCGTTCAGCGGATGCCGCCAAGAACCTGGACTTCCTCAGCCACCGGATGGGCGTCCCGATCATCGCGGGAGCGATAACGCAGCGGAACAACAAGATCTACAACAGTTCTCTGCTGTGGCAGGAGGGGGAGGGCGCCGTCGACATCTACGACAAGGTGCATCCGGTGCCCTTCGCGGAGTACATGCCGGACCGTGCGTTCTGGCGGCCATTTGCTCCCGAGCTGATCGACCTGGTCGCGCGCGACTACGCCATCGGCACCCGGGACAACGTTTTCGACATCAACGGGATCGTGGCGGGGCTCGCCATCTGCTTCGATATCGCCGACGACCAGCTCGTTCAGGAAATGGTCGACGACAAAGCCGAGATCATCCTTGCCCAGACGAACAACGCCGACTTCGGCCGCACCGACGAGAGCGTGCAGCAGTTGGCCATCGCGCGACTCCGAGCCATCGAAGCCGGGCGCACAGTCGTGAATATCTCCACCGTGGGCACCAGCGCCATCATCACGCCGGATGGTGCCACGCTCGACAGTCTGCCGACCTGGCTGCCCGGAGCGATGGTGCAGTCAGTTCCCCTGAGCGACACGGTCACCCCGGCGATGGCTGCGGGACGGGTAATCGAGTGGCTGGTGTGCGGCCTCGGCCTTGCCGGGTTTGTACTGTGCTCTCGTAACACGCTGCGCGCCCGACGAAATCGGGCGCATAGCGTGTGATCCTGATCAGTTCAGGCGGCGCGAAAAAGGGCCGATCAGGCGCCGATCTTCTGCTGTCCGCGACGCTCCCGCAGGAACGTCAGCCGTTCCTCAAGGAGTTCCTCGAGCTCGGCGCGGGTGCGTCGCTCCAGGAGCATGTCCCAATGCGTACGCGGTACTTTCTCGTCGGAATGGTCCACTATCACCGGTTTGGAGTCAACCAACCGGGTTGCTGTCTGTGAACAGAAGCGACATTCCCATTCGTCAGGAGCTTCCGCCTCTGCCGAGAAGATCATGACCGTCTCCCGTGCGCACGTCGCACACAGATACGTGTGACTAACTCGTGGTGAAAAGGTTACGCCCTCTTCGCTCTGAAGGCTTTGTGCGCCTAACCTCATGCCACGCAAACTGCGATCCGCCATCGTGTGGTCTCCTCTCGCGATACAACTTCTAGGTATAAACCATCAAGCTGGACGTTATCTTTCCGTTATGTGACTTCTCGGAGCGAACTCTCAGGCTCGCGCCGCGATGATCGCCACGGCCAGGTCGCACCGGTCGGTGACGATCCCATCGACACCGAGGTCCAGGAGCCGGATCATGGACTCCGCATCGTTGATGGTCCAGACATGCACCTCCACCGCGGCCGCGTGCATGCCGCGAATGAAGCGGGGAGTGAGGATGCGAAGGAAACGAACCGACTCCGGCACCTGCACGGCGGCAAAGCTCCTCAGGGAGTGCCGAACCGGAGCGGCAAGGCCCAGTTCGGCGGCCAAAATGGCGCGCATCAAGACCGACGCGGATGCCGATGTGGCCACCCCGGGGAGCAGCGCAGCCGTGCGGCGACGGCGGTTCTCGGAGAAAGAGGTGATCAGCACCCGGTCGATGGCGCCGGCGTCCCGGACCGCCGCGGCCGTGGCCTCGACGGCGGCCAATGATTTGACGTCGATGTTGAACCGGGCCTCCGGGAAGACGTCAAGTCCCTCGCGAAGGGACGCGAAGGATTGCCCCTGACCGAGTCCGACCCGGCGCAGCTCACCCATGGTGAGCTGATCGAGGCGAATGCGGGTTCCGGCCACATCGTGTTCAGCGTCGTGGCTGAGCACGGCGATTCCGTCGTCCGTGGCGTGGACATCCGTCTCGATGTGGGTCGCGCCGACCGCGAGCGCGTGCCGGAACGCCAGCAGGGTGTTCTCCGGTGCATTAAGGGAGAGGCCGCGATGGGCGAAAACGCGCGGCCCGACCCCCTCGAGGTACATCGCCGCCTACGCCTCCGGGACGGCGGGGGACCGGCCGGCCGGCCCGGCCTGCGCGGTCTGCGCGGTCTGCGCGGGGGCGGCCGAGCCGCCGACGGCATGGCCGAACGCCGCCCCGATGCCGTTCATCGCGGCGGTGAGTTCGCTGGGCACGATCCACAACTTGTTCGCACTGCCCTCCGCGAGCTTGGGGAGGGTCAGAAGGTACTGATAGGCCAGGAGCTTCGGATCCGGGTCACCGTCGTGGATCGCCCTGAATACCGTGGTGATGGCCTCCGCCTCACCCTGGGCGCGCAGAACGGCTGCCTTCGCGTCACCCTCCGCCGACAGGATGGCGGCCTGCCGAGCTCCCTCGGCCGTCAGAATCGCCGACTGCTTCGTGCCCTCGGCGGTCAGGATGACCGCGCGGCGGTCACGCTCGGCGCGCATCTGCTTCTCCATCGAATCCTGGATGGACAGGGGCGGGTCGATCGCCTTCAGCTCCACCCGTCCGACTCGGATACCCCACTTGCCGGTCGCCTCGTCCAGCACGATCCGTAGTTGCCCGTTGATATTGTCGCGGCTGGTCAGCGCCTCTTCAAGGTTGAGGCCACCGACCACATTGCGCAGGGTCGTCGTCGTGAGCTGCTCGACCGCGCCCAGGTAATTCGCGATTTCGTAGGTGGCGGCACGTGCATCCGTGACCTGAAAATAGACCACGGTGTCAATGGACACCACGAGATTGTCCTCCGTGATCACCGGCTGCGGGGGGAAGGAAACGACCTGTTCGCGCATGTCCAGCAAGGGTCGCACCCGGTCGATGAAGGGAACCAGGATGTTCAGGCCCGGCTCGAGCGTCTTGTGATACTTGCCCAGACGCTCGACGACGCCGGCGTTGGCCTGCGGGATGATCTTGATGGCCCGGACTAGAACGACGACGACGAACACCCCGAGTACCAAGAGGAGGGCGGCAATGAAGATTTGCCCAATGAATTCACCGGTGGAGAGCACTATGTGATGTTCCTTTCCGAGGGATGAACGACGGCGGTGGAGCCTTCGATCGCGGTCACGCGAACAATCTCACCGGGTTCGGCGGATTGCGTGTCGGTGTCGGGGGAGAGGCGGGCTGACCAGGTTTCGCCGTTGGCCAGTTTGACCATTCCACCCGAGGGGCGAACGGTGGACAGTACTTGTGCGGTCATGCCGAGCAGTGCGGCGACATTGCTCGGTGTGTGATCGGCACCCTTCCTCATCAGCCGCAGGAGAACCGGGCGTATGAGCAGGATGAGGAGCACGGATACCACGGCGGCCGTGACGATCTGGAGCCACCACACGGCTCCCAGCAGGTTCGCCCCCAGGCCGGCCAGGCTTCCGACAGCAATCATCAGAAAGGTGAACTCGAGAGACAGCAGCTCGATGATCACACAGACGAGGATGAAGACGAGCCACACGATCCAC
Organism: Cryobacterium sp. Hz7; assembly: GCF_004402815.1. Classification (NCBI taxonomy): domain Bacteria; kingdom Bacillati; phylum Actinomycetota; class Actinomycetes; order Micrococcales; family Microbacteriaceae; genus Cryobacterium; species Cryobacterium sp. Hz7. The sequence goes on from NZ_SOFB01000056.1 coordinate 58,842, forward strand.
AAGTAGTCGGTCAGGTCAGCCATCAATTTTGGAGCCTCTCACGTGACGTTTCCCTCTCGAAGCTATCACCTGCTCGTTGGCCGGAGTCGAGACTGGCCGAGGCTGAGTCCCGCCGCTCATGTTGGTAGGGTTGGGCGTTGTGACTACTGCACCCAAAAATCCCCTCGACGCCGGCTCTCTCATCGGCAAACGCGCCCTGGTCACGGGGTCGTCCCGTGGTGTCGGAGCGGCCACCGTCGGCCTCCTCGCCGAGGCGGGCGCCAGCGTCGCGATCAACTTCCGTAACAAGGAGGCACGGGCGATCAAGGTCGCCGATGCGATCCGCGCCGCAGGTGGCACGGCAATCACGGTCGGCGCAGATCTGACGGATGCTGCATCCGTCGAGTCCATGTTCGAAACCATCCGTGCGGAGTTCGGCGGCCTCGACATCCTCGTCATGAACGCCTCCGGTGGCATGGAAAGCGGCATGGCCGAGGATTACGCCATGCAGCTGAACCGGGACGCCCAGGTCAACCTGCTGCACGCGGCACGGCCCTTGCTCGCTCCGGGTGCCCGCGTGGTGTTCGTCACCAGCCACCAAGCCCACTTCGTCGAGACCACGACCACCATGGCCGAATACGAGCCGGTCGCCCGGAGCAAGCGCGCCGGTGAGGACGCACTGCGCGCCCTCATCCCCGAGTTCGCCGAGGCCGGCATCGGTTTCGTCGTTGTCTCCGGCGACATCATTGAGGGCACGGTCACCGCCGTCCTGCTCGAGCGAGCCAGCCCGGGCACCATGACCGCGCGTAAGGATGCCGCCGGCCGGCTGTACAACGTCAGCGAATTTGGCGCCGAGGTTGCGTTGGCGGCCGTCGAGGCCGTGCCGGAGAACAACACCAGGTACGTCGGGGACATCGCGGACTACGTCGGCGAAGCCGCCAGTCGAAACTGACGTCGCGGGCAGCACGTGCAGTGCGGCCTGGCGAATGCCGTGCGGCCGCGCCGAGCGGCCGCGCCGAGCGGCTACGCCGTATCGAGTGTCGCCGACCGGCCCCGGCCGAACATGAAGGCCTGCGCCATTTGGATGATCCCGGACAGAACGAGGAACACTCCGCCGATCGTGACCAGAATGGTGACCGACTCGACGGGGGAGAAGAGCACCACGACGCCGGTCACGACGGCGATGGCGCCGAAGACCGCACCGAACCACCTGCTGGAGTCCGGAGCCGTCTCGACCAATCCGGCCACACCTTCCACGATCCAGGAGATCCCGATGAGCATCCCGAGCACTGCCAGGGTGTCCGAAGGGTTTCTGATTGCCACGATACCGCCGACGATCAGCAGCACGCCGAGCAGGATGTTCACAACCCGGCTACTGCCGGACGCACCCTGTGTGAATAATCCTCGGCCTACGTGAACGATGCCGCTGATCAAAAAGTACAGGCCGAAGAGGATCTTGAGGGAGCCGACGGTGGCGTCCGGCCAGGACAGGATCAGGACGCCGACGACCAGGGCCAGCAGGCCGGTGCCAGCGATGGCCAGGCGCACACCGGTGATTTGTGACGTGCTGAGCGCTCTCTAATCCAACGACAGATCGAAGGCCGTAACGGTAGTGGGCATTTCAGCTGCCTCTCGGATTCTGGGAACGTGCCGTGTCGCACAAAGTAGTCGAGTCCGGCCAGCACGTCCAGACCTCTTCACTGGTTGACCGATAATGCACATTATGTCAGCGCGTAATGGACCTATTGCAGGAATTGCAGAATAGGACTCCCCTGGTATTTATCCGCCGGAGCGCTGGTCGCGTCAGGGACTTCTGCTGTTTCTCTGAGATGTGGGGCGCTATATCTGCACTGGTCAAGGTCTGAGCGCTCTGATTCAACGTGGGGAATTTCGCGGCACATATCCTCTCGGGATCCCCGTATTTCCGCGGTTTAACGTCGCGTGCTTTGCATGTTTTGCTTTTAAAGAGCATAATTTGCAGACAGGTTGAGGGGGCTTATGAGCGTTGCATTGGGCCGAGTAACCCATCTGCCTCTGCGCCCCGAGGCGACCAGCCCGGATGCGGTTTTCACCGAGATGGTCGACAGCTGGCGCCGCCAACAGCTCTCCCGCAATTTCCGGCACGAGACCATTTCTGGCCGCGAACGAACGATCCGTCGGTTCGCGGACTTCACCGGGCACTTCCCGTGGGAATGGACGTTCGCGGACGTCGAGGACTACTTCGCTTACACGCGCTCGGTATCAAACCTGTCCCAGGCCACCGTCCGGGCGTATCAAACCAACCTCAAACTGTTTTGCGACTTCCTCACCGATCCGGCCTACGACTGGAGCGAAGTCTGCGGACGTTCCTTTGGCCGGCCCGTCACTCAGATCATCACCGACTTCAACCGGGCCACCCACACGCAACAGAATGAACAGCGGGCAACGAAACGCCTGTTTTCGCGTCGTGAGCTGCAGGACTTCTTCGATCTCGCCGACGTCGAGGTCGAGCGTGTCATCAACTCGGGACGCAAGGGCGCCATCGCCGCCTACCGCGATGCCATCGCGTTCAAGACCGCCTACGCCTGGGGACTTCGCGCCAACGAGGTGACCCACCTGCAGCTGGTCGATTTCTCCCGCAACCCGCACTCGCCCCAGTTCGGCGACTTCGGTGTCCTCCACGTCCGTTACGGGAAGGTCCAGAAAGGGTATGCGCCCAAGCGCCGCTCCGTTCTCACCGTGTTCGAGTGGTCGCCTGAGGCCGTTCACCGGTGGATCCGCACCGGACTGCCTCACCTTGCCGCTCAACCGACCGACCTGTTCCCCACCAGCCAGGGCCTCGTCGTGCCGAAGTCGAATCTACGGCGACGCTTCCGCGCCTACGTCAACGAGCTGGGCTTCCCGGCCGGCCTGGACATGCATTCCCTTCGCCGGTCCTACGTCACCCACCTGTTCGAGTTCTATGGCTTCGAGCACACGTTCGTCCAACAACAAGTTGGCCACCTCCATGCGTCGACCACATCCATTTACACGGCAGTCTCCAGCGACTACCAAACCCGGGCGTTGAACCGCGTCCTCGAGCGCACGATCAACGCGACCACCAACAGCACCCCGTGGGAGGAAAAATCATGAAACGAGAAATCGAGTACCGCTGGCGCGCACGCGAGCTCATGGCGCGCCACGGCATGAAGAACAGCCGAGAACTCGTCGCCCCGCTCCGAGAACGCGGCATCACGCTCTCGGGGTCGCAGATCTATCGACTCGTCGCCCAGGATCCCGAGCGGATCTCCTTCAAAGTCCTGACCGCTCTCTGCGACATCTTCAACGTTGAGGCGAACGAGCTCGTCACCTTCACCGCAGCGAACGCCAAGAGCCAACGCCAAGAACGAACAATCGCCTCCGGCGAGAACATCGTCAACTTCGCCGACGCATACAAACCCGTCCGCGCCCGCATCCTCGACGATGACGACTGAGCACCGCACCCGCGGACGCCCCCGAACCCCAGGCACCCTGCACTGCGACCGCTGCGGTGGTCTGGTCGCGAAGATTCGAGTGCACTGGCCCGACGGCGCCATTTGCGGGATCTGCTTCACCACAGCCACACACACCCGCGGCCCTTGCGCTACCTGCGGCGACACACGCCTGCTCCCTGGCAAAGACGCGGACGGATCGAACACCTGCCGTGACTGCGCCGGCATCACCACACTCCTGCACTGCGACACCTGCGGCGATGAAGCCGAACGATTTCGTAACGGCAACTGCATCCGCTGCGTCCTCCGCGCCGACCTCACCGCAACCCTCCAACCCAACACTCCCCCGGACCTCCGGCTCAAACGCCTCGTCGCTGTCTTCGCCAATGCCGAGCGACCCGAGAGCATCTATACCTGGAAACGCGGCATCGGCGCCAGTGCCCTCCTCACCCGACTGGGCACCAGGGAACTGGCCATCAGCCACGAGGCCTTCGACGCCCTACCCGCATCCAACGCCGTCGAACACCTTCGCGAAACACTCACCCATCACGGCATGCTGCCGCCCCGGGACCGCCAACTGGCGGCGTTCGAACGCTGGCTCGAGAAGAGAATCGTGTCTCTTGCTGACCATCGCGAGATCCAAGGACCGATCGAACGCTTCGGCCGGTGGCATCACTTGAAACGACTCCGGGCGAAGTCGTTGCCCGGCACGAACATGAACTTCGCCGTCCGGTCAGCGAAGCAGGAAATCACCGAGTCAGGACGATTCCTCGCCTGGCTCCTATCCGAGCACGACACCACCTACACCGATATCCGTCAATCGCACCTCGACGACTACCTCGCCTCCGGACCATCCACTCGCCATGCCATCAACACCTTCATCGCCTCGCTCGTCACATCACACGAGATCGCGAAAGTCCGGGTCCCCCGTCGTGAAGCACAATCGACCCCGATCCTGACGCAGGCAGCCAGAATCGACCACATCCGCGCCTGCCTCACCACCGGAGAAATGCCCGCCGCAGACCGCGTCGCCGCACTTATCCTGCTGCTTTACGCACACCCGGTCGGAAAGATCGCAGCCCTGAAAACCAGCGCCCTCGAAGCGCGACCCGATGGCCTATACCTGCGTCTGGGATCGGTGCCAGCCCTACTGCCCGCACAAGTCGCGGCAACCTTCTGGGACTACGTCCACAACCGCCCCAACCAGCAAACTGTCAACACCGACAGCCCTTGGCTCTTTCCCGGCAACCTGCCTGGCCAACACACCCATCCAGAAAACATGCTGAACCGACTTCGCAGCTGGGGAATCGACCTCAACGGCGTCAGAAACACCGCCCTGCGAGACCTCGCCAGAGAGCTCAATCCCACCGCCTTGGCCATTTCCCTGGGATATAGCAGCGAGATAATCCACCAGCACGCCGCCGCCGCCGGAGCACCACACGCCGACTACATCAACCTCAAATCATCACAGCTCCGGCCCTCGCCCAGGCTCAGTTCCGTGAAGGATTAGGACCCTTTCGGATAAGTCCAGTTCCCGCTTTGGCCGAAACCCGCCATGCGCAACACGTTCGTTCTGCTCGTGGGCACCATCCGCGAGCGCCTACTGCAGTGCAGTTATCCACCCGATGAAACGGGCTGGGCTCGCGTAGTGGATGACGCCGTCGCGGTAGCGGTACGCGGAGTCGAACTCCGGTATCGGCCGGCTAACCGACCGCGGGCCGGTCTCGATATACCCATCAGCCAGAAGCTGAGCTCTCAGAACATCCCAAGCCGGCATATCCCGGGTCCAGTTCGCGTACCGAACGGTCAGGTCCGTCTGCGGTTTCGTCCACTCACATCGCAGACCGTCAGCTCCGACCAATGAGTCCAGTTCTTCGCGGGGGCCGTCAGCACGGAAAGTGAGTCCGTCCGTCGCCATTTTCGAATTCAGGTCAGCGGTGAAAGCGTTGTCGCATGTATCGGTTTCAGGGATCGGCGTCGGGGTTGGAGTTATGGTTACGGTCATCGTCGGCGCAGAAATTGGTCCACCAGCTTCCGGTACCGACCCAGAACAGCCGATCATCGCCACCGCCAAACAACCCGCCGCCAGAACCGCACTCGCCCCTCGAAACCCCCTGATACGCATAGCTACAACCTACTGGTTCTGGCCCGCCGCGATTTCCATAAGCCGTCGTTCCGTAACTGGCGCCACGACTCCCCTGTCAGTCAGCACGCCGCCGCCGCCGCTGGAGCACCCCACGCCGACTACATCAACCTCAAATCACCACAGCGCAGACCCCCCCAGGCTCAGCAACGGGAACCATTAGGACCCTTTCAGATAAGTCCAGTTCCCACTTAGACGATGCTTTCGCCTGATCAGGTGAGGCATAGGATCACTTCCGAAGCGTCCCGCATCGTGCCGGAATGTGTCCAGCGGTGGATTAGGACCCTTGTGCAGACATTTGGCGACGGTTAGCCGAACCGCCGCCGCCGGACTCATTCTGGGCGGTCGATTTCCTTGTCGGTGTTCTCCGGTTCGTGCGGGCGCAGGACCATCCCGAATTCGTTCACGGGCAGGAACGCGTCCCGGTCCCACGCGCCCGGATGCGGCACGGGGCACGTAAGGATAGTGTCATGGGCGCCGCGCTCGATCAAATGTGCACGCATGGTCTGCTCACAGACCGGGCATTCCTTCAGATCGGTCGGCACGTCCGTATCCGCGAATCGCGGATCCACTCGGTCGGAGTGGCGAGTAGGACTGCTCACCGGCAGTTCCCTGTCTTTGTCCATGTGCTCAGACTACGCCGAGTTTCAAAATCGACCAGATGCGTGTGCTTTGCGTCTATTCTTCTCCGAAGCCCGATTCCAGAAGGTCTCCCAGAGCGGCTACGGCTGCCGCTCCGGCCTCATCCGAGGAGGAGATCTTCGCGGTCATGCCGCGGATGAGTCCGAGTGACATCACGTCCAGCAGACTGGATGCATCCCTGCCGTTCACGGTGACTCGTGCCTCGAACGTATTGGCGAGCTTCACGAAGTCAGCAGCCGGTCGGGCATGCAGACCATCCTTGTTCACCAGGGTAACGGTTCGCGTGACCACCGGCGGCAGCGCTGGTTCCGCCCCAGCTGCGGAGACGGCCCCGGCTGCGGATTGCGCGGCCCGCACGACAGACTCGATGTCTCCCCCAATCTCGGCGGCGACGGCCGCAGCCACACCCCCCTCGACCAGAGGCGCATCCACGATTCGTACTCGGGCACGCGCCGCGTCTCCGAGGAAATCCAACGCGGTTTCGGCCGTCAGGATCGCGGAGCCCAGGTCGCAGAGGAGCACGACGCCGGCGCCGGCGTCAGCCTGTGCAATGCCGCTGACCACCTTCGTGAAGCTCGTGCCGATACCCCCGTCGTCTGTCCCACCGGCCGGGACCATCCTCGTTTGGGGTGCCATCTGGGTTGCCAGATCGAGGAGACCGTCGGCGATCTTCGAGCTGTGGGAGATGAAAACGAGGCCGACAAGCCCCTCTGTGGCGGTCATTTCAGGCGGTCGCTGCGGTGTCGGCAGCTGCTCGCAACAGCAGGGCCGAAGACTGCGCTCCCGGGTCGCGGTGACCGATGGCCCGTTCGCCGAGGTAGCTAGCCCGTCCCTTGCGCGCAACCCAGGGTTCCGTCGCCTCTGCCCCTGCCTCGGCGGCAGCTGCCGCCGCCATCAAAATCGCCAGGTCGTTCGCACCGTCGGCACGGGCTGCTTCGGCGGCGTCGACCGCCGGAGTCCAGGCATCGACCATGGTCTTGTCTCCGGGTTCCGCCTTGCCGCGCAGGACGATGCCGTCTCGCGCGGCCGCCAGGAATGCGACTAGAGCGGCCCCGTCAAGATCAGCCGAGCCGGTGATGGCCACGGCCGCCTTGAGGAACGCTGTTCCATACAGTGGACCCGCCGCACCGCCCACGGTTGAGATCAACGTGGTTGCGACGAGTTTGAAGACGTCCCCGGGGTTCGCCTCGGACGAAAGGTCATCGAGTTTCAACAGCACCGCCTGGAAACCGCGGTCCATGTTTTCGCCATGATCACCATCGCCGATTTCACGGTCCAGATCAATCAATTCCACACGGTGCTCATTCATTACCGCCGCGCTGGTCCTGATCCAGGCTTTCGCCCACGTGCCGTCTAGCTTCATTGGATCTCCTTCTACCGGCCTATCGTCCCCACCGTAGCGCTGCCGTCTGGACCGGCGCATCCCACAGGGCAGTCAGTTCGTCATCGAGTTTCAGCACGGTGATGGATGTTCCCTGCATCTCGAGAGACGTCGTAAAGTTCCCGACGAGTGTCCTGGATACTTCGATCCCCTGTTCGGCCAACACCTCGGCGGCCCGTCGAAACACGATGTACAGCTCGATTTGCGGTGTGCCGCCCATTCCGTTGACGAAGAGCAGCACCTCGTCCCCGGCTACGAACGGGATGTCCTCAAGGATAGGGCCGAGGAGCCGGTCGACGATGGCGTCGGCCGGCTCCAGCTTGATCCGCGCGCGCCCCGGCTCGCCGTGGATGCCGATCCCGATCTCGATCTCATCGTCGGCGAGCGTGAAGCTGCCTTCCCCGGCGTGGGGAACAACGCACGGCGTCAGCGCCACACCCATCGAACGCACACCGGAGATGACCCTCTCTGCGATCGCGGCGACGGTCTCCAGGGCGTCTCCGCGCTCAGCCGACGCTCCAGCGATCTTCTCGACCAGGACCGTCCCGGCCACGCCACGTCGCCCGGCCGTGTACAGCGAGTCCTTCACGGCGACGTCGTCGTTGACGATCACCGAGCGGACCTCGATTCCGTCCGCGGCGGCGAGGTCGGCGGCGGTCTCGAAATTCAAGACGTCCCCGGTGTAGTTCTTGACGATGTGGAGCACCCCCGCTCCCCCATCGACCGCCTTCGTCGCGGCGAGGATCGGGTCGGGTGTCGGTGAGGTGAAAACGGCCCCGGGTACGGCTGCGTCCAGCATCCCGAACCCGACGAACCCACCGTGAAGTGGCTCGTGTCCGCTTCCTCCTCCGCTGACCAGACCCACTTTCCCGGCAACGGGAGCTTCCGTGCGCACGATGTAGATCGGTTCCGTCGAAATCCGGACGATATCGGCGTGGGCCGCGCCGAACCCGGCCACGGCCTCAGCGACGACATTCTTAGGATCATTGACGAGTTTCTTCATGTCTCTTCCTTCGATCGAGGTGGTTGGACGGCCCGTCGACGGGCTGTTGTGGAGCGCTATGCACTTTAGGCTCAACCTACGCGCTGCCCTCGCTGCCGGTAAGGGGCGGTGAATTACGCGTCCACCGGCCCATTCCGCTGCGTTAATCGCCGCGCTATGGTAACGCCGATCGCTCACCGCTCTGGGTCGCTCCGGCATCTTCAGCCTCACCAAGAAAGGTCAACGTGGACAATATTGGAGTCGTATTCTTATCGGAAGTGCTGGGCACGGGGATACTCGTCCTCCTCGGAACCGGTGTGGTCGCCAACGTCGCGCTGGCCAAGAACAAGGGCCTCGGCGGCGGATTCCTCATGGTCACCATCGGGTGGGGTTTCGCGGTCTTCGCCGGTGTCATCGTCGCCTACAATTCTGGTGCACACCTTAACCCGGCAGTCACCCTCGGCCTGGTGACATCGGGTGCAACGGAGTTCGGTTCGGGCGTTCCCGTGAACTTCCTGTCTGTCCTCACCTACATCGCGGGTCAGCTCCTCGGCGCCTTCATCGGAGCCGTCTTTTGCTGGCTGGCCTACAAACAGCACTTCGACGCTGAGCCCAACTCCGCCAACAAACTCGGCGTCTTCTCGACCGGTCCGGCCATCCGCTCCTACGGATGGAACCTGACAACCGAGATCATCGGCACATTCGTGCTTGTCTTCGTCGTTCTGGCGTTCGGTGGCGGGCGCCAGGGCGAGAGTGGCGGACTGGCCGCGCTCGGCGCACTGCCCGTCGCGCTGCTAGTTATCGTCATCGGCACCTCGCTCGGTGGGCCGACCGGATACGCCATCAACCCGGCTCGTGACCTGGGGCCCCGCATCGCGCACTTCGTCCTGCCGATCAAGGGCAAGGGAACGTCTGATTGGGCCTATTCCTGGGTTCCTGTCGTGGGTCCGGTCATTGGCGGCATGCTCGCCGGATGGGCTTCCCTGTTCCTATTGCCCGTCCTCACGTAATCCTTCCCGCGGGCCGGTTCAGTCATTGAATCGGCCCGCGCTGTGTGGCTTCACGCAGCGGCGTGCGCCGCGTCAAGCACTGATTCTCGCAATCCAAGGAGGTATTCCAAGGCCGAGTACGTAATCGCAATCGACCAGGGAACCACGAGTTCCCGAGCGATCATCTTCGACAACGCAGGCTCGGTGATCGCGATCGGTCAGCACGAGCACGAGCACGAGCACGAGCAGATCTTCCCTCGGGCCGGCTGGGTCGAGCACGACCCGATGGAAATTTGGGACAACACCCGTGAAGTGATCGGCCAGGCTTTGTCCAAGTTGAACCTGACTCGGCATGACATCGAGGCTGTGGGAATCACCAACCAGCATGAGACCGCAGTGGTCTCGGACCGCCGCACCGGGCTGCCCGTCCACAACGCGATTGTCTGGTGAGATACCCGCACCCAGCCCATGGTGGACCGTCTCGTCGCCGACGGCGGAGTCGAACGGTTCAAGGCCCAGGTGGGGCTCCCTCTGGCGACGTACTTCTCCGGAACGAAGATCGTCTGGATTCTCGAGGAGGTGAATGACGCGCGCGCAAGGCCGAAGCCGGCGATCTGATGTTCGGCACGACGGACTCCTGGGTGCTGTGGAACCTGACCGGCGGTCTCGAAGGCGGCGTGCACGCCACGGACGTGACCAACGCCAGCCGCACCATGTTCATGGATCTCGAGATTCTGCAATGGGACGACGACATCCTCGCCGCCTTCGGGGAACCCAAGTCGATGCTGCCCGAGATTCGTTCGTCGTCCGAGGTCTATCATCGCGAGCGGCCACTGCCGGCCTTCGACCAAGGTGAGGCGAAGAATACCAACGGCACCGGTGCCTTCCTGATCTTCAACACAGGCACCGATATCATCCACTCCAAGAACGGTTTACTCACCACGCTCGGCTACAAGCTCGGCGACGCCGAACCCCACTATGCGCTGGACGGCTCCATCGCGGTCACCGGCTCCCTCGTGCAGTGGCTGCGAGACAATCTGGGAATGATCAGTACCCCCGAGGAAATCGAGACGCTTGCCAAAACGGTCGATGACAGTGGCGGCGCCTACTTCGTGCCCGCCTTCTCCGGACTCTTCGCGCCGAACTGGCGCTCGGACGCCCGTGGTGCCCTCGTCGGCCTGGCCCGATTCGTGGACAAGGGCCACATCGACCGCGCCGCCCTCGAAGCGACCGCGTTTCAGACCCGGAAGGTCCTGGACGCGGTTAACGCCGACTCGGGTGTTCCATTTACCGAGCTGAAGGTTGACGGGGGCATGATCGGCAACAACACGCTGATGCAGTTCCAGGCCGACATCATCGGCGTGCCAGCGGTGCGACCGGTCGTGGCCGAAACCACGGCTCTGGGCGCCGCGTACGCCGCCGGACTGGCGGTCGGGTTCTGGGGTGACCTTGACGAACTGCGGGCCAACTGGCGGGAGGACAGCCGGTGGACCCCGCAAATGGGCGAAGAAGAGCCGAACCGACAGATGCGCAACTGGAAAAAGGCCGTTACCAAGACGTTCGGCTGGGTTGACAAAGACGTCGTCAAGCTCGTCTCGTTTTGTCTGGGCCAGCCGGGTCACACCCGACTGGCCGCGACCCACTCAGCGAGCTTGGCCGTGGCCGCACCGGAGTCGACTGCCTCCGCGGCCACCACCATTTTAGTGCGAAAGCGCTCGATAATATTGACTTGAGACTGCGCGGGATCGTTTGCAAGGTCAAACGCGACCAGGCCGGCGGCCGCGTTCAGCAGGACGATGTCACGCACCGCACCGACCTCACCGGCCAGCACTGAATGAACGACGGCCGCATTGTGCTCAGCGTCCCCGCCAACGAGCTCATTGATCGAGGCCCGTCGGATTCCTAGGTCACGCGGATCGATGTCGTGCTCCGTCACCAGGCCCCGCGACACCTCCCAGACATGGCTGTGGCCGGTCGTGGTCAGCTCATCGAGACCGTCGTCACCGCGGAAGACCAGGGCCGTCGCCCCGCGTGTCTGGAATACACCCACGATGAGCGGAACTCGGTCCAGGTTTGCGACTCCCACTGCTGACGCCTCGGGACGGGCCGGATTGCACAACGGGCCGAGGTAGTTGAACACCGTGGGGATGCCGAGCTCCTTGCGCGCAAGCGCTGCGTGACGGAACCCCGGGTGGAAAGCGGCAGCGAAGGCGAAGGTGATCCCGGCCGTATCCAGAATGGCAGCAACCTTGTCGGCAGACAGTGACAGGTCAATGCCGAGGGCAGCAAGCACGTCCGACGAACCGGACGCCGAGCTTGAGGCCCGGTTGCCGTGTTTGATCACGGGAACGCCGACCCCGGCGCAGACGATGGAGGCCATCGTCGAGATGTTGACGGTGCCGAACCGATCCCCACCAGTGCCGACGATGTCCAGGGCCATCGGGTTCACCGCCAGCGGTACGGCATGGTCGAGGATCGCATCCCGAAAACCGACGATTTCGTCCACGGTTTCGCCCTTGGCGCGCAGGGCTACGAGGAAGCCGGCCAGCTGCGCCGGAGTTGCCTCCCCCAGCATGACCTGCTCCATGCTCCACGCGGCATCGGAGACGCTGAGGTCCTTCCCCGAAAGCAGAGCACTGAGGACGTTTGGCCAGGACTGAATTTCAAGCATGGATCAATTTTAGCGAGATCGACGATCCGTCCCGAATTCGCTTCCCGGGGCGCGTTTGTTCCAATCAGGTAGTCATTCCGGTAATTGAGCGACAGGTCCGCCCCGATGACAATAACCGATACGCAAATCGGCCATAATAGAAGAGTGACGAGTCCATCAATTACTTACGCGGTCAATGCGCCCGTTGTTAACCGGCCCAACAGCGTGGCTGTTGGCACTATCGTCTGGTTGGGCAGCGAAGTCATGTTCTTCGCCGGGCTCTTCGCCATCTACTTCACGCTGCGGTCGACGTCGCCTGACTTGTGGTTATTCGAGACGGAGAAGCACGGCTTCGGATTCGCCCTTGTGAACACACTGATCCTCGTGTCCTCTTCGGTGACCTGCCAGTTCGGAGTTTTTGCGGCAGAACGCCTGCAATCACGTTCGACCGGATGGAAACCGAGCCAGTGGGGCATGGTCGAGTGGTTCTTCCTCACCTACGCCCTCGGCGCCATATTCGTGTCCGGTCAGGTCTTCGAGTACGCGACTCTCGTTTCCGAGGGCGTCTCGCTTACCAGCAACGCGTACGGATCCGCGTTCTACCTCACCACCGGTTTCCACGGTATTCACGTGACTGCCGGCCTGATCGCGTTCCTGCTCGTCATCGGGCGCGCCTTCGCGGTCAAGAACTTCGGTCACAAGGAAGCAACGAGCGCCATCGTCGTGTCGTACTACTGGCACTTCGTCGACGTTGTCTGGATCGGGCTGTTCCTCGTCATTTACGTTCTTAAATAGAAAGTCGGAGTGGACACCACGTATGACCACGTTTAGCACACCGAAGCAGTCCGACGGTCGCAAAGCCGGCCGTCGCAGCCCGCTTGCCAGCGTCGCCCTCATCGCGATCGGACTCCTCTTCACCGGAGGCGCATACGCGGCTTTCAGCACGAGCACGGCCAGTGCGGAGACGAACGCTGCGTCGCAGCAAACCGTCGGCGAAGGGCAGAAACTCTTTGCGGCCAACTGCGCCACCTGTCACGGATTGGAAGCAGCGGGCACCAATGCTGGCCCCAGCCTGATCGGCGTCGGCGCTGCATCGGTCGACTTCCAGGTGGGCACCGGACGCATGCCGATGCAGTTGAACGGACCGCAGGCTGAGAAGAAGGCGGTCCAGTTCACAGACGAGCAGATCGTGTCGCTCGCCGCTTACGTGGCGTCCCTTGCGCCGGGTCCGGCACTTCCGGATCCGTCTCTCCTCGACGCCGAGGGCGATGCCGCCAAGGGCGCCGAGTTGTTCCGCATCAACTGCGCAATGTGCCACAACGTCGCCGGCGCCGGTGGTGCCCTCACTCAGGGCAAGTATGCGCCTGCCCTGGCCGGGGTTACGGAGAAGCACATCTACGAGGCCATGGTCACCGGCCCGCAGAACATGCCCGTGTTCAACGACATGAACATTTCCCCGGAGAGCAAGCGGGACATCATTACGTACCTCAAGTACCTGGACAACAACCCGTCCCCCGGTGGATTCGCTCTGGGTGCCCTCGGACCGGTCTCGGAAGGTCTTTTCCTCTGGATCTTCGGTCTTGGGTCGATCGTTGCCCTGACGGTGTGGATCACCGCCAAGTCGAACTGATCACCGACCAGGTCTGACACAAACTGTTTTATGAGAATTCCGATGAAGGAGAACAATGGCCAAGGACGATAACAGCGGGAAGGACTTGACCGCTGCTGACTCGTCGAGCGTCGGGCATGAGGGGGCTCCCGCAGGCACCGCCGTCGTCGTACGGGATGCCGTGGCCAATCCGGGTCTCCCCCCGCACCGACCGCGCGTCACCGACCTCAACCCCAGCGCGGAGCGTCGCGCCGAGCGAACCGTCTACACGCTCTTTTACCTGTCGATCGTGGGCAGTGTGTTCGCGATCGTGGCGTATATGGTCTTCCCGATCATCCCTGAGGAACCGGATTCGGTTCGTCTGAACAACCTCTTCATTGGTCTCGGCCTCACTCTCGCCCTGCTGGCAATCGGCATCGGCGCCGTGCACTGGGGCAAGGCGCTCATGTTCGACCACGAAGGCGTCGATGAGCGCCACCCGGTGCGGGGGTCGGACGAGACCCGCGAACGCGCGGTCGAGATCTTTCACGAGGCCAATGTTGAATCGGGCATCGGTCGCCGTTCGCTCATCCGAAACAGCCTCATCGGTGCCTTGATCGCCTTTCCGCTGCCGGCCGTCGTGCTGTTCCGCGGCTTGGGCCCGCAGGACACCAATCCGGCTGCAGCTCTCGAACACACCATGTGGAAGAAGGGCACCAGGCTCGCGATCGACCCCACGGGCACACCGATCAAGGCCTCCGACGTCACCCTCGGCTCGGCCTTCCACGTGATTCCCGAAGGATTGCAGGACCTCGGCCACGGCAAACTCGAAGAGAAGGCCAAGGCCGCAGTTCTTCTGATGAGGCTGAAGCCGGAAGACATCAATGAGACCGCCGACAAGAAGGACTGGTCGTACGACGGCATTGTCGCCTACTCAAAGATCTGCACGCACGTCGGATGCCCGGTCGCGCTTTATGAACAGCAGACCCACACGCTCCTGTGCCCCTGTCACCAGTCGCAGTTCGATGTGACGAACCAGTGCGAAGTCATCTTCGGACCGGCCAAGCGCCCGTTGCCGCAGCTGCCCATCACGGTAGACTCCGAGGGATATCTCATTGCACAAAGCGATTTCACTGAACCCGTCGGACCGAGTTTCTGGGAGCGGAATTGAGCACTACAACTACGACTACTGACTTGGTCGAAACAAAGAAGTCCGGTGGCCTCACCGGGGCCGCCGCGAACTACATCGACGAACGCACCAGCATTTCGACCGCGGTTAAGGAACTGGGTCGCAAGATCTTCCCCGACCACTGGTCTTTCCTGCTCGGTGAGGTTGCCCTCTACAGCTTCGTCATCATCCTGCTGTCCGGTTCGTTCCTCACGTTCTTCTTCAGCGCTTCGATGACGCCGGTGGAGTACGACGGTTCGTACATGCCACTCAAGGGTGTGGAGATGTCTGCCGCGATGGCATCCTCCCTGGACATCTCCTTTGATATTCGTGGCGGGCTCCTCATGCGCCAGGTCCACCACTGGGCAGCACTGCTCTTCGTGGCTGCAATCGGCTTGCACATGCTCCGCATCTACTTCACCGGTGCGTTCCGCAAGCCGCGCGAGCTCAACTGGGTCATCGGGTTTGTTCTGTTCATCCTGGCCATGGCCGAAGGATTCACCGGGTACTCCCTCCCCGACGACCTGCTCTCCGGAAACGGCTTGCGTATCATCGACGGAATGGTCAAGGGCATCCCGCTGGTCGGAACCTGGATTTCGTTCCTCCTCTTTGGCGGAGAGTTCCCGGGCGAGGCGATCGTTGGACGCTTGTACTCCCTCCACATTCTGCTGCTGCCGGCCATTATCGTGGCTTTGATCGCGATGCACCTGCTCTTCGTCGTCGTACACAAGCACACGCAGTACCCCGGTGCCGGACGCACCAACCAGAATGTAGTCGGCTACCCGGTTCTTCCCGTGTACGCGGCCAAGGCCGGTGGCTTCTTCTTCATCGTCTTCGGCATCGTGATGCTGATGGCGTCGCTGTTTACGATTAACCCCATCTGGAACTACGGTCCCTACGATCCCTCCCCCGTTTCGGCCGGAACACAGCCGGACTGGTACATCGGTTTCGCTGACGGCGCCCTGCGCCTGATCCCGCCGGGACTCGAGATGGTCTGGCTGGATCGCACCTGGTCCTTCAACATCCTGATCCCGTTGGTTTCGCTGGGCCTGTTCATCCTGGTCGTGCTTATCTACCCGTTCATCGAGGGGTGGGTCACCGGAGACAAGCGTGAGCACCACATCCTCGACCGTCCCCGGAACGCCCCGACACGCACCGCGATCGGTGCCGCCGGAGTCACGTTCTACGCGGCGCTGTGGGCCACGGCCTCCTCGGACATCATCGCAACGCACTTCAAGGTGACGATGGAAGGCGTAATCCACACCATGCAGTTCCTGGTGATTGTGGGGCCCTTCATCGCCTTCTTCGTGACGAAACGTATCTGCCTGGCTTTGCAGAAGAAGGACCGTGAGATCGTTCTGCACGGTTACGAGTCCGGGCGTATCGTGCGTCTACCCGGTGGCGAGTACATCGAGGTTCACCAGCCCGTTGATGAATACGAGCGCTGGAAGCTGGTCAGCTACAACGACTACAAGCCGCTCATGATCCGCCCGAACGCCAAGGGCAAAATCACGGTGGGCCAAAAGGCTCGTGCCGGACTGTCCCGCTGGTTCTTCGAGGACCGGATCGAACCGGTATCGACCACTGAACTCGTACGGACGCACGACCACCACCACTAGGCTCCGGCCGCGAACACAGAACGGGCATCGATGTCCCTCCAGACCCTGTCGGAGTGGCTTCGGTGCCCGAACTGTTTTCTTCCGCTTTCCCCCGCCGAGCCGCTGACGCTGCGCTGCGGGGCCGGTCACTCTTTCGACGTGAACAAGCGCGGATACGTGTCACTGGCAGGCGGTTCGCGCCGGCTGATCGGCGATAGCGTCGCGATGGTCGACGCGAGAGCACTTTTCCTCGAGACCGGCTGGTACGAGCCGCTGCGCAGCCGCCTTGCTGAGCGGGTGGCGGCTGAGAACCCCTCCCGGGTCATGGACATCGGCTGTGGAACCGGATACTACTTGCAGGGGGTTTTCGCGCTCTGTCCAGATGCGCGCGCCCTGGGAATAGACCTTTCCCCCGTGGCGGTCGGGCGCACAGTGAGCGGCCGGGACAACATCGACGGGCTCGTGGCGGATGTCTGGTCCCCGCTGCCGGTGCGGGACGGATCAGCAGATGTACTCCTTAACGTATTCGCTCCCCGGAACCCGTCTGAATTTCACCGGGTCCTGCGCGAAGACGGTCTGCTCGTCGTCGTCGTGCCGCACGCGTCCCACCTGCAGGAGCTCAGGGCGTCCGGTCTGGCGTTGGACGTGCCCGCGAACAAAGTCGAGCACCTGTCCGAGGCGCTGTCCCCCGCTTTCGAACTGGAAACACGGGACGAGTTGTCGTCTTCGCTGCGCCTCAACCCGGCCCAGGTATCCGCTCTGATCGGGATGGGTCCGTCAGCTCACCACACGGATTTCGACGCGCTGACGGTCCATCTCAGCGGCGTGCAGACCGTCACGGCGTCCTTCGAGTTACTCGGCTACCGTCGCATCACGATCTGAAGCCCGGCAGCCACGCGTAGCGTCCCACGACCTGAGCGAATTCGACGGAGATTCTGGCAGAATCGCACCCCGACGGGCCGGAAAGACGCGTATACCGGAGAATCTCCGTCGCATTCGTTCGAGGCCGTGCGGGCGGGAACTGTGGATCAGGCTGCGTGGACCTGGGAAATTGCCCGAACGTGTCACTCCGAAGCGATGTGCCGGGCATGAACACAGGCGGCGCCCAGAACCTGGGTTCTGGACGCCGCCGCTTGTGCCGGAAGCACGTATTCGGTTCGGATCAGCGAGCGAAATTGCCCCGATAGTACTCGTATACCCAGCCGACGAGGCAGATGACCCCGATGCCCAACGCGATGATCGAGATCCACACGCCGACAGCCAGCCCCATGAAGAGCAGAGCAGCACTGGCAGCCAAGAGGATGGGCCACCAGCTCCACGGGCTGTAGAAACCAACCTCAGGGTCGCCGTCGTCGATATTCGCGTCAAGACGATCTTCAGGAAGCTCGCCACCCTGAGCACTGTGCACCCGGCTCAGGTAGAACGCGACGAAGCTGAAGAAGATCGCGCACAGGCCGAGTGTGAACGTCCCCGCCCACTCGATCTTGTTCTGGTTAGGGTCAAGAAGACCCCAGACCACATAGGCCGTCGTGACCACCACGAAGAACCCGCTCAGAACCCAAAGGAGATTGACGTTGGCTCTCATTTACTTCGTCCTTTTCGACGCTACGTCGTACGTGGGGGCATCCGGGGCGTCCTTCGCCGGCCCGATTCCGACTGTCATGGGCGCCTCCGGGTGGTTCAGGTCAAACGCGGGGCGCTCGGACCGGATGCGCGGGATGGAGGTGAAGTTGTGGCGCGGCGGCGGGCAGGAGGTAGCCCACTCGAGCGAGCCGCCGTGGCCCCACGGGTCGTTCACGGTGACCTGCGGTGCCTTACGGGCGGTGATATAGACGTTCAGGAAGAACGGGATCATCGAGATCGCGAGAATGACCGAACCGACCGTGGACAACTGGTTCATCCAGGTGAAGCCGTCTTCGGGCAGGTACGACGCGTACCGACGCGGCATGCCGACGACGCCCAGCCAGTGCTGCACCAGGAAGGTGGTGTGGAAACCGATGAAGAGGAACCAGAAGTGCCACTTGCCGAGGCTCTCATTGAGCATCTTGCCGGTCCACTTCGGCCACCAGAAGTAGAACCCGCTGAACATCGCGAATACCACGGTTCCAAAGATGACGTAGTGGAAGTGCGCGACGACGAAATAGGTGTCCGAGACGTGGAAGTCGAGCGGCGGCGAGGCAAGGATGACGCCGGTGAGGCCACCGAAGGTGAAGGTGACCAGGAAGCCGAGGGCCCACAACATGGGCGTTTCGAAGGTCAGCGAGCCACGCCACATGGTGCCGATCCAGTTGAAGATCTTCACCCCGGTCGGAACGGCGATCAGCATGGTCATCAGGGAGAAGAACGGCAGCAGGACAGAGCCGGTGACGTACATGTGGTGCGCCCAGACCGCCACGGACAGCGCCGCGATGGAGATGGTCGCGTAGATGAGGGTCTTGTATCCAAAGATCGGCTTGCGGCTGAAGACCGGGAAGACTTCCGAAACGATGCCGAAGAACGGCAGTGCGATGATGTACACCTCAGGGTGACCGAAGAACCAGAACAGGTGCTGCCACAGGATGGCTCCACCGTTGGCCGGATCGTAGATGTGCGAGAGGAAAATGCGGTCGGACGCGGCGGCCAGAAGGGCTGCGGCGAGAACGGGGAAGGCCATCAGGATGAGGATCGACGTGACCATGGTGTTCCACGTGAAGATCGGCATCCGGAACATGGTCATTCCGGGGGCGCGCATCGTGATTACCGTGGTGATGAAGTTCACGGCGCCGAGAATGGTGCCGAAGCCGCTCAGCCCGAGCCCGACCATCCACAGGTTGCCACCGACGCCTGGGGAGAACGTCGTACTGGCCAGAGGCTGATAGGCGAACCAGCCGAAGGATGCGGCACCCTGCGGAGTGAGGAATCCACCGACGGCGACGAGACTGCCGAAGAAGAAGGCCCAGAAGGAAAAGGCGTTCAACCGGGGGAAGGCCACGTCGGGGGCGCCGATCTGCAGCGGCATGAGGGAGTTGGCGAACCCGAAGAACAGAGGCGTAGCGAACATCAGCAG
Source organism: Cryobacterium sp. Hz7 (assembly GCF_004402815.1). Lineage (NCBI taxonomy): Bacteria > Bacillati > Actinomycetota > Actinomycetes > Micrococcales > Microbacteriaceae > Cryobacterium > Cryobacterium sp. Hz7. Next base: position 78,457 of record NZ_SOFB01000056.1, read on the forward strand.
CATGATCGTGCCGTGCATTGTGAAGAGCTGGTTGTACTGCTCCTTCGTCTGGACGACCTCGAGGCCGGGGGCGAAAAGCTGTGCGCGGATAACCAGCGCCATGACACCGGCAAGACAGAAGTAGACGAACGACGTGATCAGGTACATGTACCCGATGACTTTGTGGTCAGTGGAGGTGATCCACCGGACGATGACGTTGCCCTTGCGCTCGACACCGGTGGGCCGACGCGGGGCAGTGGGGGCTGCCGGCGCGGAAGGTGCCCTAGTGGTAGTAGTAGTCATGGACTAGTTGCCCTCCTGCTCGGTTGGTGCTGTCGTTCCTGGCAGATTTTGGTTGCGTGCGTAATCGAGGCCGAGCTGGCCGTCGTTGCCTGCAGCACGCAGGGAGTCGATGTACGACTCGTAGTCTGCCTCGGACACGACCTCGACCGTGAAGAGCATCAGCGAGTGATTCTCGCCGCACAGTTCGGCACACTTTCCGTCATAGGTGCCGATGCGCTCCGGGATGATCGACATGTAGTTGGTCTTGCCGGGGATCATGTCTTTTTTGTACAGGAAGTCAACGACCCAGAATGAGTGGATGACGTCGCGGGCGTCGAGCGCCAGTTCAACCTTCTGGCCGACCGGCAGGACGAGCGTGGGGATCTCGGACTGAACCAGCGAACCGGCGGGGCCGTCGACGTCGGGCTGGCCCTGGATGCCGGCACTGTAGACGTCTTCGTTGACGTAGTTGAAGTCCCAAGCCCACTGCTTGCCGATGACCTGGATTTTGACCTCCGGCTCATCGAAACGAGCCTCGATCTCTGCCTGGTCCCGCGCGGTGAAGGCGAAGAAGCCGACCACGAGAATAAGGGGAACGACCGTGTAGAAAATCTCTATCGGCATGTTGTAACGAAGCTGCACCGGAAGGCCGGTCTGACCCTTGCGGCGGCGGTAGACAACGACGGCCCAGATGATGAGCCCCCAGGTGATGAGCCCCACAATCATCAGAACGATCCACGACGTGGTCCACAGCCCGGAGATGCGCTCCGTCTGGTTGGTTACCGCCGGCTCACCCTCGATGAAGCCGGGGAGGTAGCCATGAAGCTGGGCTTGCGAGCAACCTGCGAGAACGAGGGCCAACGACGCTGCGATCGGAATTGCAGCCCATCGGAGACGATGGTTTTTGCGCACCAGTAACCTTTCGGTGAGACTCGACGACACTTAACTGGAAGTGCTTCTATAGACTTCCAGCCTACTGCGGGTGGCACGTTCCGTTGTGCAAGAACCGGCCTCCGAGATAACGAATTCGCCGCCAGTCATAGTATTTGCGGAGATACGAGCCCGACGCGCTTTGTCTGGCGCCGGTGGGTCAGCTGAAGGAATCTCCACATGCGCAGCTTCCGCCGGCGTTCGGATTGTCGATCGTGAACCCCTGCTTTTGAATGGTGTCCTCGAAGTCGATGGATGCCCCGTCCAGGTAGGGGACACTCATTTTGTCAACGACGATCTCTACCCCATCGAAGTCGACGAGAGCGTCACCGTCGAGTAGCCTCTCGTCGAAGTAGAGCTGGTAGATGAGGCCGGAGCAGCCGCCGGGTTGAACGGCAACGCGCAGGCGAAGGTCCTCGCGGCCTTCCTGGGCGAGCAGGGTGCGTACCTTGTCAGCGGCGGTGGCGCTCAGGCCAACGCCATGGGCGGCTGTGCTGGCGACGACTGTGTCGGTCATGGTGCTCCTCAGTGTTCGAGTCGTTTTCACACGGTTTTTCGCGGCGGCTGGATGTCCGGTGGTGGCCACGAAGATTGTACCGACCACAACCGGGAATACACCCTCTGCATTCCCGGATTTCTGCGCTCTCGGTCGGGTCAGCTCCCGGTGCGCTGATTCAGACGGCCGAGTAGGAAGGCCTCACTGAGGATGGCCCGCTTAAACACTCCGAGATGCAGAGATTCGTTGGGGCTGTGCGCCCTGGAATCCGGGTCCTCGACCCCGGTGACCAAGATCTGAGCATCCGGAAACACCCGCACCAGGTCGGCGATGAAGGGGATGGACCCGCCGACGCCGATGTCCACCGGGCTTTCGCCCCAGGCTTCGGCCATGGCGCTCCGCGTCTCAGCGACGGCCCAGCCGTCCGTGTCGACCAGGAAGGCCTCCCCCGTGTCGACGTCATCGATGTCGATTCGGGCGCCGAATGGAGCCTTGGCGTGCAGATGCGCCTCGAGCGCACGGAACGCTTCGTCCGCCGACTGACCGGGAGCGATCCGGGTGCTTAAGCGAACGGTGACGGCCGGGGTGAGCGTGTTCGACGCGTTGGCCACGGACGGCGCGTCGATCCCGGTGATTGTGATGGCCGGCTGGGACCAGATCCGGCTGAGCACCGAGCCGTGACCGATCGGGCCGACGCCGTCGGTGAGCCCGGTTTCCAGGCGGAGCTGCTCCACCGAGTAGTCCGGAGTCGGAACATCGATGCTCGTCAGCCCGCGGACCGCGACGGCGCCGTCGTCGGCGTACAGGCTGTCGAGCAGACGAACGACGGCCATCATTGCGTCGGGAACCGCTCCCCCGAACATGCCCGAGTGCGACGCGTGGTCAAGGGTGCGTACGGTCAGTCGGAACGTGACATTGCCGCGCAGCGCCGTGGTCAGTGCGGGGGTGTTGATGTCCCAGTTGTTCGAATCTGCGACGACGATGGCGTCCGCGCGCAGGGACTCCCGGTTCTCCTCCAGGAAGGTGGTGAAGGACCGGCTGCCGAACTCTTCCTCGCCTTCGATGAAGAGCGCCAGGCCGAGGTCGAAATCGGGTCCTTCTGCTTCCACGAGAGCTCGGATCGACGCGATGTGGGCCATGACTCCCGCCTTGTCGTCCGCCGCACCGCGTCCGTAGAGGCGGTCGCCACGCACGGTCGGTTCGAACGGGTTGGAGTCCCAGTCCGCATCCTGGCCGGGGGGTTGCACATCGTGGTGCGCATAGAGCAGAACCGTCGGGCGCCCGTTGCGTGCCGCGCGCGTGGCCAAAACGGCCGGATGGCCGAGTTCGGCACCGCCCGGGATCCCGGCTCGCTTGATCTCGACCGATTCGAACACCCCGAGGTCGCGGACCAGGACCGCGACGGCATCCGCGCTGGTGGCCACCTGAAGTGCGTCGAAGGCATCCCAGGAGACGGAGGGAATCCGCACCAGGGAGCACAGGTCGGCAATGGTCGTGGGAAGGCCGCGTTCGACTGCCGCACGAAGAGCCGGGGCGGCCGGTGAGATTGCCGGGGGCGCTGTTTCTTGAATATCACTCATCAGGTAATCTTAAGGCAACCAATTGCAAGGAACTGATGTGGCTAAGCCTGTGAACCCAGACGCACAACCATCCATGGAGACCCCGGACGAGACCAGGTCTCGCCTCGCGGCCACCCACCCTGTCGGCAAAGGGCAGGCGACGCCCAGCCGCAAGCAGCAAGAGGCTCTGAATCGGCGCCCGCTTGTTCCAGATGACCGCAAGCTCGCGGCCAAGCAGGCCAGAGGCAAGGCCGCCGAGGCTCGCGAGCGTGCCCGGGTGGGTATGGCTGCCGGAGATGAGAAGTTCCTCCCCGTGCGCGACCGCGGTGTGCAGAAGCGCTTCGTGCGCGACTTTGTCGACGCCCGCTTCAACGTGGGCGAATTCATGATTCCGGTGATGTTTCTGGTCATCCTGCTCAGCGTATTCCCCGACGCGGCCGTGCAGACGTACGGAATCCTGGGCCTGTGGGCCTTCGTCATCGTCGCCGTTGTCGACTCCGTCATCCTGGGCTTTATCGTCACGCGCAAGCTCAATGCCAAGTTCGGCGCTGAGAAAGCCGAGCGTGTGCGCTGGTACGCAGCGATGCGTGCACTGCAACTGCGTGTGCTTCGCCTGCCGAAACCACAGGTCAAGCGCGGCCGCTACCCCGCCTGACGCCGGAACTTCTCACGCGCTCAGGCGGAGAAGGTCCCCGACCTGATCAAGGGCACGCGGAGTTCCTCGTCCGTCAGCGATCCGTGCTGACCGACCATCGAACGTGCGGACTGATTCGGCTCGCGGGAGTCGTAGTAGGCGATGAGCTTGCGTGCGGCCACGATCACGTCGCCGATGCGAGGCAGGACCTCGGGTGCAACACCGCCGAACAGCCCGGACTCGACTGCTTCCGCGCGGCTGAAGACCCAGGCGCGGTGGCCTTCAATACCGCGCCACGTATCGGCGAGGGCCGCGCCTGAGTCGGAACCGAGTTCGGGTTCGAGGTAGAGGTGCAGGCACCGGGGATCCCCGCCGATGTGGCGGACGCCGCCGATGAGTTCGGGGACCGTGTCGAAGAGCACGTGTCTGGTCATCGGGACGTCGATGATTCCGTGGTCGGCCGTGACCAGGAGACCCTCATCGGCTTTCAGTGCGGCTGCGAAGCGGGCGGCCGCGCCGTCGAGGTTCTCCAGCGCGGCCAACCACCGTTCGGACTCCCAGCCGTGCGCGTGTGCGGCCACATCCAGCTCGGGGACGTAGACGTAGACGAGGGCGCGCGGCTCGGTGTCCAGAAGGTGTCGCGCGGCGGCAAACCTGTCGGACACGCTCTCCGCGGGTACGTAGTGCGCGCCGCGAAGCGCCGCCTGGGTGAAGCCGGATGTGGTGTACCGGCGGGGTCCGATGGCGAAACCGGGGATGCCGGCATCCGCGGCCCGTTCGAAGACGGTGCGCGCACGCTGCCAGGTCTCCGGTCGCATGTCGTCGTCCCAGCCGGTCAGCTGGTTCACCACACGGTCCCGGTCGGCGTCTCGGACCCGGTAGCCGACGAGTCCGTGCTGCCCGGGTGCGACACCCGTGGTAAGGGTCGTGATGCCTGCAGCCGTGGTGGATGGGAAGACGCCGTCGACCACGCTGGACTTGGTCAGCAGCGAGTTCAGGAATCGGGCGTGCCCGGGACGGGCTCGGAGGGAACTGACGCCGAGGCCGTCCGCCAGAAGGACGACCGCCTTGTTCGTCTGGCCGAGGTCCAGAATGTTGGAAAGGCCCTCGATCGATGACAGGGAACTTGTGAGAACGTCGGCAAGGCGCAGGGTGCCGAATTGGCGGGCCGGTAGCATGGGGGGCATCGTGCCAAGTCTGACATAGACAGGGCCGGATCGATCCAGCGCCTACCCGACAGCGCGCGTCCCTCAACGCACGCCTCAGCAGAATTCACGAATGAGCCGTTCAGACAGCACCACGCCCGCCACGTTCACCGAGCGCATCGAAGACGTCGATGTCTCCACCGAGATGCAGGGCTCGTTCCTCGAATACGCCTACTCGGTCATCTACTCCCGGGCGCTCCCGGACGCCCGGGACGGGCTCAAGCCAGTGCAACGGCGCATCCTGTATCAGATGAGCGAGATGGGGCTCCGCCCCGATCGCGGCCACGTCAAGTCGGCGCGGGTCGTCGGCGAGGTCATGGGAAAGCTTCACCCGCATGGCGACACCGCGATCTATGACGCTCTCGTGCGCATGGCGCAGGCGTTCACGCTCCGGGTCCCTTTGATCGACGGCCACGGCAACTTTGGCTCGCTCGATGACGGGCCGGCCGCCCCGCGGTACACCGAGGCCAGGCTGGCCGCGCCGGCCCTGGCCATGACGGAAAACCTCGACGAAGACGTCGTCGACTTCGTACCCAACTACGACAACCAGCTCACCCAGCCGGACGTTCTCCCGGCCGCCTACCCCAACCTGCTCGTCAACGGCGCGAGCGGTATCGCCGTCGGCATGGCCACCAACATGGCTCCGCACAACCTGATCGAGGTCGTCGGCGCGGCGCGGCATCTGCTCGCCCACCCAGACGCGACCCTCGAGGACCTGATGGAGTTCGTCCCGGGGCCTGACCTGCCCACCGGCGGCACGATCGTCGGGCTGACGGGAATCATGGATGCCTACGCCACCGGGCGCGGCAGTTTCAAGACCCGGGCGCGGGTATCCGTCGAAGCCATCACCGCCCGCAAGGCCGGTCTCGTGGTCACCGAACTTCCCTACCTGGTCGGGCCCGAGCGGGTCATCGAGAAGATCAAGGACGGGGTCAATTCCAAGAAGCTCAGTGGCATCTCCGATGTCACCGATCTGACGGACCGCACCAAGGGACTCCGTCTCGTCATCGGGATCAAGACCGGTTTCAGCCCGGAGGCCGTGCTCGAGCAGTTGTACCGGGTGACCCCGCTCGAGGACTCCTTCAACATCAATGCGGTGGCCCTCGTCGACGGCGGCCCGCAGACACTGGGTCTGCGGGAACTCCTGCTCGTCTACATCGGACACCGAATCGAGGTCGTGACCCGGCGCTCGGCCTACCGACTGGCCCGACGAACGGAGCGTCTGCATCTCGTCGAAGGCCTACTGGTGGCAATCCTGGACATCGACGAGGTGATCCAGGTCATCCGCGCCAGCGACGACAGCGAGCAGGCGCGCGCCAAGCTGATCGACGTTTTCGACCTGAGCCAGATTCAAGCCGAGTACATTCTCGAGCTCCGCCTGCGGCGCCTGACCCGCTTCTCACGCATCGAACTCGAAACCGAGCGGGATCAGCTGCTGGCGGAGATCGCGGCGCTGAAGAAGCTTCTCGGCAGCAGGGCCTCCATCCGCACCCTGGTGTCCGACGAACTGGCCTCGGTGGCCGAGCGTTTCGGCACGCCGCGGCGAACCCTGTTGACCGAGGCCAAGGCGAGTGTCGCCGGCGCCAACAGCGCCGCCGCCAAGCGGAAGGCCGCCATCCTCGAGGTGACGGACACCCCGACCCGGGTCTACCTCAGCGTGACGGGCAAGATCGCCCGGGTGGAGATTCCGGCCGGCACCACTGTCCAGCCGGAGCGGATCACGCCGGCTCAGAGGCGCAGCAAGCATGATGCCGTCCTGTCCGTTCTGGACACGACCAGTCGCACCGAGATCGGAGCGGTCACCAACCTGGGACGGCTCATCCGCTTCTCCCCCGTCGACCTCCCCTTGCTGCCGCCGACCTCGGTCCAGCTCGGGGCCGGCGTACGCGTGCGCGACTACCTGGCCCTGCCCAACACGGCGGAGAAGATCGTCGCGCTCGTCGCGCTTGATTCCAAGCATTCGATCGTTCTCGGGACCAGACAGGGCATCGTGAAGCGCGTCACCCCCGGCGACTGGGCAAACAAACCCGATTTCGAGATCATCGCGCTGAAGCCCAAGGACATGGTGGTCGGCGCGGCGCAGGGTGCGGAAGACGACGAACTCGTCTTCATCGCCTCCGACTCACAGCTGTTGCGTTTTCCTGCCGGGTCGGTGCGCCCGCAGGGGCGCACCGCCGGCGGTATGGCGGGCATCAAACTGGCCGCGGACGCGCACGTGGTGTATTTCACCAGCGTGGAAGCGCACGGCGCTGCGGCGCTCGTGGTTGCGACCGTCGCGACCGGCAGCCACACCCTGCCCGGAACAGACCCGGGCAGCGCCAAAGTGTCCGACTTCTCCGAGTACCCGGCGAAAGGCCGGGGAACGGGTGGGGTGCGCTCCCAGCGGTTCCTGAAAGGCGAGGACACCGTCTCCGTCGCGTGGGTGGGGCCTCTGCCGGCCCGGGCGGTCGCGTCGGACGGCACACCCCGCATGCTTCCTGAATCAGGGTCGCGACGTGATGCGTCCGGGGCCATGCTCGACTCCGTGATCGGCGCCATCGGCGCCCGGATCGGCTGACGCCCGAGCGCGATCTCCAGCCATGTGCGGAGGGTGGTGCGTTATGGTGGCCAGATGACACACCTCGACGATTCCGTCATTCTCGTCCTCGGCGCCTCGGGGGGTCTGGGAAGTGAAATTGCCCGACTTCTGGCTGCCGGCGGCGCCCGACTCGTCCTGAGCGGGCGCAACCAGGCGAAACTTGAAGCGCTCTCGATTCCCGGAACCCCGCTCGCCGCCGACCTCACCGATCCGGACGCAATCACGACTCTCGTCGCCGACGCGATCAGCGTGAACGGACGGCTCGACGGCATCGTCAACGCGTCGGGGGTCGTTGCCTTCGGACCGGCGATCGAGGTGAGTGATGAGACGCTCGCCGAGCTGTTCGCCGTGAACACGCTGGCACCGATCCGCCTGCTCCGTGCGGCTCGGGCCGCGCTGAGCGAATCCGCAGAGCAGGGGCGAGAGCCCTTTATCGTCACCCTCAGCGGCGTCGTCAGCGAGAGCCCCACTGCCAACCTCGCCGCATACTCGGCGTCCAAGGCCGCCCTCGCTGCCTTCGGACAGGCCGCCGGCCGGGAACTGCGGCGTAGCGGTATCCGCATTCTGGACGCGCGGCCCGGTCACACCGAGACCGAACTCTCCACTCACCCGATCTCCGGAATCGCCCCCCGCCTGCCGGCCGGCTACCCTCCGGTCGTCGTCGCCCAGCGCGTCGTCGACGCCATCATCAACGGCGAACGCGACCTGGCAAGCACATCGTTCCACTCGTAGCCCCCCCGGTCAGGGGCGTCACACGTCGATACGGTCGCGACTCAGTTTGTCCGAGCTCTCAATGATGAATTCCTTGCGCGGCGCGACGTCGTTGCCCATCAGGAGCTCGAAGACGTTTCCAGCCATCTCCGCGTCGGCGACCCGCACGCGGCGCAGCGTGCGATGCGCCCGCTCCATCGTCGTCGTCGCGAGCTGGTCGGCATCCATTTCGCCGAGGCCCTTGTAGCGCTGGATCGGATCCTGGTAGCGCTTGCCGCTTTTCTTGAGTCCGGCGAGCACGGCCTGAAGCTCCACCTCCGAATATGTGTAGATGGTCTCGTTCGGCTTCGTGCCCGGGTTCATCACCACGACCCGGTGGAGCGGCGGTACGGCCGCGAAAACGCGTCCCTCCGTGATCATCGGGCGCATGTAGCGGAAGAACAGGGTGAGCAGCAGCGTGCGGATGTGTGCGCCGTCGACATCCGCGTCGCTCATGATGATGACCTTGCCGTAGCGCGCGGCTGACAGGTCGAAACTTCGTCCGGACCCGGCGCCGATCACCTGGATGATCGACGCGCACTCGACGTTCGACAGCATGTCGGCAACGGATGCCTTTTGCACGTTCAGGATCTTGCCGCGAATGGGGAGGAGTGCCTGGTGCTCGCTGTCCCGGGCGAGCTTGGCCGTGCCCAGGGCGGAATCTCCTTCGACGATGAAGAGCTCGCTCGTCGAGACATCATTGCTGCGGCAGTCGACCAGTTTCGCGGGCAGGGACGAACTCTCCAGCGCGTTCTTCCGGCGCTGGGTTTCCTTGTGGGCGCGAGCCGAGATTCGCGATTTCATCTCGGCCACGATCTTGTCCAGCACCACCGCGGCCTGCGTTTTGTCGTCGCGCTTCGTGGACACGAAACGCTCGTTCATGGCTTGGGCGACGACGTTGGCCACGATGGCGCGAACCGCGGGGGTGCCGAGCACCTCCTTGGTCTGCCCCTCGAATTGAGGCTCGGGAAGCCGCACGGTGAGCACGGCTGTGAGGCCGGCCATCACGTCGTCCTTCTCCAGCTTGTCCGACCCCATTTTGAGCCGTCGAGCGTTCAGCTCGACCTGCGCACGCAAGAACTTGAGCAGGCCCGCGTCGAACCCGGCCTGGTGCGTTCCGCCCTTCGGGGTGGCGATGATGTTCACGAAGCTGCGGACGACCGTATCGTAACCTGTCCCCCAACGGAGGGCGATGTCCACGGCACAGTCCCGGACCAGCTCGGTGGGCACCATGGCACCCGTCGGGGTCAGCACCGGGACAGTCTCCCGGAAGGTCCCGTTTCCGGTCAGTCGCCAAGTGTCGGTGATCGGGCTGTCGGTGGCGAGGTGATCGACGAACTCCGAGATCCCGCCCTCGAACATGAAGGACTCGAGCACGTGCACGTCTGTGCGCTCGTCTACGATCTCGATCCCCAGGCCCGGGACGAGAAAGGCCGTCTGACGCGCTCGCTCGAGCAATTCCTCGGTCTGAAACGACGCACCCTTCGTGAAGATCTGACGGTCGGCCCAGTAGCGCACCCGCGTCCCGGTCACACCGCGCTTGACCTTGCCGATGACGCGTAGTTCGCTCTGCTTCTCAAAGGGCGTGAACGGCGCGTCGGGGCTCTTCTTCCCCGAGTCCGCGAAAATCCCGGGTTCGCCGCGGTGGAACGACATGGCCCAGGTCTTGCCGTCACGGTCGACCTCGACATCGAGGCGCTCGGACAGGGCATTGACGACGGATGCGCCCACGCCGTGGAGGCCACCGGACGCGGCATACGATCCGCTGCCGAATTTGCCGCCGGCATGCAGTTTGGTGAAGACGACCTCGACGCCGGTCAGTCCCGTCTTCGGCTCGATGTCAACCGGAACGCCCCGAGCCGTGTCGCGCACCTCCACGCTCTCGTCAGCATGGAGCACGATGTCGATGCTGGTGCCGAAGCCGCCCAGTGCCTCGTCGACCGAATTGTCGATGATCTCCCAGAGACAGTGCATGAGGCCGCGCGAGTCGGTGGACCCGATGTACATGCCCGGGCGTTTGCGAACCGCTTCCAGCCCTTCGAGGACTGACAGGTGGCGGGCAGAATAATCAGAAGAACTCACAACGGTCAAGAATACCGAACCAACGCCCTCCCCCGGTCATCAACACCCGATTGAAGTGCGCTACGCGGTGAGCGAAATAACGGGCAACCGACTCGATAACCGTGCCAGACCGTGTTTCCATTAGGTACAGGTTAAATTGGTATCAGTTGGTATCAGTCTGGAGGAGGAAACCATGTCCCAGATCGCAGCCGAAAATGGTGCCATCAACCACGAGAAGGCTCCCCACCAGCTCACCGCGGCAGACCGCTGTGACGCATGTGGAGCCCAGGCCTACATTCGTGTGGTCGTGAACAACAGCGAACTGCTGTTCTGCGCGCACCATGGCCGTAAGCACCAGGAGAAGCTCGCCGCCATCGCGGAAAGCTGGCACGACGAGTCGAGCCGCCTCCTCGAGGACCAGCGCTCTTAGCGGTATCGGTCGGCCTCAGGCAGCTCTAGCTGTCCTGCGACCGGCCGATGGGCCTCTACTCCATGGGGAGTCCGAGCCGCACCGCAATCTGATTGCGTGCGGCTTGTGCCATGTCGTCGGCAGCCAGCGAATGGTCACCGGGCAAATACTCGTGACCGATACGCGCCAGGGCCGTACACAGCAGATGGTCGGCCAGTCCGGGGTTTTTGGCGAGAACGGGACCGTGAAGATGGGTCCCGACGACGCTACCCATGACCAGTCCCTCCGTACCCGCGCCATTGCCCGTTCCGGAGAGCACCTGGCCGAGCGGCGCCGCCTCGCCACCGACATAGCCGCGCTGATGATTCTCGAAACCGATCAGACGTCCGTACCGGGAGGCGACCACGATGTCATCCGTGGCCCGTGCCAGCATCGGAACAGCGCGACCGGCCACGATGCCCAGCCCCTCGACGACGGATCCGTCGTCGAGTTCGATGCCCCAGCTCAGAAGTTCCCAGCCGATTCCGACCAGGAGGATGGGGACACCCGCGGTGGCCCAAGTGCGCAGCTCCGTGGTCATCGTCGCGAGGATGTCCCTGGCGCGCACCATGTCGGAGTCGGAGCCCGATCCGACGACGACGGCATCGACTTGGTCCGGCAGATCGGCCGCGGAGCGCACCTCCACGACCGTGGCGTCGGCACCGGCCCATCGGGCCCGCTGGGCGAGAACGCGGGCGTTGGCGGCATCGCCGTTGGTGCCCAGGAGTTCGGGAAGCAGCGACACGATCGAGAGCGGACGGGTCATTCCTGCTTCTCCTTGTTGGTGACGAGCCCCAGGTGCGTCCTGGTGCGTCGCATGGAGTCTGCGGAAAAGATGATCGTCTTCAAACCCGTCAGCGGTTCGGGCAGGGCCAGGAAATCGTCCAGGGCCAGGCCCAGGTTCGGCTCGATGCGGTCGACGACGACGTCGTCGTATACCAGCTGAAGGGCAATATCGTGCGCCTTCGAACCGGATGCAATACGGACCCGGCCCAGACCCGAGGTGTTGACGGGCCAAAAGTAGGACGGGTCGCGCACGTCTGACCCGATTGCGATGAGGATCTGCTCGGTCTTCGGCTCGAGGCTGTCGACGTTCAGCTGAAAACTGGCCGGGTTCTGCACCAGTACGAATTCCACCTGCTGGCCTCGAACCGTGACGATCTCACCACGGCCAAAGACCGGTGGGATGGCCGAGATGGCGTTGATGGCCAGCACCGGATCGAAGCGGTCGCCGAGCGCGGCCTGCGCCGTGCACAGCGCGGTCAGGGCGTCGACGGCATAGTGCGTTCCGCGGGCGGGCAACCCGAGCGGGTAATCCACACCCGCAATGCTCACGGTGGCGCGGCGGCCCTGCACTGAGGTGAGGAGCATCCCCTCCCCCGCGTCCAGCCTGGTGGCGGTGGTCGCACTGTAGCCCAAGCCCCGCGGATTGTCGGCGAGAACGTCGGCGGAGACGCCGTAGCGCGCGACTGCCGAGGAAACGGGTAGGCGTGCGGCGAGGTCGGTCAAATACTGGTCGTCCGCGTTGACCACGACGGTTCCGGTGGCTCTGGCGGCGATCTTGGCGAGCATGGCCACGACCATGTCCGAGTCATGAAATCGGTCGATCTGGTCGACCATGACGTTCGTCAGCGCAACGACGCGCGGCGTCAACGTACCAGAGATCAGGGCTCCGTGGCCCTCATCCATCTCCAACACGGCGATGTCGCCCGTGATATGACCGCTCAGGCTGGCCTGCTCGAGCAGCGCGGAGGTCAGACCCTGGCTGATGTTGGCCGTGGACTGGTTGGTGAAGACAACGGTGCCGTGAGCGCGGAGCGCTGCGACCAGCATCTTGGTCGTCGTTGATTTGCCGCTCGACCCGGTGACGATGACCAGGCCGCCCGGAAAGCTGTTCAGGCTGCGCGGCAGGAATCCGGGTGCGATCCTGTTGACCACGAGACCGGGGATCGCGGATCCGCCGCCCGGCTTCCGCCACCGGGCCAATTTCCGTACGATGCGTCCCAGAAGAATCGCCGGTGCGTAGCGCAAAACGAGCTCTACTCGAGGTAGTCGCGTAGGGACTGCGACCGTGAGGGGTGACGCAGTTTGGCCATGGTCTTCGACTCGATCTGACGGATGCGCTCACGCGTCACGCCGAACGTGTCGCCGATCTGGTCGAGGGTCTTCGGCATGCCGTCCCCGAGGCCGAAGCGCATGCGGATGACGCCGGCTTCTCGTTCGGAGAGCGAGTCGAGCAGGCTCTCCAGCTGCTTCTGCAACATCGTGAACCCGACGGCGTCCGCAGGCACAACGGCTTCCGTGTCCTCGATCAGGTCGCCGAACTCGCTGTCGCCGTCCTCACCGAGCGGAGTGTGCAGGGAGATGGGTTCGCGGCCGTACTTCTGGACTTCGACGACCTTCTCCGGGGTCATATCCAGTTCGCGGCTCAGCTCTTCCGGGGTGGGCTCCCGGCCGAGGTCCTGAAGCATCTGGCGCTGGACGCGGGCGAGTTTGTTGATGACCTCGACCATGTGCACTGGAATACGGATCGTGCGGGCCTGGTCGGCCATCGCACGCGTGATCGCCTGACGGATCCACCAGGTTGCGTAGGTGGAGAACTTGAAGCCCTTGGTGTAGTCGAATTTTTCGACGGCACGGATGAGGCCCAGGTTGCCCTCCTGGATCAGGTCGAGGAATTGCATGCCGCGGCCCGTGTAGCGCTTGGCGAGCGAGACGACCAGGCGAAGGTTTGCCCCCAGGAGGTGGCTTTTGGCGCGGGCGCCGTCTTTGGCGACCCACATGAGCTCGCGTCCGAGGGCGCTCTTCTTCTCGGCGTCGCTCATCTGGGACATCTTGTCTTCGGCGAAGAGCCCGGCTTCGATTCGCATCGCGAGCTCGACCTCTTCGGCGGCGTTCAGCAGGGCGACCTTGCCGATCTGCTTCAGGTAGTCCTTGACAGGGTCGGCCGTCGCGCCCGTGATTGCACTGGAGTAAACCGGCACCTCGTCGTCGTCGTCGACCAGTGACAGTACCAGGGCGCCGCTCGGGAGCGCCTCGGCGGATGCTGCGCGCTTCTTTTTGGCCTCGTCGGAGTCGTCGTCGGCATCCGCGTCATCGCCGCGTGCGGCCTCATCGTGTTCGTCAGATACCGGCTTGGCCTTCGCCTTCGTGCTGGCGGCGCGCTTGCGCGGCGCGGGCTTCTCTTCACCGCTTACTGCGGCCGCTGCCGCAGTAGCGGCCTTGGCCAGAGCGGCTTTGGTCGGCTTCTTCGCGGCGGCCTTGGCTGCCGGCGCAACTGCGTCTGAAACCTCAGTGGTGCTCACGGTGAGTTCTTCGGTCTGCTCGATTTTTTTGCGGGTTGCCATTCGAACACCTCTCATGCCGTGGCGCGGGAGCCTGCGGCGCTGCCAAGCGGGTCCCGACCGGGTGGGTCTAGCGGGAGAGGAGCCTGGGCAGTTTGGATTTTGGGCAGTACTAGGACCCATGTCAAGTCCCGGGCTATTCACACCGACACTGCTGTCGTTGCTCCCAGGACCAGAACGGGCCCTATTGACAATTATTGCATGCTTTGTGTAGGAGACGAGCCAGGCGCGCAGCTATTCAGGCTGCTGCCTCCGGCGCCATGCCCGCGCCACGGCGACCCAGAGCGGCGCGACTTCCACTCCCTCGTCGCGGGACAGCTGGCTGCGGGTGCGGGCCCGGGCGTGCAGCAGGAAAATCACGCCGAGTCCCACAACCAGGAACTGCACAGAAAACGCAACCCGAAAGGAGTCGAGCGAATACAGATCGCTCACCTCCCCCCTGGCGGTGCGCCAACCGTCCTGCAGGTCAAGCAGTAGCCCGATGAGGTAGACCATCACGAAACTGGCGGTGAAGCCGCCCACGTTCACGACGCCGTTCGCCGAGCCGTGGCTGCGCTGGGGGTTGAAGGTGCGCGCGAAATCGAAGCCGATCAGTGAGCCGGGTCCCCCGATGCCAAGTGCGACGAGCAGCACCAGCATCAACCAGAACGGCGGCTGCTCCGGCCACAGCAGCACCGCGGCCCAGGCCGCGCCCATCAGCGCGACGACGCCGAGCACGATGGTGCTGCGGCGCAGCGGAAAGCGCGCCGTCAGGATCCCCAGGATCGGCCCGCACACCATGCCGGCACCCACCAGGACCATCAGCATCGCCGCGGCGAGGGATGGGTCGTAGCCAAGTCCGTACACCATGAAAGGGAATCCCCAGAGCAGGGTGAAGACGGTTCCGGAGGACTGTGTGACGTAGTGCGACCAGAAGCCGAGCTGGGTTCCAGGCCGCTTGAAACTGTGTGTGAGCTGCAGTAGCGCGCCACGCCAGCTGGTGGTCCGGTTCTGCATGGATGCGCGCTCCGGCTGGTCCGTCACCACGACGATGACCACGATCAGGGCCAACACGGCAACCGAGGCGGCGGAGAGGAACGTCGGCGTCCACCCCCAGGTGTGCAGCACCCACGCCAGCGGTAGGGCGGACAGCACCTGGCCGAGCTGACCGATGTTGCCCAGCCACTGCGAGAGCTGTGGAACGATGCGTCCGGAGAACCACGAGGCGATGAGACGAATCATCGAGATGAAGATGGCGGCGTCGCCGGCACCGACGAGGATGCGCCCGAGCACGGCAATCGGGATGTCGGGGGCGAAGGCGAGCGTGGTCTGGCCGACCACCATCAGCCCTGTCCCGGAGGCCACCAGCACGCGAGGCCCGTACCGATCGATCAGGACGCCCACCGGAATCTGTGCCGCCGCATAGACGGCGAGTTGCACGACGGCGAGGCTCGACAGCAGCGCGGCAGACCCGCCGAACCGTTCGGTGGCGGCGACACCGGCGATCCCGAGGGAAGAGCGCTGCAGGACGGCGGAGAGGTACGCGAACGATCCGACGTAAAAGATCAACCAGGATCGGCGCGAGTTCATTGCCCCAAACTTACCCGCGCCGAAGCATCCGGATTCACGGCGACGCGCGGCGGATCAGGCCGGCGAACCGTCGTCTCTGCTGCGCCGGGTGGCGAGGAAGTTCTCCAGTTCGGCGGCGATCTCATCGGCGCTGGGCAATTCGCCGGCCTCGTCTGTCAGTGGGGAGCGCAGCGTGCTGCCCTCCATATAGGCGTCGTAGCGCTCTTCGAGCGTGCCGACGAGCTTGCCCAGCTCGGGGTTGTCCCGCACTTGCTCGTCGATGCGGGCGACGAACTCGCGGTTCTTCTCTCGCACCCGATCGGTGGGGAAGATCAGCCCGGTGGAGGCACTCGTGCTGTCCAGGGCTGCGAGGGCGGCGAGGGGAAATTCCGTGTCGGCCAGATAGTGCGGGATCAGTAGTACGAACCCGACGACGGAGGCGCCAGCCTCCTGCAGCCGGTATTCCACCAGGTGCAGCGCGTTCGCCGGAACCTGGGTGTTCGGACGCCAGACCGACATGCTCTCGACCAGATCGGACCGGTTACCGCTGACGGTCACGCCGATCGGACGGGTGTGCGGGACCGGCATCGGAATCGCGTGCACCCAGGTTGTGGAGGCCACCTTGAAGCGGCGCTCAAGCTGCAGCACCGCGGCGGTGAACTGTTCCCAGCGGAAATCCGGCTCGAAGCCGGTCAGAAGCAGGAACGGCTGGCCGATCTCGTCCCGGGCCTGGTACACCCTCAGGGCGGGAGGCTGATAGTCGGTGAGGTGGTCCTGGTCGAACTGGATGATCGGCCGCCGCGCCCGGTAGTCGAGCAGCACGTCGGCGTCGAAGGTCGCGACGACGGTGTGGTCAAGGGTTTCCAGAAGGTATTCCGTGAATTGCGAGACGGCACCACCGGCATCCGCGAAGCCCGTCAGACCCGCCACAAGGTGGAGCCCCTCCGGGACGTTTTGCGCGTCCGCAGTCAGCTCGTAAATGTCACCAGGATCCCGCATGACATTAACTGTAAGCGCCAAATTCCGGGCGGTGCGGGAATCGACGACCCCGCCGTGATGCCGAGAGCGAACACACCCGGAGCGTACGATCGGGGGATGAACGCACCCCGTCTGACCATATCCGCAGCACCCGCCCTCGAATCGGAGGTGGACGTTCTCATTGTCGGGGCGCTCCAGTCCGGCGACTCCGCCGCCCTGTTCGCTGACGCCGCCTTCGCCGGCCTCGCGGACCAACTCGCCCCCTTGGGTATCACGGGTGGTCGCGATCAGGTGGTGCGACTGCCTGCGTCGATCGGCAACGCCCGCAGCATCGCCGTTGTCGGAATCGGCAAGGAGGTCACGGTCGATGCGCTGCGCCATGCTGCCGGGTCGGCCGTTCGCCAGCTGACCGGCGTGACCTCGGTTGCCTTCGCCTTCCCCATGACCACGGATGCCCAAGCGGAGGCCGTCCTTGAGGGTGCCGCGCTCGGTGCGTATTATTACACCGCGTACCGGCAGAACTCGCTCGCCGCGACCAAGATCCCGGCGCAGGAGATCACGGTGCACACCGCCGCGGAGGCGGCCGGAGCCTCCGCCCGCGTCGGAGTCATCGCCGAGGCCGTCAACCTGGTCAAGGACCTGGTCAACATGCCGCCCTCCGACCTCTACCCGGAGGCACTCGCGCGCCTGTCCATGGACGCCGCCGCGGGCCTTCCCGTCGCCGTGCGCGTCTGGGACGAGGCGGAGCTGGCCGCGGATGGTTTCGGCGGGATCGCGGGCGTCGGCCAGGGTTCCAGCCGGCCGCCGCGCCTGGTCAAGGTCAGCTACACGCCGGAGGGCGCGACGCAGCACATTGCCCTGGTCGGCAAGGGCATCACCTTCGACACCGGCGGACTCTCACTGAAGCCGCCGGCATCCATGGTCGGCATGAAATACGACATGACCGGCGCGGCGACCGTGCTGGCCGTGACCCTGGCGGCCGCCCGCCTGGGGCTCAACGTGCGCATCACCGCCTGGCTCTGCATCGCGGAGAACATGCCGTCCGGCTCGGCCATCCGACCCAACGACGTGTTGCGGATCCGCGGAGGCCGCACGGTCGAGGTGCTGAACACGGATGCGGAGGGTCGCCTGGTTCTTGCGGACGGTCTCGTCGCGGCTGGCGAGGAGTGCCCGGATGCGATCGTGGACGTGGCGACGCTGACCGGCGCCGCCCTCGTCGCACTCGGCACCCGCTACTACGCCGCCATGGGTGAGGATGCCCTGGTCGCCCGGGTGCTCACCGCCGGCAAATCGGTGGGTGAGCTGGTGTGGCCGATGCCGCTTCCCGAGGAACTGCGCCCTCTACTCAACTCGGATGTCGCCGACATCGCCAACGCGAAGATCGGCAGCACCCACGGCGGCATGCTGCTCGCCGGAGTATTCCTGCAGGAGTTCATCGGAACCCGCGGCAACGGGGACGGCACCGAGACGATCCCGTGGGCCCACCTGGACATCGCCGGGCCGGCCCACAACACCGGCAGCGGGTGGGGATTCACGAATGCCGGGCCGACCGGAATCTCGGTTCGGACTCTGCTCCGACTGGCCGAGGACTTTTCGCGCCCGTAGTACAGTCGAGTGGGCGAGAAATCTCGCCCACTCTCGCCTGCCCGGATGCGTATCCTCGCTGCGGGCAGACCGGGTTGTGATGTATGAGGGAGTATCTGGGTGTCGGAACAGAATTTTGACCTTGTCGTTCTCGGCGGCGGAAGCGGTGGCTACGCGGCCGCATTGCGTGCCGTTCAGCTGGGGCTCACCGTTGGCCTGATCGAAAAGGGCAAACTCGGCGGAACCTGTCTGCACCTCGGTTGCATCCCGACCAAGGCACTCCTGCACTCGGCCGAGGTGGCCGATTTCAGCCGCGACGCCGCAAAGTACGGTGTCAAAACGCAGTTCGAGGGCATCGACATGCCCGCCGTGAACGCGTTCCGCAAGAGTATTGTGGCGTCGAAGTTCAAGGGGCTGCAGGGTCTGATCAAGTCGCGCGGCATCACAGTGATCGAAGGTGAAGGTCGACTGATTTCGCCGAACACCGTGCAGGTCGGTGCCGACACCATCGTGGGTAAGAACATCGTCCTCGCGACAGGCTCCTACTCCCGCTCCCTGCCGGGGCTCGCCATCGGCGGTCGAGTCATGACCAGCGAGCACGCCCTCGAGCTCGAGTTCGTCCCGAAGAAGGTCGCCGTGCTCGGCGGCGGCGTCATCGGCGCCGAATTTGCGAGCGTCTGGAAGTCCTTCGGTGCCGACGTCACCATCATCGAGGCACTTCCCCACCTGGTTCCCAACGAGGAAGAGTCCATCTCCAAGCAGCTGGAGCGCGCCTTCCGAAAGCGTGGCATCGAATACTCGCTCGGCATCCGGTTCCAGAGCGTCACCCAGCACGAGAACGGCGTCGTCATCACCCTGGAGGACGGCACCGTCATCGAGGCGGAGATTCTGCTCGTCGCCGTCGGGCGTGGCCCGTCGACCGCCCGACTCGGCTTCGAGGAGGTCGGCGTCACCATGGACCGCGGCTTCGTCCTGACCGACGAGCGCCTCGCGACCAACATCCCCGGCGTCTTCGCCGTGGGCGACATCGTCCCCGGCCTGCAGCTCGCGCACCGCGGATTCCAGCAAGGCATCTTCGTCGCCGAGGAGATCGCCGGTCTCAACCCGATCGTCGTCGACGACCTCAACATCCCCAAGGTCACCTATAGCGACCCGGAGATCGCCTCCGTTGGCTACTCGGAGGCCAAGGCTGCCGAAAAGTTCGGCGCCGACCAGATCTCCACCGTCGAGTACAACCTGGGTGGAAACGGCAAGAGCTCCATCCTCGGCACGAGTGGCTCCATCAAGCTCGTCCGGGTCAAAGACGGCCCCATCCTCGGTGTCCACATGATCGGCGCCCGCGTCGGCGAGCTGATCGGTGAGGGACAGTTGGTGGTGAACTGGGAGGCCTACCCGGAAGACATCGCCCCGTTCCTGCACGCGCACCCCACCCAGAACGAGGCACTCGGCGAGGCCTTCCTGGCGCTGGCCGGCAAGCCGCTTCACGCGTAGCCGTCGAACCTCTGCATTCAGACACTCAGTACTCTAATTACAGACAATTCGTTTTGAAGGAGACAATCGCATGAGCGAATCCGTTAACCTCCCGGCACTCGGTGAGAGTGTCACAGAGGGTACGGTCACCCGCTGGCTGAAGAACGTGGGAGACCGCGTCGAAGTCGACGAGCCGCTGCTGGAAGTATCGACCGACAAGGTGGACACGGAAATCCCGTCCCCCATTGCCGGCGTGATCGAGGCCATCCTGGTTCAGGAAGATGAGACCGTCGAGGTCGGAACTCCGCTGGTCACGATCGGTGACGGTTCCGGTGCCTCCGCTCCCGTCGCGGAAGCGCCTGCGCCGGTGGACGCTCCCGAGCCCGTCGCGGAAGCGCCGGCACCGGTGGCCGCCCCCGCACCCGTGGCGGCACCCGCACCCGTTGCAGCACCCGTGGCGGCACCCGCACCCGTTGCGGCACCCGCACCGGTCGCGGCACCCGCACCGGTCGCCGCTCCCGAACCCGTCGCTGCACCCGCACCGGTGTTCGCGCCCACACCGGTCGCGGCACCCGTTGCTGCTGCGGCTCCTGTCGCTGCCCCCGTCGCCGCCCCAGCACCTGCCGCTGCCCCCGTGGTCGCGCCGGAGCCGGCCGTCTCCCGCGGATCGCACGCGGGAACATCCGGCTACGTCACCCCCATCGTCCGCAAACTCGCGAACGAGGCCGGCGTCGATCTGTCTCGCGTGGTCGGAACCGGTGTCGGTGGACGCATCCGCAAGGAGGACATCGCGCTCGCCCAGGCCAGCGCTCCCGTCGGGACGGCTGCAGCAACAGCTCCGGCCGTGGAGGTTTCCGCCCTGCGCGGGACCACCCAGCCCATGTCGCGTCTGCGCAAGGTCGTCGCCGAACGCGCCGTCATCTCGATGCAGTCATCGGCTCAGCTGACCACGGTGGTCGAGGTCGACGTGACCCGGGTCGCGATTCTTCGCGACCAGGTCAAGGCCGATTTTCACGCCAAGACGGGTAACAAGCTGTCCTTTCTGCCGTTCTTCGCTCTCGCTGCAGCCGAGGCACTTCAGGCCAACCCAATCATCAACGCCACCATTAACGGCGACACGATCGTGTACCCGAGCCAGGAGAACATCAGCATTGCGGTCGATACCGAACGCGGCCTGCTGACCCCGGTCGTGCGCAACGCGGGCGAACTCGATCTGGCCGGATTCGCCGCTCAGATCGCCGATCTCGCTCAGCGCACCCGCGACAACAAGCTCAAGCCCGACGAACTGTCTGGTGGAACGTTCACGCTGACCAACACCGGTTCGCGCGGTGCGCTCTTCGACACCCCGGTCGTCTTCCTGCCGCAGAGCGCCATCCTCGGCACCGGGGTTGTCTACAAGAAGCCCATCGTCGTCAGCCAGGGTGGCCTCGACGCGATCGCGATCCGCTCGACCGTGTTCCTGGCTCTGTCCTATGATCACCGCATCATTGACGGCGCGGATGCTTCACGCTTCCTCGTCACCATGAAGCAGCGTCTCGAGGCAGGTGCCTTCGAAGCAAACCTCGGCATCTAGTCGATGTCGTCCGTGAGACCGGACCTTGACTAGTAGTCGAAAATATCCCTGATTCGCCAGCCGGCCTCGCCCTTGACCACAAGGACCGAGGCCGGCTGTCGTTCTGCATCCGGGGCCTGAAGCGACACGAGCGCGACATCCCCCATTCGCTCCACCAGAACCGCCGCCCACGACGACCAATCCTCGAATTCAGCGACCTCGCCGCCCTGTTGCATCATGCGCAGGGTGTAGCTGTCGGCCGCCAGAGCCGCCGATTGCGCCTGGTGCACGGCATCGAGGCAGACCACCGAAACCTCCGCAAGGCACCGGCTGCGGACCCGCAGCAGGGCCGGAAGCGCGACCACCGGGTCGTCACCGGTCACCACGGCTTCCTCTCGGGGAGACCCGTCGCCGCCTACTTCGTCGCCGTCAGCGGTGGTCGACTCGGCCGGCTTTGAGGAGCCCTCCGGCCGCGCTCCGTCGGTGTGTGCGGATCCACCCGCGGCCAGCGCCATCACCGCCAGTCCCGTACTCAACAGGGCCACGAGGGCCACGAGGAGCAGCGGCCCACGGCGGAGGCGGAACCGCCGGCCCAGCAGCGACTTCAGCCCACCGGCCGGGTGACCTTCCCACAGCCGGCCAACCGCCGTGCGAGCACGCGAGACCCGGCTGCCGAGCATCCGTTTGGCCCGGGGATCCTCTGCGGCAAGGCGGACCTTCTCCGTGGGAGCACGTCCGACGAAATCGTCAATCAGAGGTCTCCGGAGCCAGTCGACGGCCGGTTGCGGCCCGCTGACGGCCTCGGGGCTCCGACCCAGCCTCACCGGCCTGGCCTCGGCCCAGGCGAACAGGAGATGCTCGACCTCGCCCCAGGTGCGGGCCGCCGAGCCAGCGGCCGGCACCGCACACCACCGTTCCAGGTCGCGGAGGACCGTCGGGACCGGCACGACGGGATCGACGTGGTCGAGCACCGTCCGGATGACCTGCGCGAGCCGGCCGTGCACCAGGGCGAGCGCCTCGGACCGCCCGCGACCGGCCTCGGGCAGCGCCCGGAGCTCTCCCAGCCCGGTCAGAACCGGGCGCCCGCTGGAGTCGAAGAGAATGCTCGCGAGGCTGACGGCCGGATGGATCAGGCCGATGGCCTGCAGCTCCGCCAATGCGGCCGCGATCGGCGCCAGGATCGTGACCGCCTCCCCGGGAAGCAAGTGGCTGCGGCCCTCCAGAAAGCCGCTCAGCGACCCGCCCGTGAGCTGTTCCAGTACGAGGCAGGTGCGGCCATCGGCCAGGGTGCCGACATCGACGAGCGTGGTTAGCCGTCCGACCGTCAGGGTGGTCAGGGCTTGGACCTCCCGTTCGATCGAGAGGTCATCCATTCCCGGATGGAAGACCTTGAGCACGACGGACGTCGTGGAGCCACCCTGCTCCCACCCCCGCGCCTCATCCCCGGTCGAGGTCGACGGGGACGGCGCCACGCCCACATACAGGTCGGCCCGGTCGGTTGACGCCAAGCGCCGCAGAGCGCGGTAGCCTGCGACCAATGTGGGGCCGCCGCCGGGTACCGAGCCGGTCGAGTGCGGCGGGGACGCGGGCCCCGGATTGCGGACGCGTCGACCGCGAGTTCTCATACCGGACATGCTGGCCTCGCCGCTCCCCTCCCGGCCGACCCAGACTCGGTTCGGGGACAACCGGGCCGCCAACCCCGTGGGGAGGAGCGCCGGGGTTTAGGATGAGTGCATGCTCGACTTTGTCGTCGCGGGGCTAAGCGCCAACTCCGTGCCGTATGTTGAGGGCCTTGAGCTCCAACGCGCAGTCCACCGTTCCGTCGTCTCCGGGGAGAGGCCGGACACCGTCATCTTTCTCGAACATCCGAGTGTGTATACCGCCGGGAAGCGCACAGCTCCTGAGGAGCGTCCCCGAAACGGAACCCCCGTCATCGACGCGGACCGCGGTGGGAAGATCACCTGGCACGGCCCCGGGCAGCTGGTCGGGTATCCGGTTATTCGCCTCCGGGAGCCCGTCGACGTCGTCGGCTACGTGCGCCTCCTCGAGGGGATCCTCATCGACGCCCTCCTGGGCTTCGACATCGTCGGCTGCCGAATCTCGGGCCGTTCAGGAGTCTGGGTCGGCCCGGAGGGCCGGGAAGACAAAATCGCCGCCATCGGAATCCGCGTCGCGGAAGGAGTGACCATGCACGGCTTCGCCCTCAACTGCAACAACTCGCTCGAACCCTACGACCACATCATCGCCTGCGGGATCAAGGACGCCGGCGTCACCACCATCTCGAGAATGGTCGGCCACGACGTGAAACCGGCCGACCTCATCGCCCCCATCACGGCCCAGTTCGAGACCGTCTGGGCGGTGTCCGCGTGAGCGCGGCGCCCGAGGGACGCAAGATGCTCCGCCTTGAGATCCGCAATATGGAAACGCCGATCGAACGTAAGCCCGCCTGGATCAAGACGGTGGCGAAGATGGGACCGGAGTACCGCAAGCTCCAAAACCTGGTGAAGGGCGAAAACCTGCACACCGTGTGCCAGGAGGCCGGCTGCCCTAACATCTTCGAATGCTGGGAAGACCGCGAGGCGACCTTCCTGATCGGCGGGTCACAGTGCACGAGGCGGTGCGACTTCTGCCAGATCGATACCGGCAAACCTGCCGAGTACGACACGGATGAGCCGCGCCGCGTCGCGGAATCCGTCGTCAAGATGAATCTGCGCTACGCCACGGTGACGGGCGTCGCCCGCGACGACCTGCCCGACGAGGGCTCCTGGCTCTACGCGGAGACCATCCGGCAGATCCATCAGCAGAGTCCCGGAACCGGCGTCGAGATTCTGGTCCCGGACTTCTCCGGCAACCCGGACCACCTCGGCGAGGTCTTCTCCGCCCAGCCCGAGGTCTTCGGCCACAATGTGGAGACCGTCCCGAGAATCTTCAAGCGAATCCGGCCGGCATTCCGCTACGAACGGTCCCTGGACGTCCTCACCCAGGGCCGCGATGCGGGACTTATCACGAAATCGAATCTGATCCTGGGCATGGGCGAGGAGCGCGCGGAGGTCAGCCAGGCCCTCCAGGACCTGCATGACGCCGGGACCGACATCATCACGATCACCCAGTATCTGCGGCCGAGCGCGCGTCATCTGCCCGTGGCCCGCTGGGTGAAGCCGGAGGAGTTCGTCGAACTCAAGGAGGAAGCCGAGGCCATCGGTTTCCTTGGTGTGCTCTCCGGCCCGCTTGTGCGCTCGTCCTATCGGGCCGGCCGGCTCTGGGCCCAGTCCATGCTGGCGACCGGTCGCGAGGTTCCGCCGCAACTGCGCCACCTGGCGGACGCATCCCTCGGGTTCGCGCAGGCGGTCTCCTGATCAAAAATCGGTCATGAGACATTCGGGTGACTGGGTAGTCTTGGAACCATGGCACGCAGCAAGGACAAGACTCCCCGCCCCCCCAAGAAGCCCGGCCGCATGAAGCAAATGTGGCAGGTGTTCCAGATGACACGTCGCTACGACAAGAAGATCGTGTTGTTCATGGTTCTCGGCTTTGTGGTGCCCGTCGCGGTCGCGCTGGGACTTGCCCTTATTCTGTCCCCCGGAAGCATCCTGAATATCGTCTTGTGGACGATTTCGGGTGTGCTCACCGGAATCCTCGCCATGCTCATCATCCTGGGCCAGCGGGCCGAGAAAGCCGCATACACGCAGATCGAGGGCCAGCCCGGCGCCGTCGGCGCGGTGCTGCGCGGTTCGCTGAAGCGCGGTTGGGTGGGAAGTGAGATGCCCGTCGCCGTCAACGGCAAGACTCAGGATGCCGTGTACCGGGCTGTCGGCCGCGGCGGCGTGGTGCTGATCAGTGAAGGGCCGCGCACCCGAACGGCCCGCATGCTCGAGGAAGAGCGCCGGATGGTGACCAGGCTCGGCGGCAGCATCGCCGTCACCATCATCAGCGTCGGCCCCGACGCCGATGCCGTGCCGCTGCACAAACTGGCCCGGCGCCTCACCCGGATCAAGCCCACCCTGACCAAGGCCGAGGTGCTCGCCGTGAACAACCGGTTGAATTCCATGACCAAGAAACTGCCGATCCCCAAGGGCGTCGACCCGATGAAGGCGCGTCCGCAGCGCGGAAACTAGGCTCTTCCCCTCGCGGCTCAGGCTAGGAGCGGATGAGCACCGTTCCCGCGACCTTGTCGTGGAAACCGCGCTGGTCCGAGTCCCAGACCAGAGCGGGGGCCGCCAGCCCGAGCAGCAGGGACCGCACGACGGGGCGCCACAACCCGACCCAACCCGGCTGGAGCGGAACGACCCGGAGCCCGACCAGACGGTGGCCGATGCTGCCGCCAATGGTCGGGATAAACACGATCTGGAGCCCCACGAAAATGGCGGTCACAGCGAAGCCGTTGACCACGCCGCTCGTGCTGAAGAACAGTGCCGCCGCCCCGTAGGCCAGGGCCCAGTCCAACGCGAGGGCGCCGATCCTGCGGCCGACGCGCCCCACGGAACGGGTTCCCTCGTTCGGCAGGCCGAGGCGTTCCCCCGGCCAACGGCTCGGTGGAAGTTGTCCAAAAGTGGTCGAATTCGAGGCTGCGGCAGACACGGGCTGAGTCTACCGAGCGGGCCCCGCTGTAACATGTGTGAAACATAAGCGTCACTGCCGGGTAATGGCATCCCAGTAGCCTCAAAAGAGCCGCAGCGCGCGACTTACACGTTCTATGCCCACGTCGTTTGGAGAAAAAACCGCATGTTCCGCGATTCGTCAGAAGTGCTCAAGTTCATCAAAGACACGGACGTCAAGTTCCTTGACATCCGTTTCACCGATTTGCCGGGTGTTCAGCAGCACTTCAACATCCCCGCGTCGACCGTCGATGAGGAGTTCTTCACGGTCGGGCAGATGTTCGACGGTTCGTCGATCCGCGGTTTCGCGTCGATCCACGAATCCGACATGCAGCTGATCCCGGACGTGACCACGGCCTACATCGACGCGTTCCGCACCGAGCGCACCCTCATCATGCTTTTCGACATCTACAACCCGCGCAACGGCGAGATCTATTCGAAGGACCCGCGTCAGGTTGCCAAGAAGGCCGAGAAGTACCTGGCTTCGACCGGGATCGCGGACACCGCATTCTTCGCTCCGGAGGCCGAGTTCTACATCTTCGACGATGTTCGCTACGAAGTGAACCAGCACTCCAGCTTCTACTCCGTGGACTCCAGCGAGGGTGCCTGGAACTCGGGCAAGGAAGAGGTTGGCGGGAACCTCGCCAACAAGACGCCTTTCAAGGGCGGCTACTTCCCCGTCAGCCCGGTCGACCAGCACGCCGACCTGCGCGACGACATCTGCCTCAAGCTGATTGACGCCGGACTCATCCTGGAACGCAGCCACCACGAGGTCGGCACCGGCGGCCAGGGCGAGATCAACTACCGCTTCGACACCATGGTGCACGCAGCCGACGATCTGCTCAAGTTCAAGTACATCGTCAAGAACACCTCGGCCGAGTGGGGAAAGACGGCCACCTTCATGCCGAAGCCTCTGTTCGGCGACAACGGCTCCGGCATGCACACGCACCAGTCACTGTGGGCCGACGGCAAGCCCCTTTTCTACGACGAGTCCGGCTACGGCGGACTGTCCGACGTCGCCCGCTGGTACATCGGTGGTCTGCTCAAGCACGCACCGGCCGTACTCGCCTTCACAAACCCGAGCGTCAACTCCTACCACCGTCTGGTGCCGGGGTTCGAAGCTCCCGTCAACCTCGTCTACTCGGCGGGCAACCGCTCGGCGTCCATCCGGATCCCGATCACGGGCACAAACCCGAAGGCGAAGCGCATCGAGTTCCGCGCTCCCGATGCCTCGGGCAACCCGTACCTCGCCTTCGCCGCCCAGCTGATGGCCGGACTGGACGGCATCAAGAACCGGATCGAACCGCACGAGCCGGTCGACAAGGACCTCTACGAGCTTCCGCCCGAAGAGGCCAAGAACATCCCGCAGGTTCCCGCATCGCTCGGCGAGGCCCTCGTAGCCCTCGAGAACGACCACGACTTCCTGCTTGCCGGTAACGTCTTCACGCCCGAACTGATCGAAACCTGGATCGACTACAAGCGTGAGATGGAAATCAAGCCGCTCGCGCAGCGTCCGCACCCGTTCGAGTTCGAGCTCTACTACGGCGTCTAGACCGTAGCCCCGGCAACCGGCTGGGTATAGGCAGGAGGACCTCATCCCCTCGGGGATGCGGTCCTCCTGCCTGTACCGGACCTACCCGCCGAAGGGGCCGGCGCGCTCCACCGGCCCGTAGAACAGGCGCTCGAACACCGCGCGGGCGCGGCGGGTCACCGAGAGGTATTCCTCCTCGAGCTGGTTGGCAGAGCCCGGCGGGTATTCCATCACCCGGGCGACGCCCTCGAGCTGCACGCGGTCGGTCGGGAGGACATCCGCGGTCTTGTTGGTCCAGAGGGTGATCGCGGACCGGCAGCGGGACGCGAAGAGCCACGCGGCGGTGAGAGTTTCGGCATCCGTCTCGTTGACCAGGCCCGCGGCGACGGCCGCGCGAAGGGCGCCGAGCGTCGACGAGGTGCGCAGCTCGGCGATGTCGGCCGCATGCTTCAGCTGAAGCAGCTGCACGAACCACTCCACGTCGCTCAACGACCCTCGGCCGAGCTTGAGGTGCCGGTTGGGATCGGCGCCCTGCGGCAGCCGTTCGTTTTCGACTCTGGCCTTGATCCGCTTGACCTCACGGATCGCCTGTTCGCTGATCGATGACGGATACCGCACCTCGTCGGCGACGGCCTCGAAGTCGGCCAGGAGCCGGGCGTCGCCGGCGACTCCTCTCCCCCGCAACAGCGCCTGTGCCTCCCAGGTGAGCGACCAACGCCGATAGTAGGCCTCGTAGGACTCGAGGGACCTGGCAACGGAACCGTTCTTCCCCTCAGGGCGCAGCCCGATGTCCAGGTCCAGAGGCAAGCGGTTGTCATCGGTGAGCCGCGACAATTCCTTGACGATGAACTTCGCCCGGTCGTGGGCTGCCTCGCCGGTGAGGGTGCCCGGGCGAAAGACGTACATCACGTCGGCATCCGAGCCGAACCCCAGTTCCGAGCCGCCGAACCGGCCCATGCCGATCACGGCGAATTCGATCCCGTCGGCGTCCTGACCGTCTTCGGCCCCGTCGAGCGTGGTGCCACGGATGGCGGCGAGCACCCCCTCGATGATGGTGGCGGTGACGTGGGTGAGCCCCGTCGCCAGCTCGTCGATGCTGACCTGGCCCAGGATCGCCGAGAACGCCAGCCGCAGCATTTCGCGGCGCCGGGCCGTGCGCAGGATCGAGGCGGCCGCATCCGGGCTCTCGTGCCGTGCCAGCACGGCGCGGGCCTCCTCACGGAGGGTGGCCGCGCTGCGGGGCCGCAGGTCGTCCTCGTCTTCCAGCCAGGCCACGGATTCGGGAATCGTCTCCAGGAGCTCGCCGACGAAACGGGATGAGGACAGCACCCGGGTGAGTCGCTCGGCGGCCCCGGATGAGTCGCGGAGCATGCGCAGGAACCAGTAGGTCGTACCGAGACTGTCGCTCAGGCGCCGGAACGCGAGCAGCCCGTAGTCGGGGTCGGCTCCCTCGGAGAACCATTGCAGCAGCACAGGCAGTAGATTGCGCTGAATCGTCGCCCGTCGGGACACCCCGCCGGTGAGGGCCGCAATGTGACCGAGGGCGCCCTTGGTATTGCGGAATCCGATGGCGGCCAGCCGGGCCTCGGCCTGGGCGCTGGTGAGGCCCAGCCCGTCCGCGGGAAGCGCGGCCACCGCCGACAGGAGAGGGCGGTAGAACAGGCGCTCATGCAGGCCGCGCACCCGGTGCTTGGTGTTCAGCCACCGGACGCTCAGCTGGGCGGCGTTCGGGGCGAGCCCGGTCGCCCGGGCGAGGACGCGCAGGCTCGACTCGTCGCGCGGGACAAGGTGGGTGCGCCGGAGCTTCTCCAGCTGCAGGCGGTGCTCCATCAGCCTCAGGATGCGGTACTCCTGAGCGAACTCGGCCGCTTCAGCGCGCCCGACATATCCGCTCTCGGCCAGCGCGGTCAGCGCTGGCAGGGTGCCGGCCTGCCGAACCGCCGGATCCGCCTGACCGTGCACGAGCTGCAGAAGCTGCACGGTGAACTCGATGTCGCGGAGGCCGCCGGGGCCGAGCTTCAGCTGCACGGCGACTTCGTCCTCCGGAATGTTCTTGGTGACGCGCTCGCGCATCCGCTGCACGGACTCGACGAAATTCTCCCGGCTGGCACTGGTCCACACCTTCGGGGACACCGCCGCCACATACCGGCCACCGAGCTCGAGGTCGCCCGCCAGCGGTCTGGCCTTCAGCAGCGCCTGGAACTCCCAGCTCTTCGCCCAACGGTCGTAGTAGGCCAGGTGAGACTCGAGGGATCGCACCAGGGCGCCGGACTTGCCCTCGGGACGGAGGTTCGGGTCCACTTCCCAGAGCTCGGGTTCGACGGCGGGCTGATTCAGGCCCCGCATCAGCAGGATCGCGAGCCGGGTGGCGATATCGACCGCGCGCGGCGCTTCCAGGCCGGCGGCCGGGTCACCCTCGGCGACGAAGATCACGTCGACATCACTGACGTAGTTCAGTTCGCCGGCGCCGGCCTTGCCCATGCCGATCACCGCGAGCCGGGTGGCGCGCACCTCTTCCTCCGGGAATACGCCTCGCCCCGCGACCAAACCGGTGGACATGCTCCGCGCGACGGCCAAGGAGGCCTCCAGCGCGGCGGCCGCCAGGTCGGCGAGCGTGCGGGCGACGGCGTCCAGGCCCGCGACCGGGTCGGCCTGCTCGAGGTCGTAGGCGGCCAGCTGCGCCAGGCGGCGCCGGTAGCGCACCCGCAGGGCGACCCAGCCCTCATCGTCGACGAGGCTGGCGAACCCGTCCCGGGTACCGACCGCATCCAGCAGGTCCTCGATCAGTTCCGGCAGGTCGGGAAGGGTCGTGAGCGGCTGGGCGAGAACCGTCAATTCCTCCGGATGACGCAGGAAGAACTCGGTCAGTCCGCTCGACGCGCCGACGACCCGCAGCAGCCGCTGGGTCTGCTCCGGGTGCAGCAACAACGCCCGCACCTCGTGCGGTGCCTGGCGCAGCAGCGAAACGAGGGCCGCGAGGGCGGCATCCGGGTTGGCAGTCTTGCCGAGCAGCGGCAGCAGTGCGGCCGATTCGGGTCCGCCCAGGTCACCGACCTCATCCAGCCGAAAACGCACCTCTCGTAGCTCGACGAAGCCTACCCGGGCGAGCTCGGTCAGGGTCAGCTGTTCCCGTGCCATCGGGTCTCGTCTCCCGCTGTTAGAGCATCTCGAGGTTCTTGTCGAGCTCGAAGGGAGTGACCTGCGAGCGGTACTCCTTCCACTCCTGGCGCTTGTTGAGCAGCACATAGTTGAACACGTGCTCGCCCAGCGTCTCGGCGACCAACTCGGACTCCTCCATGTACTGGATCGCGTGGTCCAGGCTCGCTGGAAGCTGCCGGTAGCCCAGGGCGCGCCGCTCGGTGTCGCTCAGGCCCCACACATTGTCCTCGGCCTCGGGGGGAAGCTCGTAGCCCTCTTCGATTCCCTTGAGCCCGGCGGCCAGCATGAGGGAGTACGCGAGGTACGGATTCGCTGCCGAGTCGATGGCCCGGTACTCGACGCGGGCGCTCTGCCCCTTATTAGGCTTGTAGAGTGGCACCCGGATCAGGGCGGACCGGTTGTTGTGACCCCAGCACACAAAGCTGGGGGCTTCGTCTCCACCCCACAGGCGCTTGTAGGAGTTCACGAACTGGTTCGTGACGGCGGTGATCTCCGGGGCATGCTTGAGCAGCCCGGCGATGAACTGGCGGCCGGTCTTGGAGAGCTGGTATTGCGCGCCCGCCTCGAAGAACGCGTTGGTGTCGCCCTCGAACAATGACAGGTGCGTGTGCATTCCTGACCCGGGGTGCTCCGACATCGGCTTCGGCATGAACGTCGCGTAGACGCCCTGCTCGATGGCCACTTCCTTGATGACCGTGCGGAAGGTCATGATGTTATCCGCCGTGGTCAGCGCATCCGCGTAGCGCAGGTCGATCTCGTTCTGACCGGGACCTGCCTCGTGGTGGCTGAATTCCACAGAAATGCCAAGGTCTTCGAGCATCCGCACCGACCGGCGGCGGAAGTCGTGGGCTGTGCCGCCGGGAACGTTGTCGAAGTAGCCGGCGTGGTCCACCGGCACGGGGCCGTTCTTGCCATACTTGGACGACTTGAGCAGGTAGAACTCAATTTCGGGGTGGGTGTAGAACGTGAAACCGCGGTCGGCTGCCTTGGCCAGCGTGCGCTTGAGCACATTTCGCGGATCGGCGACGGCCGGCTGACCGTCCGGCGTCATGATGTCGCAGAACATGCGGGCGGTCGGGTCGATCTCACCGCGCCAGGGCAGGATCTGGAACGTGGTCGGGTCCGGGTGCGCGAGCACATCCGCCTCGAACGACCGGGTGAGACCCTCGATCGCCGAACCGTCGAAACCGAGACCCTCGGCGAATGCGCCCTCGACCTCTGCGGGTGCGATGGCCACCGATTTGAGGGTGCCGACGACATCCGTGAACCAGAGTCGGATGAACTTGATTCCCCGCTCCTCGATGGTCCGAAGAACGAAGTCGCGCTGCTTGTCCATTCACGCCCTTTCTTGTCGCTCCCTAGGCTACTGTCTGGCGCCGGCTCTCGGGCGAAACCGGCCGCCGATCGGCCTGAACGCGCCTTGACTACACTTGAGGCATGCCAGAGTCGACCGTTCCGGATGAACCCCAGCCCGTCAGCGAGCTGAATCCCTTCGTTTCCGTGCAGTCCGGACCCAAACGGGTGCGCACGCGCCATTTTCACAACGCCAAGCAGCAGGGCATCCCGATAACGGGGCTCACCAGCTACGACATGCTCACGGCCCAGATCTTCGACCAGGCCGGCATCGACTTCCTGCTCGTGGGCGATTCGGCCGGTAACAACGTGTTCGGCTACGAGACCACCCTTCCGGTGACGGTCGACGAACTCATCCCGCTCACCCGGGCCGTCGCGCGCGCCGTGACCCGCGCACTCGTCGTCGCGGACATGCCCTTCGGTTCGTACGAGACCGGCCAGAGCGAGGCCCTGCACACCGCCGTGCGTTTCATGAAGGAAGCGCAGGCCCACGCGGTCAAGCTTGAGGGCGGGGTTCGCAGCCACAAGCAGATCAAGCGCATCGTGTCATCGGGGATCCCCGTGATGGGGCATGTCGGCTTCACCCCTCAGAGCGAGCACGGGCTGGGCGGACACATGATCCAGGGCCGCGGCGAGGCCGCGGATCAGCTGATCGAAGACGCCCTCGCGGTGCAGGACGCCGGCGCCTTCGCGGTCGTGCTCGAGATGGTCCCGGCGACGGTCGCGGCACTGGTCACCGCACGGCTCGACATCCCCACGATCGGGGTGGGTGCTGGGCCCGACGTAGACGGCCAGCTGTTGGTATGGACGGATTTCGCCGGCATGACCGAGGGTCGGGTGCCCCGATTCGTTCGGCAGTACGCCAACCTGCGCGGCGTGCTGACGGATGCTGTGCACCGGTTCAAGGACGACGTCGACTCCGGCGCGTACCCCGGGCCGGAACACAGCTACGAGTAAAACTCGCCGCTCGCGGGACTAGCGATCGTTTTCGGCCTCTTCCGCGGCCCATTTGGCGCTGTTCGCGCGCAGCTTCTCCAGCGCGTGGACGGCCTCCTCCCGGGTGGCGAACGGCCCGACGCGGTCCGCGGAGGGGGACTGCATCCCCTGTTCGACCGCGCCCGTGCGCATGTTGTACCA
This sequence comes from Cryobacterium sp. Hz7, assembly GCF_004402815.1. Classification (NCBI taxonomy): domain Bacteria; kingdom Bacillati; phylum Actinomycetota; class Actinomycetes; order Micrococcales; family Microbacteriaceae; genus Cryobacterium; species Cryobacterium sp. Hz7. Next base: position 111,630 of record NZ_SOFB01000056.1, read on the forward strand.
GAACTGATGATCGGTGCCTTCGGACATAAGCTTGATCCTATGCCTAAGGATTCTGTTGGTCACCTCCTCCCGGGCGCGGTTTCTCCGCTCCGCTCCGTTCCCCGCCACATCGTGCGCCCGGAGTACGTCGGCAAGGGAATGCCCTCGCCCTACACAGGATCGAATCTGTACTCCTCCGAGCGCATCGAGCTGATCCGGGAATCAGGCCGGATTGCGGCCGGGGCCATCGAAGCGGTCGCACAGGCCATCCGCCCCGGCGTGACGACAGAGGAACTCGACCGGATCGGCCACGAGTTCATGATCGAGCGTGACGCCTACCCGTCGACGCTCGGCTATCGGGGGTTCCCCAAATCACTGTGCAGTTCCGTGAACGAGGTCATCTGCCACGGCATCCCGGACGACACCGTTCTTGAGAACGGCGACATCGTCAACATAGACATCACCGCCTACAAAAACGGTGTGCACGGCGACACGAACGCCACCTTCATTGTCGGCGAGGCACGGGACGAGGTCAGGCTTCTCGTCGAACGCACCCGGGAGGCTCTCGCCCGCGGTATCAGGGCCGTCGCTCCCGGACGCCAGGTGAACGTGATCGGCCGCGCCATCGAGTCCTACGCCAAGAGGTTCGGCTATGGGGTCGTTCGGGACTTCACCGGACACGGCGTCGGCGAGGCCTTCCACTCCGGCCTGATCATCCCGCACTACGACTCCGCTCCCGTCTACGACACCGTGATGGAGGTCGGCATGGTCTTCACGATCGAACCGATGCTCACCCTGGGCGGGACCGACTGGGACATGTGGGCGGATGACTGGACCGTGACGACCCGGGACAAGAGCATCACCGCCCAGTTCGAGCACACCCTCGTGGTGACCGACCGCGGCGCCGAGATCCTCACCCTCTCCTGACAACCGGTAGGTTTTGACTATGAGTTCAACCATGGCCATCGGCATTGACATTGGCGGCACCGGGATCAAGGGAGCGGTGGTCGATCTGTCCACCGGCAAGCTCCTGTCCGATCGTGTGAAGCTTCCCACGCCTAAAGGCGGCCGACCAGCCGACATCATCGAAACGACCAGGACCCTCCTGACAACCGTTTCCGCCGAGGAGGGTGCCGGCGCGCTGCCGGTGGGCATCTGCTTCCCCGCCGTCGTCAAGAACGGCCACACCATGTCGGCCGCCAACGTCTCGGACAAGTGGATCGGCCTCTCCGCCGAGAATCTCTTCCAGAAGGGTCTCGGCCAGCCCATTCACTTCGTGAACGACGCGGATTCCGCCGGCTACGCGGAGGCGCAGTTCGGCGCGGCGAAGGGGGTGAAGGGAGTGGTCATCATGACGACCCTCGGCACCGGAATCGGAACCGCACTGCTCAACGACGGTTTGCTGGTGCCGAACACCGAACTCGGCCATCTGCAGATCGAGGGCGTCGACTACGAAACCAAGGCCGCGTACTCCGCCAAGGAGCGGGAGAACCTGAGCTGGGAAAAATGGGCCGGTCGGCTGCAGAAGTACTACTCGACCTTGGAAGCACTGTTCTCGCCGGACCTCTTCATCGTCGGCGGCGGCGTGTCCAAGCACCACCAGGACTTCCTGCCCCTTCTGCGACTGAAGACAGCCGTCATCCCGGCCGTGCATCGCAACAACGCGGGAATCCTCGGGGCCGCCGCACTCGCCGTCAAGCATCAGGACTGACCTGCCCGGGGCGGCAGAGCACCCGGGCGCAGAACCCGGCGGCCGGAAGGTGGAATGGGCCGGCTATTACGCCGGGTTCTGTCCCGATGCCGTAGCACCCTGGACGGCCATCTATCTCGGGACTACGTTGCCGCAGCCCTCTAGCGGTCTACCCGGAAACTCGGCGAGCCGCCTTGGCGTTTCCTGTCTGACCTTGCTCCGGACGAGGTTTACCTAGCCGACCAGGTCACCCTGGCCTCTGGTGGTCTCTTACACCACCGTTTCACCCTTACCACCGGCCGAAACCGGAGGCGGTCTACTTTCTGTGGCACTGTCTCGCGGGTTACCCCGGGTGGGCGTTACCCACCATCCTGCTCTGCGGAGCCCGGACGTTCCTCGGCATCCGCTGACCCGAAGGTAGCGGATGACGCGACCGTCTTGCCGACCCATTCCACAGTCCAGAATACAGGCCGCCGGCGGGGCCCGGCTCCACCTAGATCCCGGACTCCTCCGTGCGAACCAGGATCGCCCCGCAGTCCGGGCAGAACAGGACCTCGTCGGCCGGCGAGGAACGCACGGCATCGAGGTCGCTGCCGGTGAGCGTCATCGTGCAGCCGCTGCAGGTGCGCGCCCGCAACAGGGCAGCGGCGTTGCCCCGCCCCGTCACGAAGCGCTTCTCGTACAGCGTGGCGAGGTCCTCGGCGACGCTGCCGGCGACGGCGGCCCGGTCCCGGCGGAGTTCGCCGAGCTGCCGGTTCAGATCGGCGAGGCTTTCGTTGCGCGCCTGCTCGGCGTCGTGGATCCGGAGCGCGATCGCGTCCCGCTCCGCCTCCACCGCGGAGACGGTCGCATCGCTCTCCTCGAGCCGTTCCATCACCGCGATCTCGATCTCCTCGAGCGCCAGGAGGCGCTTGCGCAGCGCCGCAAGCTCCGTCTCCAAAGCCTGCACGTCTTTCACCGAGGAAGTGTGCTGAACCCGGTCGGTGTCCCGCGCGATGCGCTTCTCGACCACTTCGACGTCGGATTCGATCCGCGCCAGCTCGGTGCGCACGTCATCACGTTCGCCGGCGCGGGTGCCGAAGGCCATCCGGGTGGTGTCGAACAGCGTGGTGAGTTCCCGGATCTCGGCGTGCTGGGGCAGGGCCTTCGTCTGATGCTCGACCTGCTGCAGCCGGATGTCGAGAGCCTGAAGCCGGAGAAGCTCTTTCTGTTCTACTGGGGATGCCTTCACGATGTCCTGACCTTTGCGAATAGAAATATGAACGAGCGTTGGGGGTGGATCCGAACTTCATCGGCAGGCTACTGCACGATCGCGAAGTCCCAGGGATCCGTGCGCAGGGAACTGCTGGTGATGCGCACACCGGGCAGAAGAGCCCGCAGCTGTTCGGCGGCCGGCTCGATCCAGAGCCATTCACTGGCCCAGTGCGACACGTCGATCAGGGCAGGGGTGCCCCCCGACAGCCCGGACTGCTCACGGGCCTCCGACGCCGGGTGGTGACGGAGGTCGGAGGTGATATAGACGTCGGACGCCTGCACGGCGGGATGAGGGAGAAGGGAATCGCCTGCACCACCGCAGAGCGAGACGGTTTTGACGACACTGCCGTACTCCCCCGAGACCCGGACGCCGGTGGCGGTCGCCGGCAGGAGCTGGGCGAGCCGGTGGGCCAGTTGGCCCAGGGTGGTCGGGTGCGCGAGCCGGCCGACCCGGCCGATTCCCGTTCCCGCCGCGGCGCCCGCCGTGATGGGGGTTGCGTCAATGAGGCCGAGTCGGGTGGCGAGGATGTCCGAGACGCCGTCTACGACGACATCCGCGTTGGTGTGGGCCGCAAGGAGAGCGCAATTCGCTCGGATCAGACGACCGATCAGGGCGCCCTTGTAACGGTCTTCGGCGACCGACGTGACGCCGCGCAGCAGGAGCGGATGGTGCACCAGGAGCAGGTCTGCGTCATGTCCGACCGCCTCGTCCACGGTCGCGGAGACGGCGTCCACGGCCAGGTGGATCGATTCGACGGGCTGGCCGGGGTTGCCGCAGACCAGACCCGGGGCGTCCCAGACTTCGGCACCGGACAACGGCCACAGTTCATGGATGATCCGACTGACATCGGCGAGTGAGACGGGCACCTCGTCAGCCTACCGGTGACGAGGCGGTGCGCCCTCCTGACGACGGTTGACCGGAATTCCGAGGAACTGCAAGCGCGGTCACCGCCACCAGAACCAGCCCGAGCCCGGCCCAGCCGGACGGTGGCAACCGCTCGCCGACGATCAGGACCGCCAGCAGCGTAGCCACGAGAGGTTCGACCAGAGTGAGGCTGGTCGCCGTGCTGCCGCAGACCGTGCGCGGGCCGCGGCCGAAGAGCAGATAGGCGACGAACATGGGCCCGATCGCGCGAGCAGCCCGAGCAGAACGCCCAGAGGAGCGGACCCGGCGGCCTGGTCCGACTGCCGGCCGGTGATCAGCAGAATCGTGCCGAGCAGAGCCACCAGTGTGCACAGTGTCCAGAGCCGTGTGACTGCCCTTGGTCGCCAGCGGGCTGGCGCTGACGGGCAGGAAGTGCGCGGCCGTGCCCGTCGTTCCCCAGAGCAGCGCAGCCAGAAAGATGGGGGCCACGCCGAGCCGGCTCGTGACGGTTCGCGGCGGCGTCACCATCCGAGAGTGCCGGGAGCCCCCTTGAACGGTCCGACGACCCGGGAGGTGATCCAGCCGCCGTAGAAGTCGCCCGGCTGAGGCAGCACCGCTTCCCCGTTCACGGTGACGAGGTCCATCCGTCCGGGGTACAGCGCGACGCGGTTCGCCAGATCCTCGAAGCCCCGCGTCGGCGACGGGTAGTACCACCCGGCCGCCTCCTCCACACGCCCCGGGGTGACCACGCTCAGGTACGACGCCTCGCCCTTGTACTCGCAGTACGATCGGCCGGTCACCGGTTCGAGGCTCCCCGCCCGGAACGCGGAGCGCGGCAGGTAGTAGACCGGCGGATGGCTGGTCTCGAGCACCCGGACGGCATCGTCGGTGTCGACCAGGACCAGGCCACCGAGGGTGACGACGACCCGGTCGGCACTCGTCTCCACGCGAGGCGGTCGCGGGTAATCCCAGACCGATTCCTGGCCGGGTCCGGGCACAACCCGGTTAGTGCGAAACGGCTTCATCCGGCCAGCGTACCGGGAGCGGCCGGGTGAATTCGAACATTGGACGAACCCTCCTGGCGCTGCAACTCCACCCCGAAGACGGCGGCCTGGGTGCGGCGCTCCATGCCGAGTTTGCTGAGCACCCCCGACACATAGTTCTTCACCGTCTTCTCCGCCAGGTCAAGGTGCTCGCCGATCTGGCGGTTGGTGAGGCCCCGGGAGATCAGATCGAGGACTTGCCGTTCCCGCGTCGTCAGCGCGCGGGCGGCAGGGTCGCCTCGGTCCAGCCCCAACGAGGTTGCCACCCGGCCGGCCAGCCGCGGGGTGAGCAGCGACTCCCCCCCTGCCACACGCCGGATTCCCTGCACCAGGCGATCACCGCGGATGTCCTTCAAGACATAGCCGGACGCCCCAGCCAGGACGGCGGCGCGGCTGGCCATGTCGTCGTCGAACGCCGTGAGCATCAGGCACCGGATGCCGGGATCCCTCCCCCGGATGTCCCGGCAGGCGTCGATGCCGCTTCCGTCGGGCAGCCTCACGTCAAGGACCACGACGTCCGGCCGGGTGGCGGCGACCCTCGCCACGGCCTGCCGCCTCGTTGCCGCCTCCCCCACCACTTCCAGGTCAGCTTCGGCGTTGATCAGGGCAGCCAGGCCGATACGGACGACGTCGTGGTCGTCGACCACGAACACGCGCGTCATCGGGAAGTCTCTGCGGAAGCGTCGCTCACGCGCGCCGTCCAACGCAGTTCGGCACCGCGCGGCGCCCGGTCGCGCAGCGACACCATCCCCTGCCAGCGTTCGGCTCTGACCGCCAGATTAGCGACGCCGCTGCGCCGACTTGCGCCGGTCAGACCGACGCCGGTGTCGCCGATCTCGACCGTGAGGATGTGCGCTGCGACCGAGACGCGCACTTCAGCCTCCCGGGTTCCGGAGTGCCGGACCACGTTGGTCAGCCCCTCGCGCACGACCGCCACGACATCATCAGCCAGCGAGGTGGAAACGAGCAGATCGATCGCCCCGGAGAACACCACCCGCGGCGGGTGCGCAAAGAGAGGTCCGACCTCGTCGAGCAGGTCGACGATGCTGCGGCGAAGCCCGTGCCGGTCGGGGTCCGCCTGCGTCGACAACCCGAAGATCGCGGTGCGGAGGTCGGCGATGACCGCGTCGAGCGCTCCCACCTGGTCGGCCAGCCGCCGCCCGAACACCGGGTCGGCGGTCATCCCGCCGAGGGCGCGCACGGCGAGCCCGACAGCGAAGACCCGCTGAATGACCCGGTCGTGCAGCTCACGTGCGATCCGGTCGCGATCGGTGAGCACCGCCAGACGCGCCCGGTCCGTGCTGCTCCGCTCGAGGTGGCGGCCCGCATATGCCAGTCGGGCGAAATCGACGGCCGAATCGAGGTCCACGGCAGTAAACGGGGGCGCCCCGCTGGGCCGGGAGGCCGTGAGCACCACTGCGGGCGGGCCGGTTTCCCCGGCTTTGCCCAGCGGGACCACCAGGGTCGACCCGAGTATCAGGAGCGACTCGGGGCCCGCAGCCTCGCGCTCTTCCCGGCCGACGAGGACCGGCCGGCCGGTGGCCATCGCCCGGCCGCAGAGGCTCCCCGCCACGGGGAAGGCCAGGCCGTCCAACGGTCGAGTGGCGCTGCCATGAGCCGCGTGGACGACAAAACCGTCCCCCACGCCCGAATCAACACCAGGCGGCCCGATGACGCAGACTAGGTCCGCATCCGCAGCCGACGCGAAGATGTCTGCCAGCAACATCAGCGGGTCACCCGTTCGCTCACCCCGCAAACCCTCGATGAAATCGGCGGATGCGGCCACCCACCGCGACCGGCGCGGGAGGGGCAGGTGCGCCGGCAGGTCGATCACTGTCTCCGAGCGAGCCTCGGGACGTTCGTTCAGGGTGACCGGGATAGTTTCGTGGGGCATGACCGAGGACCGCCTCTCGTCTGGTAGCGGGGATACTACCCGCACGGGACCTTCGGCCCTGTCCCGGTCCGGCAGGCACTGCGATCATAACGTGGGGCGGTCTGTTCGGTGCGATTCCACCCCAGAGCAGGAGTCACACCCATGGTTGAAAAAGTGATCGTCGCCATTGACGGTGGGGCCGCGAGCAAGGCGGCCCTGGAGTGGGCCCTCGACCGGGTCGTGACGCTCGAACGGATGCAGGGCACGCCCGTGCAACTCGAACTCACCACGGTGGTGGAGCTGGGCTGGTACCCCGCTGAGGGATCGGACTATTCCAGTCAGCCTGCCTACGAGCGCCCGCTCGCGGAAGCCCTTCGACGGGTCGAACAGGTGGCACCCTCCTGCCGGAAGACGAGCTACATCCGCCATGGCGTCCCGGTCGATGAGCTGGCGCGGGCATCGGCGACCGCCGACCTTCTGGTCATCGGCACGAACAAGACCGGTGTTCTCGCCGGGACGGTCTTCGGCACCCTTCCCCTTCGCCTCGCGGCCCACGCCCGATGCCCCGTCGTCGTCGTCCCCGTCAACTGGCAGGCACGTGGCGGCCACATCGTCGTGGGCATGGAGAACGACGTCACGGCCCTGGTCGCCGTTGACTTCGCGGCCCGCGAAGCCGAGCGTTACAAACTCCCTCTCGATATCGTCCACGCCTGGACCATTCCCGCGACCGTGGCCGTCGAATACGGTGCCGTCCTGCCCTACGAGGAGATACGGGACGCCCACGCGCGCATCCAGTCGGGGGCAACGAGGAGGGTTCGCGACGCGCATCCGGCGCTGCATATCGCCGAGGTTCTGAAACAGGGCACCGCGGCATCCGTGCTCGTGAATGCCTCCCAAACGGCGTCCCTCGTCGTCGTCGGCACACACGGCCGGGGTGCCGTCGGCAGCCTCTTTCTCGGTTCGGTCAGCCACGACGTGCTGATGAACCTGCCGTGCCCGGTCGCTGTGGTCCCCCGCCCGGCCGGTGAACACGCCGAGTCCCGACCGGACTCCACGGAAGGTGTGAAGAAGCGGTGAACACCTCCTACATCGGATTCGACGGGTCGCCCGTGGTCCTGGTGCACGTCGTCGACGATGAGTGGGGGCTGCTGGGTCCCGACGACGCAAGGGAGGCCGAGCGCCGGGCGAGCAGTCTGCTCACGCAGGAGATCACCGCGGCGAAGACGCATCCCGGGCTGGACATCGGCGCGCTCGTCCTGCGCGGGTCTCCCGCCTGGACGCTCGCCGCGGTGCCGACATCCGACGATGTTTTGGTCGTCGGAACCCACAAGACCGGTTCCCTGAGCGGACGCGTGCTCGGCTCGCGCAGCGTTCAGATCGCCGCGGCGGCCGGCTGCACCGTCGCCGCGGTGCCGGAATCGACCTCAGACAGCCGAAGCGGAGTCGTCGTGGATGTCGACCGTTTCGAGGGATCCACCTCGGCCGTCATTCCCGGCGCCCAGGAGGCGCGCCGCCTTGGCCACGAACTCATCCTCGTGCATGCGCCCTCGACTTTGCGTGCGGAGCCCGGAGCTCGCGACTGCCGCGACCCCCGGCGCGTTCGTGAATCCCCGGCTGGTGCACCGGCCGCCGGCCGAGGCTCTGCTCGATGTCGGCAGCGAGGCTGCCATACCGTGCTCAGAGTTTCACATCCGAGGCCCGTGACCCAGTCGGTGATCGATTCAGTCACCCACGACGTCCTGATGAACATCAACGTGCCTGTGCTGATCGCCCGGTCCGACTGACACCCTCCGATTCGCACGCTCCGATGCGAGCGCTGTGGACAACTTAGACGGGTTCGCTGATCGGTCCGGTCTCGGTGCCGGCGACCCTGATCACAGCGACTGGGCAGGGCATGGTCAAAACGATCACATGACTGACCGAACCCAGCCAGAAGCGAGCGAACCCGTGGCGACCGTGGCTGCCCACAACGAGAAGCCGCGCACCGGTCGCCGCCGACACAAGTGCGTCCACCGGCAACCCGAGGTCGAGCCGCAGGTCGAGCACCAGGTCCGGATAGCGTTCGGCCAGTCCCACCACCGCTATGGAGAGGACCAGGCGGTCCGCCTCATCGGGCACCATCGGCCAGTCGATCATGGCGCGCTCTTCGGTCCAAGGGGCCGGCGCACTCCAGCAGTACAGCGCCGTCAACCGCTCGCCCAGGCGGTCCGCCTGATCCGCGGCGAATGTCACAGCGGCGAGGGATGCCTCGGAACCGTCCACCCCGACGACGACGCCGGTGCCGCGCTGTTCCTCCCGCTCGGGCACGGCGACGACGGAACCGGCGGCGTAAGCCGCGATCTGCGCGGCTTGGGTGCTGAAGACATAGTCCCGAAACCGGCCCAGGGCATGCGAGCCCACGACGAGGAGTTGCGCGCCGACGGCCCAGTCGGTGAGGGCCCCGGTGGGCGAGCCCTCGAGGACCGTCGTGCGAAAAGTCAGGTCAGGAGCGACACTGCGGGCCTCCTCACCCTCACGGGCGAGCAGCAGTTCGGCCTGCTCGCGGGCCGAGTGCAGAAACCCGGCTGGGGTCGTGCCGAAGGTCGCGTCGACGACGTGCACCAACTCGATCTCCAGGCTCCGGGGACGCGCATAGTCGAGCGCCCACCGGAGCGCAGCCCGAGCCGGCGGCCGACCGCTGACGCCCACTACAACACGGTTGTCCACGACGACCTCCTCCGCTCCCCGTCACAGCGGGCAGAACGGGGTCTACGATGTCGCGCGCCGGTCCGACAGAACAGGGCCGAAAGTCCCGGCGTCGGTCAGGACGTCAGTAGTCGAACTCGTCGAACTGTGGCGAATCCAGCCCGTCGCCCGTCCACGAGGCTCGGCCCGAGGCCATGCCGACCAGGGCCTTATGGCGGAGAGTGTCCACCGTCTCCGGCTCCAACAGCTCTGACCGTGCGGAACCGGCAGTAACGCAGACCAATTGGCCGGATCCGCCGATCAGGATCTGGATGCGACCCAGCAGGCCCGTCTCTTTGACGATCGGGATGTCGACGACATCGACCTGGGGACGGAGACTCAACGCCTCGGCATAGTGCATGACGGCATCCGCAAGGTCATCGCCCGTGATGACCGATCCGCCGGGGTGAAATAGACGCTTCATGGTAGACCCCTGATTGTTCACGAAATGGACATGTGCAGCCAAGGTCTGGGGCATATTCTGATACTAGACCGTGCGGGGTTTACAGGTCGAGGGTTCGGTTCACAACCTGTTCGGCAACCTCGACCAGCCACTGGCCGTTGTCGCGGGCATATTGACGCAGGATCGCGAAGGCCTCTTCCATGTCGACGGTGTGGGTGAAAGCGACGACGCCCTCGGCCTGCTCGATCAGAACGCGGCTACTGAGCGCGCGTTGCAGCTACGCCCGAGCCACGCCGCTCTCCCTGATGGCGCGTTCCTGAAGAATGCCGATGGTGGCGGTGTCGGCCAGCGCCTGGACCGTGCGCAGGTCCTCCGCTCCCAGACCGCCGAGGCGATCCCAGAAGACATTGAGCGATCCGATGGTCGTCGCTCGCAGCCGCAGGGGGACCGAATGCATCGACTTGAAGCCAAGTTCGAGCGCTCCCGCCCGGAACCGTGGCCATGCCGGGGCGAGGACATCGAGGTCGGGAATGGCCACGGGTAGCCGGTCGTGTAGCACTCGACGCACGGCCCATTGCCGGCCCGCAGCTGCAGTATCTCAATCAGGCGACTTCGTTCGTCGGTTGAGGCCACGACCTCGAGATCGTTGTCGTTGTCGTTGTCGTTGTAAGCGGAGAGGATGATCCCGACCGCGGACGCCCCGAAGAGTGTGGCGCAGGTCTCTACGAGTGTGTGCAGCAGGTCGACGACGTCGTACCCGACGACAAGCGGGTCGGCCAGCATGACGAAGGTCTCAACCAACTGACCTTCACGTGTTCTGGTCACCATAATTCCATCCCAGCACCCGTCTAATTCTGAAGTAAAAATCAACCCTTCGCGCCACAACATCGTCCGCTACCTCGCGGACCGTGCGCGCGTGGGAGTGCGGGGGCGGCGGGAGTACAGGTCAACCGCTCCGATGTCCGACGTTCGGACGTTCCGACGTTCCGACGACCATCGGGAACGCGAACACGCCTTCGACGTCGCTCGCGCACACGGTTTCGGTGCCGAACGGTGCGCCGAGGGTGGAGATCGCCACGCCGGTGACGGGCAGCACCCGCAGGAACGGCGAACACAGGTGCGTGCTGTTCAGGTGCGTGCTGTTCAGGTGCGCGTTGCGCAACTCCTCGACGGCGAGGCGGAACGATTGACGGTCAGACCGGGACATGACGACGTTCACCCCCCCCAGGGCATCCGTTACTCGGATCGAAATTACTCGCATCGAAGTCGCTCGCGCGTGAGTGTGAACGGTGCCTTCACGACCACTCGGCTCCGCGGGAAAGCAACGATTATTCCGCGGCGGGCAGCGACTTTCTCAGTCACGCCGTTTCCAGCGTATCGCGCGGAACCCGGCTCCGTAGAGCTATTGAAGAACCTGCGTCCGACCTTTGCACGCACCGAGGATCGGTCACGGCCGGATGGGGCGTAGGCCGAGTCAGTCGGCGAACCTGCGCAGCATCTCCAGCACGACCGCGGCCGAGCGGTCGGCCGCGTCGTCGATGTGGGTGAGGTGATCGTCAACCGGTCCGCACAGGTCGGAGATGCCGCGGACCGCCACGAACGGTACGCCATGAGCGAAGCAGGTTTGAGCAGCGCCCACGGATTCCATGTCGGTGGCGAGAACCCCGGGGAACAGCACGCGGAGGCTCTCTGCGCGCTCCACGCTCACGAAGGCGTCGTTGGAGACCAGCAGCCCGCGGCGCACGACCAGCGCCGATCCGTCGGGCATCCGGGCAGCCGACTCGGCGCCGCGCAGCGCCTCAGTCGCGCCCTCGTAGCGAGCCGGCATGCCGGGCACCTGGCCGAGCGCGTACCCGAAGACGCGTGCGTCAGCGTCGCTGTTGAGGTATTCGCTCCCGATGACCACCTCGCCCACCCGCACCTGGGCGCCCACCCCGCCGGCCGAACCCGCGCTGATCACCAGCGGCGACGCCTCGGGGTCCTCGGCGCGCACAAAGAGCAGTGCGGATGTCGTCCCACCGGCCGCGTTGACCAGCCCGATGCCGCTCTGCACGAGCAGCACTTCACGCCCGGCCAAGGTGAGGCGGTGCCGGCGGGCCCTGCCGATGGCGACCGGCGGCGCGGAAGCGGTGGCCGCCGCCAGGAACGGAGCAGCCTCCTCCTCCATCGCGACCAGAATGATCGCGTCGACGGTCGTCATGCGGTGACGGTGGCCCAGGCGCCGCGGGCGGCCAGGAAGACCTTCACGGCGTCCTGGGCGGCTGCCAACGAGTGGTTGGCTCCCCAACCGCACTGAACCTCGTTGGCGGCGGGCACCTCGGTGGCGCCGAGGATGTCGGTCATGGTGGCCTCGATCAACTCGAGGACCTCGGCGTACTCCGGCTGCCCCTGCAGAATGAGGTAGAAACCGGTTTGACAGCCCATCGGAGAGAAGTCGATGACTCGGGTGGAATGGTTGCGGGAGTGCTCGGCGAAGAGGTGCTCGATCGAGTGCACTGCCGGCATCTCCAGGTGAAGGACGTTGGGCTGGGTGAAGCGCACGTCGTACTTCACGATGGTGTCCCCCTGCGGCAGCATCTTGGTATCGGCCAGGCGCACGTAGGGTGCGACAACCGTGCGGTGATCGAGGTTGAACGATTCGACGTTCATGCGTGGCTGATTCACGTGTTCTCCCTGGAAGCTGTCGTGGCACTCGGCTGGGGCTCGTTCGCAACGGACGTGATCAGGGGTTTATGTGTGGGCCCTACCGGGCTCGAACCGATGACATCCACGGTGTAAACGTGGCGCTCTACCAACTGAGCTAAAGGCCCCTGACGCAACGGCCGGTGAAGGCCGTGTTTCATCATACAGATTCTGCGCGCCGGGTGGACCGCGGCCGGGTTCAAGTCGGCTGGAGTTCGCCGATCGCAGCCCGGTAGGCCTCCAACGACCGGGGCTCGCCCGGCGCGGTGATGAAGCTGGCCCGGATGATCCCCTCAGGGTCGATCAAGAACGTGGCCCGGTTCGCAAAGCCCTTTTGCTCGAGGAACACCCCGTATTCCTTAGCGACCGCACCGTGCGGCCAGAAGTCGGCCAGGAGGTCGAAGGTGTACCGTTCCTGTTCCCCCCAGGCACGCAGGGCGTGACGGGAATCGACCGAGATGCCGAGCAGTTCCACCTCGTTGGCGACGAACAACGACAGGTTGTCCCGCAGCTCGCACAACTCGCCACTGCAGATTCCCGAGAACGCGAGGGGGAAGAAGACCAGGGCGACCGACTTCTTCCCGCGGAACTCGCTGAGCTGCACCCGCTCGCCGAACTGGTTGAAGAGCTCGAAATCAGGAGCCTGGGTGTCATTTTCCAACGCCATGGAGCGCTTCCTTTCGTGCGCCCACGGGAACGATGCAAGGCGACGCCACAGCCTAGCCCCGCCTTCTGCCGGAACCAAGATGAGCGTCCCAAGGGACCCTCGATTCCCGGCCCGAACGGCGCTCACCGACCGCGCACAAACCGAAGGCAAAATCTGTAGGCTTGCGTGGTGCCATCGGTCGTGATCCGACCGTCATCCGGCACCGCTAACTTGGCAGGTTCGCTTCGATGGTCTGCCCAACAGAGAGAGGTCGAGTGTGACTGTCAACGACCAGGACCCGTATTCGGTCAACAGCACGGATGCGGACCCGGAGGAAACCGCCGAATGGTCGGAATCGCTGGACGCGCTCGTATCGGCCCACGGTCACCAGCGTGGTCGGGAGATCATGCTGACGCTCCTGAAACGCTCCAAGGAACTGCACCTCGGCGTGCCCATGGTGCCGACCACGGACTACATCAATACCATCGCGGCCGGCAATGAACCCGACTTCCCTGGCGACGAAGACATCGAGCGCCGCTACCGCGCCTGGATACGCTGGAACGCCGCCGTTCTCGTGCACCGTGCTCAGCGCCCCGGCATCTCCGTCGGCGGCCACATCTCGACCTATGCATCCTCCGCTGCCCTCTACGAGGTCGGCTTCAACCACTTCTTCCGCGGCCAGGACCACCCGGGCGGCGGAGACCAGATCTTCATCCAGGGCCATGCCTCCCCCGGAACCTACGCGCGGGCCTTCCTCGAGGGCCGCCTGAGCACCGACCAACTCGACGGATTCCGCCAGGAGAAGTCCCACGGCCCCAACGGGCTGTCCTCCTACCCGCACCCGCGACTGATGCCGGAATTTTGGCAGTTCCCGACGGTCTCCATGGGACTCGGCCCGATCAACGCCATCTACCAGGCGCAAACCAACCGGTACCTCACCAACCGCGGGATCAAGGACGCCAGCGACCAGCAGGTCTGGGCGTTTCTCGGCGACGGCGAGATGGACGAGGTCGAGAGCCGCGGGCAGCTGCAGGTTGCCGCCAACGAGGGTCTCGACAACCTCAATTTCATCGTCAACTGCAACCTCCAGCGCCTCGACGGCCCGGTACGCGGCAACGGCAAGATCATCCAGGAACTGGAAAGCTTCTTCCGCGGCGCCGGCTGGAACGTCATCAAGGTCGTCTGGGGTCGCGAGTGGGACGAGCTGCTCTCCCGCGACACCGATGGCGCCCTGCGCGACCTGATGAACGCCACCCCCGACGGCGACTACCAGACTTACAAGGCCGAGAGCGGTGCGTACGTGCGTGAGCACTTCTTCGGCCGCGACCCCCGCGCGCTCAAGCTCGTCGAGGGTTACACCGACGACGACATCTGGAACCTCAAGCGCGGTGGCCACGACTACCGCAAGGTCTACGCGGCATTCAAGGCCGCATCCGAGCACAAGGGCCAGCCGACCGTTATCCTGGCCAAGACGGTCAAGGGTTACGCCCTCGGCCCGAGCTTCGAGGGCCGCAACGCGACCCACCAGATGAAGAAGTTCACCCTCGACAACCTCAAGACGTTCCGCGACAGCACCCACATGCCGATCACGGATGCCCAGCTCGAGGAGAACCCCTACCTCCCGCCGTACTTCAAGCCGGACGAGGACGATGAGGCGATCCAGTACCTGCATGAGCGCCGCCGCGCGCTCGGCGGGTACGTGCCGGAGCGTCGCAGCAAGTACACGCAGATTACCCTGCCGGGCGACGCGACCTACGCCCCCACCAAGAAGGGTTCCGGCACGCAGGAGATCGCGACCACGATGGCCTTCGTACGGCTGCTCAAGGAACTGCTGCGCGCCAAGGACTTCGGACACCGCATCGTGCCGATCATCCCGGACGAGGCTCGCACCTTCGGCATCGACGCGTTCTTCCCGAACGCCAAGATCTACAACCCCAGCGGCCAGCAGTACACCTCGGTCGACCACGCGCAGCTTTTGGCGTATAAGGAGAGCCCGCAGGGCCAGATCCTGCACGTGGGGATCAACGAAGCCGGCGCGATGGCTGCTTTCACCAACGTGGGCACGTCGTACGCAACGCAGGGTGAGCCGCTCATCCCGATCTACGTCTTCTACTCGATGTTCGGCTTCCAGCGCACGGGCGACGCCATGTGGGCCGCGGGCGATCAGATGACCCGCGGGTTCATGATCGGCGCAACCGCCGGACGCACCACCCTCACCGGCGAAGGCCTGCAGCACGCCGACGGCCACTCGCCGTTGCTGGCCTCGACGAACCCCGCCGTGGTCTCGTACGACCCGGCCTACGGCTACGAGATCGGGCACATCGTGCGGTCGGGACTCGAGCGGATGTACGGAGGAACGCACGCCGACCCCAACGTCATGTACTACATCACGGTCTACAACGAGCCGCAGGTGCAGCCGCGCGAGCCCGACGACGTGGACGTGGACGGCATCGTGCGCGGCATCCACCGCGTCAGCGTGTCCGATGTGTCCGGTCCGAAGGCGCAGCTGTTGGCCTCCGGCGTCTCCGTGCCCTGGGCGCTCGAGGCCCAAGCCCTTTTGGCCGAGGACTGGGGAGTGTCCGCCGACGTCTGGTCGGTCACCTCCTGGGCCGAACTGCGTCGCGATGGCATCGCGGTCGAGGAACACAACTTCCTCTACCCGGACGACGCGCCGCAGATCCCCTATGTGACGGAGAAGCTGACCGGCACCGCCGGACCGTTCATCGCCGTCACCGACTTCATGCATGCGGTGCCCGATCAGATCCGGCAGTTCGTGCCCGGCGACTTCGCGACCCTCGGCGCCGACGGGTTCGGTTTCTCCGACACCCGCCCGGCGGCCCGCCGCTACTTCAAGATCGACGGACCGTCGATGGTGGTGCGCGCACTCGAACTTCTCGCTCGCCGAGGCGAGGTCGACCGCAGCGTCGTCGGCCAGGCGATCGCGAAGTACCGGTTGCACGACGTAACGGCGGGAACTACCGGTTCCGCCGGGGGCGAGAGCTAACAGCCCCCGTGGCACCCACACCGAAGACGAAGGAACAGACGCTCACCTGGCTGCGAACGATATCCGGGGAGCTTTCCACGGCGACGCTGAAGCGTCTCGAGGACACGCTGCCCTGGTACGGCGATATGCCGCCCGGGCGGCGTTCCGCCGTGGGCCTGGTCGCCCAGGCCGGGATCACGTCGTTCATCTCGTGGTTTGACGACCCGCGGTCCACCCCCTGGATCGCGGCCGACGTCTTCGGTGCCGCTCCGCGAGAACTGCTGCGCTCAATCAGCCTGCAGCAGACCCTGCAGCTCATCCGCGTCACCGTCGAGGTGGTGGAGGAGCGGGTCAAAGACGGCGGGGAAATCCTGCGGGAGGCCATCCTGCTGTACTCCCGCGAGATCGCCTTCGGCGCGGCGGATGTCTATGCCCGGGCAGCCGAGGCACGCGGCCTCTGGGATGTCCGCCTCGAGGCCCTGGTCGTCGACTCGATCCTGAGCGGCGAGTACGACGACGAACTGCCCAGCCGGATCGCGGCCCTCGGCTGGCACGGGCACGGCGAGGTCTGCGTGCTCGTGGGCACGACACCCAAGATGCTCGACGTCGACCAGCTGCGTCGCTCGGCCCGCCACATGGCCGCCGACGTTCTGATCGGGGTGCAGGGCAACCGGCTCGTCCTGGTCATCGGCCGGGCCCACCCGTCGCCGACCGAGACGGATGACGCGATCGGCACGGCCTCCGCCCTCAGCTTCATGGAGATCGCGGTGCAGCTCGAGCCGAGCTTCGGCGCCGGCCACCTGGTGCTCGGCCACGAGGTGCCGAATCTGGTCGACGCGTCCAAGAGCGCTAAGGCCGCCTTGGCCGGCTTCGCCGTGGCGCGCTCCTGGCGCAACGCCCCACGCCCTGTACAGGCGGACGATCTGCTCCCCGAGCGGGCGCTGGCCGGCGATCCGCTTGCCCGCGCCACGCTGATCCACCGGATCTACCGCCCGCTGCAGGCGCATTCGACCGAGCTGCTCACCACACTCTGGTGCTACCTGGACAACGGTCGCTCCCTGGAAGCCACCGCCCGGGAACTGTTCGTACACCCGAACACCGTGCGCTACCGCCTGAAGCGGGTGTCAGAGGTCATCGGCTACGACGCCACGGGCGCCCGTGAGGCCCTCATCCTGCAGGCCGCCCTGATCATCGGGTCGATCAGCGACCACGACGGCTCAACACGCCGGCGTTAATCGCGGCGTCAGAGGTGCCGAACTAACGAGATTCGACAAACACTCCGCGAATAGTTGGTGGATCTCCGACATGCCCGCAACAAACGAGGTTGGGAGACTGGATCAATGATTGTTGTCGTCTGCCCCGGTCAGGGCTCACAAACCCCCGGCTTCCTCGAGCCCTGGCTTCGGAACCCCACTTTCGCCGCCGGCCTGGACGAGATCTCCGCGGCCTGCGGAATTGATCTGATGCGCCACGGCACCGTGAGCGACGCCGACACCATTCGGGACACCCGAATCGCCCAGCCGCTGATCGTGGCCGCCGGACTCCTCACGTTGAACGCACTCCTCGCCGACGGCCGGCGGGAGCGCATCACCGGTATCGCCGGTCACTCGGTGGGCGAGATCACCGCCGCAGCCGGCGCCGGCATCCTCAGCGCGGTGGACGCCGTGCGTTTCGTGCGCGAGCGCGGCACCGCCATGGCCGAGGCCGCGGCGCTGGAGCCCTCCGGCATGAGCGCCGTGCTGGGCGGCGATGAGACCGAACTCCTGGCCCGCCTCGACGAACTCGACCTCGCCCCGGCCAACTTCAACGGTGGCGGACAGATCGTCGTCGCCGGCTCCCTCGCGGCTCTGGCCGCTCTCGGCAAGAACCCCAATCCGCGCACCCGGGTGATTCCGCTGCAGGTGGCTGGTGCATTCCACACGCGGTATATGCACCCGGCGGTGAAGCACCTCACCCGTGTCTCCGCGCTGCTCGCGCCCGCCGATCCCACGCTTTCGATCTGGACGAACCGGGACGGCAGCGCGGTGTCCAACGGTGTCCGGTTCGTGGAGTTGCTGGTTGATCAGGTGTCCTCGCCGGTACGGTGGGATATGTGCATGCGTTCGTTCGCGGATGCCGGCGTGACCGGAATCATTGAGGTCGCACCGGCCGGGGCTCTTGTCGGCCTCGCCAAACGTGCCCTCAAGGGCGTGCCCAGCGTAGCGATCAGGACGCCGGACGACCTGCCCGCTGCGTTCGACCTGATCGACCAGCAGAACCTAGTCTGACCGAAAGAGAATATGTCCAAGCCAACACTCCAGCAATCGCACGGTCCCCGGTACACCCGGATTCTCTCGATCGGCGCCGCCCGCGGGGACCTAGTCGTGCCCAACGACGACCTGGTCGGTCCGATCGATTCGTCTGATGAATGGATCCAACAGCGCACCGGCATCATCACCCGCACAAGAGCGAGCCAGGACATCCAGGCCGTCGACCTCGCGACGGATGCCGCCCGCGAAGCCATAGAGAGGTCCGGCATCCAGCCACACCTGATCGACGCCGTCATTGTGGCCACGATCAGCAACGGCCGGCAGACACCGTCCATTGCCGCCGTGGTCGCCGATCGGGTCGGCGCCAACCCCGCCGCCGCCTACGACGTCAACGCCGCCTGCGCCGGATACACCTACGCCGTGGCGCAAGCCGATTCCCTGATCCGCACGGGCACCGCCCACTACGCGCTCGTCATCGGCGCCGAGAAGCTATCCGACCTCGTCGACCCCACGGACCGCAGCATCTCGTTCCTCCTCGGCGACGGCGCCGGCGCCGTCGTCATCGGCCCGAGCGACTTCCCGGGGATCGCACCCACCGTGTGGGGATCCGACGGGTCCAAGGCCGATGCCATCACCATGAATCACACCCTGCAGGAATACCGACGCGGAGAATCCGAATGGCCCACCCTGCGCCAGGAAGGCCAAACGGTTTTCCGCTGGGCCGTCTGGAACATGGCGAAGGTGGCTAAGGAGGCTCTCCAGGTCGCGGGAATCGAGAGCGACCAGCTCGCCGCTTTCATCCCGCACCAGGCCAATATGCGCATCATCGACGAGTTCGCCAAGCAACTGAAGCTTCCCGACTCGGTCGTCATCGCCCGCGATGTCGCCACCACCGGGAACACCTCGTCGGCGTCGATCCCGCTGGCCACCCACCGTCTCCTGGAAGAGCACCCCGAGCTCAGCGGTGGCCTCGCCCTCCAGATCGGCTTTGGAGCAGGACTGGTGTTCGGCGCGCAGGTCGTCGTGCTTCCCTAGATTTCACTCAACTCCCCTCTAAACTGAATCTCGGTCATACGAGACACCCCCAAGGAGAAATAACATGGCATTGTCCACCGAAGAAGTTCTTGCCGGCCTGGCCGAACTCATCAACGACGAGACTGGCATCGCGACCGACACAGTTGAGATGGGGAAGTCATTCACCGATGATCTGGACATCGATTCCATCTCGATGATGACCATCGTCGTCAACGCGGAAGAAAAGTTCGACGTCAAGATCCCCGACGAAGAGGTCAAGAACCTCAAGTCCGTCGGCAACGCTGTCGACTTCATCGTCAAGGCTCAGGTCTAGTCCACAAATGAACAGGCCGGTCGGCATCTGCCGACCGGCCTGATCTGTGGGTGATGCCCACGTTTGCACGCCTCACGGAGAGTTAACGTTATGACCAAAAAAATCGTTATCACCGGCATCGGTGCGACCTCCCCTCTCGGCGGCACGGCCGCCGACAGCTGGTCGGCCCTGCTCGCCGGTGAATCGGGGACGAGCACGCTAGACCACGAATGGGTGGCCCGGACTCAGCTCCCCGTGACCTTCGCCGCCCAGGCCAGGGTTCCATCCGTCGACGTTCTGGCCCGCCACGAGACGAAGCGTCTCGACCCCTCCAGCCAGTTCGCGTTGATTGCCGGGCGTGAAGCCTGGGCGGATGCCGGCTCCCCCGAAGCAGACCCCGAACGGCTGGCCGTCGACTGGGCGACCGGAATCGGTGGAGTCTGGACCCTTCTCGACGCGTGGGACACCCTCCGCGAACGCGGTCCGCGCCGCGTGCTGCCGATGACCGTGCCCATGCTCATGCCGAACGGCCCGGGAGCGGCCATCGGAATGGACCTTCACGCCCGGGCCGGAATCACCACAGTTGTGTCCGCGTGCGCCTCGAGCACCGAGTCTCTCGTGAACGCCTACAACCGCCTACAGGCCGGGCTCGCCGACATCGTCATCGCCGGTGGCTCCGAGGCCGCAATTCACCCGCTTCCGATCGCATCCTTCGCTGCCATGCAGGCCTTGTCCAAGCGCAACGACGACCCGGCCACGGCGTCGCGCCCCTACGACATCACCCGGGACGGCT
The DNA here is from genome assembly GCF_004402815.1 of Cryobacterium sp. Hz7. Taxonomy (NCBI): domain Bacteria; kingdom Bacillati; phylum Actinomycetota; class Actinomycetes; order Micrococcales; family Microbacteriaceae; genus Cryobacterium; species Cryobacterium sp. Hz7. The sequence goes on from NZ_SOFB01000056.1 coordinate 132,141, forward strand.
TCGTTCTCGGTGAGGGTGCCGCGGCGCTCGTCGTCGAGACGGAAGAACACGCCAAGGCCCGCGGCGCGCGCATCTACGCCGAGCTCCTTGGTGGTGCCGTGACCAGTGACGCGTACCACATCACCGCTCCAGACCCCGATGGCACGGCTGCGGCCCGCGCGATGATCACCGCGATCAGGAATGCCGACGCGAGCCTGGCGGATGTCTCGCACATCAACGCGCACGCGACCAGCACTCCGGTCGGGGACATCGCCGAGTACAACGCACTGCGCCGCGTGTTCGGCGACCTGCTCGACGGAATCCCGGTGTCGGCGACCAAGGCTTCCACCGGTCACCTCCTCGGTGGTGCCGGGGCGATTGAGGCCCTGTTCACGGTTCTCGCTCTGGCCAAGCGCATGGCCCCGCCGACCATCAACCTGCTGAACCAGGATCCAAGCATCCCGCTCGACGTGGTGACCATGCCGCGCACGTTGCCTTCCGGCGATCTGCTGGCCATCAGCAACTCGTTCGGTTTCGGCGGTCACAACGCCGTCGTGGCGTTCCGGTCGGTCTAGCTCCACCCGGCGGAAAACCTGCCTGCACCGGGATGGCCCCGACCGGCACCGGTCGAGGCCATCCCGTGTTCGGGAGCGACCTTGCGCTGCACGTCAGCCCACCTGGTGCAACCACACGACCGAGTTGAAATCGCCGGCGTGCCGGAACGGTTCGAGCTCGTCGTCCCAGGCCTGCCCGAGCGTAATGCGGAGCTGCCGGTGGAGCTCCAGCGCGTTTGCCCCGGCCAGGTCCATGGCGTGGCGCAGCCGGTCCTCCGGGATAACGACGTTACCGGCCGTGTCGGTCTGGGCGAAGAAGATGCCCAGGTCGGGGGTGTGCAGCCAGCGCGCCCCATCGGCGCCGAAACCGGCGTCCTCGGTGACCTCAAAGCGAAGGTGGTCCCACCCGCGGAGCGCCGACGCGAGCCGCGCCCCCGTGCCGCAGGCGCCCTCCCACTGGTACTCGGCCCGCTGCGCTCCGCGGAGCACGGGCTGCTCAGACCAGTCGAAACTGACGGGCACGCCCAGGGCGCGACCCACCGCCCACTCCACATGGGGACTCAGAGCGCGAGGCGAGGAATGCACGTAAATGTAGCCGCGCGCAGTCGCTTCCTGCCGAGCGTGTGTAGCCACCATCGTTTCTCCCGTTCTGTGAGATGCGTCTTCCCCAACGACCTCTGAACGAAACAATGCGGCGTGCTGTGAACTTATCGAGAACTTGAACCTATGACCAACGGTCGACGCACCGCGCAGGCGCTGCATCCGTAAATTATGCCTCAGCGACCCCTGCGATCACAAGACTCGAGCCGGGACCGGATCTCCGTTCGCTATACTCAGTATGGTCATACCTTGGCCACCGGAGGTCCCATGTCTGTTCGCAGCTGCCTGCTGGCGATCCTCACGATCGGTCCGGCCTATGGCTTCCAGCTTCATGGCGAGCTGGAGTCTCGAACGGCCGGTCGGCGGGCGGTCAACGTCGGGCAGATCTACGGCACTCTTGAGCGGCTGGTTAAACAGGCGGCCGTTGAATCGGCCGGCAGCACCGCAGACGGCCTACCGCTGTACCGAATCACCGCGCTCGGCCAGGCCGAGGCGCTCCACTGGCTGGCCGATACCGAGAGCGCTCCCGGCAACGAGTGGAGCGACCTGGTCGACCGGGTCCTGATCGCCATCTCCCTCCCTGATCCTCAGGTGCTTGGCATCGATGCGCGCGGCATCGTTGCCCGGTACCGCCGGCGGTGGCAGTCAACTACCGAGACTGCGACCATGGACGCCGCGGCCACGGGCGCGGAGCGCTTGGCGGGCGCCGCCCGGGCCGCGCTGTCCGCCGCTGCGCTGGACTGGCTTCGGGACGTCGACGCGCTGCTCGAGGACGGCCACGCCGCGGGTTTTCGGCACGGTCTGAACGATGTGCGGCCGAAGCGCGGACGACGACCGGCATCCGTCGCCTGACTTGGGCGACACGCACCGTCGGAGCTGCCGTCGCCTCTGCGGTGGTTGCACCTACTTCGCCTGCGCGTAGCTGTCGACCGTCGCAACGGTGAGCAGGAAATCGACCGGGAAATCGCCGAACAAGTGCCGGCCGGCGGTATCCGCCGCGCGCCGGATGATCTCCTCGACGGTATCTGCCAGCGCGGCGGGCGTGTGCACCATGACCTCGTCGTGCAGGAAGAAAACCAGGTGCGGGGCCCGGTCGAATTCCGACCCGGAGGCACCCTGGGCCCACTGGGAACCCTGGGCACCCTGGGGCAGCATTCGCAGTTCCCGGCGCACCTCCGCCATCCAGCACAGCGCCCATTCCGCGGCGCTGCCCTGAACGATGAAATTGCGGGTGAAGCGGCCCCAGTCTCGCGCCTGACTACGGGCCCGGCGCTCGTCGGCATCCGTCGCCCCGGGGTCGTAGGCCTTGGCCTGGGTGGCCAGCCAGCGTTCCCCGGGCCGCGGGGAGGAACGCCCAAGCCGTGTCGTCACGCTCTCGCCGCGTTCCCCGGCGCGTGCGGCCGTTTCGGTGAGGGCCAGTGCCCTCGGAAAGGCCTTCGCGAGCCGGGGCAGGAGGCGCCCGCTCTCCCCGCTGGTGGCGCCGTACATGGCCCCGAGCATGGCCACCTTGGCGTGGTCGCGGGTCTCCACGACGCCCCCGGCGACGATCCCGGCGTACAGGTCCGTCCCTCGGCCGGCCTGGGCCATGGCCGTGTCGGCCGATAGGGCGGCGAGGATACGCGGCTCGAGCTGCGCGGCGTCCGCGACCACGAGCTTCCAGCCCGCATCGGCGACGACTGCGCCGCGCACCTGTTTAGGCAGCTGCAGGGCTCCCCCGCCCCGAGTGGCCCAGCGGCCCGTCACCACCCCGCCGGGGATGTACTCGGGATGGAACCGGCCGTCGACGATCCAGGTGTCCATCCAATACCAGCCGTTCGCGCTGAGCAGCCGGGCCAGCTTCTTGTATTCGAGCAGCGGATCGATCACAGGGTGGGTGAGCTCCTTGAGCTCCCAGGCGCGGGTGGACGTCACCTTCAGGCCGACCTTCTGCAGTGCCCGCATCAGATCGGGCTGGGAGTCGGGGTTGAGACCGGGTTCGCCAACAGCGTCACGGACGCGCCGAGCGAGGTTTTCGAGGCGTTCGGGCCGGATGCCCGGGGCGACGCGGGGGCCGAGTTCGCGGGTCAGCAGAGCGTCGTGCACGTCGGTGCGCCACGGCAGGCCGGCGAACTGCATCTCGGCGGCGATCAGCGCCCCGGCCGATTCCGCGGCGAGCAGCAGGCGGAGGCGGCCGGGCTCCGCAGAGGCGCGGACCGCGTCGAGCTGGCGCCGGTATTCCGCCTGCGTACCGAACCCGGCGGCCGCGCTGCCGGCGTCGCGGCCGGTCACGCCGTCGGCGGCGGTCTCGGTGTCGCTGCCGGCGGCGCTGTCACCGTCGCTGTCGAACAGGTCGAAGAGTGTCACCCCGGATGCGGACGCGGCCGGTTCGAAGGCCACCGCCCGATCCCAGCGGCTCGGCTCCGCCCGGGCCAGCGCGCTTGCCTGGGTCAGCGACGACTGGCGCAGGATCGCGTGGCACAGGCGCAAGTCGTGGGCGCGGTGCACCCTGATTCCGGCCGCCAGGAGCAGCGGGTAGATGCGGGCCGTGTCCTCCCACACCCAACGGGGCCGGTCTCGCTCCTGACCGAGCACATAGCCGGGGAATTCGTGTGAAGGCAAACGGAGTGCTGGCCCCGCGACGTTGCCCTCGGCGTCGAGTGACAGCACGAGGATCTCCCCGTTTCCCGTTCGACTCGCCAGAAGGTGCACCTGCCCATTCTGCCGGTTCGGGACCGTACCGGCGGGAAAAGCATCCGTCATATGACCGTCAGTTCGTCCGGCCGTCTGTCGGTGGAGTGGCGTCGGCCTCAGCCCACGCCTCCTGCAGCAGGGCGACGGTCTCGTTGTCTGAGAGTTGGTGGAAGTCGGTGTAGAAGGGCCCGATTGCCCACAACTCCTGCGGGGCGTGCAGCACGACGATGACATCCGCATACTGCCGCATCTCCCCGAGCAGCTCGGCGGGTGCGACCGGGACCGCGAGCACCGTGAGTGCGGCGCCCTGCCCTTTCAGGGCCGCGAGGGCTGCCTTGGCCGTGGCTCCCGTCGCGAGGCCGTCGTCCACGACGACGGCGACACGGCCCCGCGGACTGATCTGCGAGCGGTCATTGAGGTAGAGGGTGCGACGTCGTGCGATTTCGGCCAGCTCGCGACGGCGGGCCCGGGCCAAACCCATCGAGTCGCCCCCGGTGGCGGCGAGCACGTCCTCATTGACGATCGCCTGCGGACTAGCACCGTCGACGACCGCCCCCATCGCGACCTCCGGATAGCCCGGGGCCCCGATCTTGCGCACCAGGATGAGGTCCAGCGGGGCATGCAGGCGCCGAGCGACCTCGATCGCCACAGGCACACCGCCCCGCGGGAGGGCGTAGACCACCGGGTCGTGCGCCTCAAGCTCGGTCAGTCGTTCGATCAGTGGTTCGGCCAGCAGTCGGCCGGCCTCGCTCCGATTCGTGAACATGAGGCTCCTACCCGGCGAATACCTCCTGCGGGTCCGCCTCGTCCGATTCTGCCGCCGACCCTCGGCTTTGTCGAGGGCCGCCCGGGGCTCAGGCGCGGCGACCCGATTCGAGCTGACGGGCACACATGCCACTTCGGTGGTCCCGGGCACTGGACGCGTCCGGGGACCGAGGGCAGACTCGGTTCAACCTGAACAATCACGGCACCATCGAACGGAACCTGGATCAGCTGTGTATCGACGACTCACCACCCTGATTGCCGCGACCGTGCTGACGGCCGGGATCGCTCTCCTGCTGACGCTCGGCACCGTGATGCCGAGTGCGACGCGCGTCTCCGCCGACGAGTGCCCGGGCGAAACCGTGCCGATCGTCGATGTCGACGGGGAGTCACGGTGTGTGGCCCTGACCGAGGGTGAAACCACCCCCGGACCGACACCGACTCCGCCGCCCCCTCCCACTCTCACTCCGACCAAGTTCCCCTCGCCAGCACCTGAGGAACCCGCCACCACTCCCCCGGCAGAGCCGGCCCCCTCGGCCGGGCCACAGTCCACGCCGGCTGTCGTTCCACCGTCGGCGACGGCGGGGGCACCGTCGGAAGCCCCACCTGCCAAGAACGTGGATCCAGCCCCGACCTCTGCTCCCGCTCCAGGCGAGCGCGCAGGAACGACCAACGAGCCGGAGAACACCAGCACGCCGACTCCGGCGATGATGCCCACGGAGCCGCCCGTGAACGCCGACATCACCGGCGTGATCGTGCCCGGCAACGGGCCCCGGCTGCTCTGGGGCGTCGCCGTCGGGGCATCCGCATCGGGGTTGCTGGCCGCGCTCGTCGCCTTCTACCTGGTGTCGGTGCGACCGTTCTTCATCGCACGCAGACGGCCGGGAGCAGTCGGCTGACTCGCACAGGTTTCTTTGGCGCCGACCGGGTCAGCCTGATGTCGATGACGAACGCCTACCGCGGCCGGGGCACCGTGCGGTACGCCGGCCTGGCCCTGAGCCTGTTGGGCGAGATGATCGACGCGATCGCCAAACAGCCATGGCGCATCGTCGCGCGCGCCTTCCGCCGCGCCGTCGACGGGAGGCCGAGCTGGCCGCCGACGTGCGATGGTCGGATCAGTGTGACCTGCTGGTCGACCTGACCGCCAAACTCGACCGGCTCCCCCGGTATTTCTCCGTGCACCCCGGCAGGGTCATCCTCGCCGATGCGTCACTGCTGGATGGCACCCCGGTGCAGGGGTCCGGCATGGGGAGGTGATGCCCGACTGTCTCCGTCACCCGGGAGAATCTGTGGGACCTGCGTGAGGTCGCTCGCCAGAGTCAGCGGCGTGCGGGGGCCCCGGCTCGCGCACCGCGCACGACGATCGATGCAGGGGCCCGCCTCAACGCACACTGAGCCTTCCACCCGTTCGACTGTGGAGCAGCCAGGAGCATGACCCTCCACCTCGACCTGCGGCTCACCCCCAAATCCGTTGCCCCGGTCGGGTCAGGTCAGGTGCGGTCAATACCAGTTGTTGGTCACGGAATGCGCCCAGGCTCCGCACGGAGTGCCGTACCCGGCCTTGATGTAGCCGAGACCCCAGGAGATCTGCGTCGTCGCGTTCGTGGCCCAGTCGGATCCCGCCGTGGCCATCTTGCTCCCGGGCAGGGCCTGAGGGATTCCGGTGGCGCCGCTGGGGTTGTTGGCCGTGTACGACCAGCCGGATTCCTTGTTCCAGAGCTGTACGAGGCAGGAGAACGCGGACTCGCCCCAGCCGTACTTGGAGGCTGCCATCGCCCGGGCCGTCGCCTTCGCCTCGGCGGGCGTGGTGCCGCCGGCGTCGGGCTGGGACTCAGCAGCTGGAGCGGAATCGCGCGACGCATCCGCGGCCGCGGCCCGGGCGTCCGCCTGAGCCTGAGCCTGAACGGCAGCCTCGGCCTGGGCGCGAGCGGCCTCGGCGGCGGCCGCTGCTGCGGCCTCGGCGGCGGCTCGGTCTACCTCGGCCACAGCCGAACGGGCCGTGTCGGCCGCCTCCTGAGTCTGTTCGGTGAGCTCGATGACGGTGTCCGTCTCCAACGACTTGTAGTCCCCGAGCGCGGCGACGGATGACGCCAGTGGGGTCGGATCCACCTTGTTCGCCATGGCCGTGATCACCGTTCCGGCGTCACTGAGGGTGCTCTCCGCCCGGTCATGGGCGGTTTTTGTGGCTATGGCGGAGTAGACACTGAGCTGCTCGTGATGCAAACCGGTGCTTTCGGAGAGCTCCGTCGTCGCGGCGATGCCGGCAGAATTTACCGCGGATGCCTGTGACACCGCACCGATTCCCATGATCAGGCCGAGGAGACCGAGAGCTGCTCCGGTGCCGACAGCGACGGATCTGGTGCGCGAACGTCTACGTTTGGCGTTCATTTCTCGCCGGGCGGTCAGAGGTGAACGGGGTGAAGCAGAGCGCATGACTTCCAAATGCGATGCGGCCGGGCTACACGATCCTCGGCGCACCTTGATCGGTGGACTCACGGCCAGATGAAGCCGCATGGGCGAAACCTCCAGCTTGCACTCACTTTCTGGACAGATGCTCAGTTATAGCTGGCAAAGTCATCCGTACTTGGCCGCCACCGATGCCGGTGCACGTCGACAGGCTCGAGTCAGGACAACTCGTTGTCCGCGTAACGGGGTGATACAGGTGAACTTCGGCAGATTTGTTTTGAGGGAACTTTAGGTGTGGAGTTCGCAGCCCTAAGCTCTCAGCCTGCCGTCAGGCACCCCTCGGCTTCGCGACTTCACAGCCTCGCTCAGGCTTTGGGTGCCTCTCGCCGTGGTCGTCGGTACTTCGCTGACCCGGCGTGATGCGCTGCCAGACCTGTCGCGGCATATCCAGGCCAGAGATTGTGACGGATGCCACGCTCGAGGCGAAATACGGGGTGCACCCGATGCAATAAGTTGCCCGGCTTCGACGCCCATATGCGGGTGGGCACTCGCGGACAGCCGGTGCGTTGATCACGACTTACTGTTGGCCACCGTTGGTGATCAGGTCTCTGACGGCGAGCATGTCCGGTCGGGACCGGTCGGGCCGCCGCGGACGGGCCGGGCACGGCATCCGCTTCGAGGCACTCCAAGAGGGCGACAGGGGGCAAGCTCGGTGGAGATCAGCAGCGATCGAGAACACTTGTCGGAGGGGTTCAACAGGGAGGGACATCCAGATCGATCCCCACGAGGACCTTGTCGCTCTCCACGATCGAGCGTTGTGGGCCGCTCATTGCCCGAGTTCGTATCCGATGAGCCAGTGCAGTCCATGACGGTCGATGACTTGGCCATCCGAAGCACCCCAAGGCTTTGGGGCAAGGTAGTCAACGATCTGGCCGCCCATCGCGAGTTTGTCAAACCACTCGTGGAGAATTTCCGGTTCGGCGGCGCCCAGCAATGAGAGCTTGACGCCATCAAGCCGAACACTTTTTTCACCTGCGGCTGCATCGGATCCCATCAATACAACTACGCCCTCGAGCACTCCGTGAGCTATGTTGTGGGGCGGGCCGTCGCTGCGACCGAAATCCTCGTAGGTATGCAGGGTGAGCTCTCCACTGAAAACATCCGCGTAGAAGCGGAGCGCTTCGCGCGCTGTACCGGGGAAAGTGACATAGATCTGCGGCGCCGTCATATGCAAAGCATACAGATCGACCTACCACCGATCGCGAGAACGCTGTGAGGGTTCGTTGTCTGATCGAGCTGGTGATCGTCGATTCGCTGAAGTAGGACATCCCTTGGCCGCGGTCGCGCCCTGGCATTGGTGCACGTCATCAAGATCGGCGACGGTGTACCGTCCTCTACGGTTTCGGTATCGGCTATTCACTGGCAATGGTCGCGCCATGATGCGATGGTACTGTCAGCTCGCCCGAGCGACACAGCCGCAACGATGGTGTCAGTCGGAAAACGAGAGAGGCACACCACTCAGGCCAAAATTCGTGCACAACACCCACTTCAAGATCAGCGGCGACCCGACATGATCCGTGGAGACTCGTTACGGCGCATGTACGCCGGCGGGCGCCCGAACCGGTGGGCGCGTTTCCTGAACCGAATAAGCGCGATGGTGTTCTCGCTCGGTATCGTTGGCCACGGCACGGTAAGCCTCGAGACCGTCAATCCGAAGTCGCACACCCTGCTCACCCTGCCGCTCGTGGTGGCCCGCTACGAAGGTTGTGAGTACGTGGTTTCGATGCTGGGCCAGGGCTCGCGGTGGGTGCGCAATGTGCGGGCCGCGAATGGGAGCGCCGTCATCCACGCGGGGCGCAGGCGACCGGTGCTACTTGAAGAGGTTCGCGCGGATGCCCGCGCACCGATTACCAAGTCATACCTGGCGCAAGCACCCGGCGCCCGACCGCACATTCCGGTCGATCAGTCGGAGCCAATCTCGGCATTCGAAACCATAGCAGCCGACTTCCCGGTGTTCATGATCCGGGATGTCCAGTAAGGCGCAACGGGCACCACTGGTGGTCGCGCACTATCCCGCTGAACCGTGGCTCACTGTTTGCGTAAGCGTTCCTTGACCCCGTGTTCGACGAGAACGGGAACAAAGTCACGTATCGGGCGGCCGGAGAAGTTCTGATGCTCCTCGCGGACAGCTCTTTCAACGCTCGACCGTGGCACATTTGGGAATCTTTTCGTGAGTCGATCCACCACTTTTTCGACGGCCTGCAATTCATCGTTGAGGTTCACAGTCTCCAGTGTCTCACCGTCGGGAGCTGCCTATCAAGGCGTTGCTGTCACCGAAAGTTGCGCACTCTGCCCATCGCTTTCGTCAGCGACCAGCACGGAACGGGAATTACGCATCTCCCGGTCGAGGGTGCACGATGAAGTCATGGGATCTTCACAAGATGCACATTGAGTGCGGGCCTTGCGTCCATCGCGATCGAGCCCGGACGAGCGAATACCGGGCCGAGACTTGGTGGGGTCCGACGGTTGCCGCTGCCGCCCCGGCCTTCGTTGGCAGCGTGGTTGGGCGCTCAGTTGACGGGATAGACGACAGCCTGATCTCGCCAACCCGATCACCACGGCCTTCCTCGTTTTTCTTCTCCTGACGTGCCCGCCGATTCTGATCACACTCTTCATGCAAGATCATCGCCGTGCTCGCACTCCTCGGCATCATCCCAGCAATGGTCAACATCTCGGGTACTTGGCGTCGTTTGAGTTATTCCCGGGCGGGAGCTATGACGAGATGGACCTGAAGACGTCGATGCGCCACAAGCCGGTCGCGCGGGTCACCCTGGCGAAGCACGCATCCGTGGCCACCGAGGACTACTCATCCCTGTTCCGGTCCGACACGAACCGCGCTCCCTACACCCAGGCACCCCTCAGCACGTCGCAAACGAAAGCTCTGATAACCCTCGACCGACAGCTCCGCGTGGGTCCTGGCCGCATCCTTGCTCAAGCGGTTGTCGATCTCCTCGTGCCGATGCCACTCTCGTGGGTGCTCCTTGCGACCCTCGATGCGCACCGCCTCATCAAGCGGGCGGTCTTCGAGCCATTCCCAGACCCTCAGCAGTCAATGATCCTCGACGGTTCCCGATCCCTGTCACCGCTGCGGAACAAGTTGAGAGGTTGCGATCGGCTCCCTGGCTGTCCCCGTGGCCTCGACCCCGGATGACAGCACGGGTCCGCCGCATACCGCGGTATGCGGCGGACCCCCGACTTGCCGGTGCTGTCCCGCAGGTGGTTCTACTGTACGTCCGTCGGTTCTGGTTGCCCCGGTACTTCATCCGAAAGGCGAGTGCCGTCCGGGTTGAGACGGATCGCTCGTGGTCGCGCCGCGCGCATCCGGGGCGTCGGACGGGTCCGCGGTCAGATTCTCGTGCGCGACGGCTCCGGAGCCGGGTTCGTCATGCCGGTCAGGTTCAGGCGGCGGCAGCATAGGCGCTCTCGATCACCGATCCCCAGTACGGCACGAGCATGGTGTTCGCGACGTTGTTGTAGCCGAAACTATTGACCGAGTTCTGATAGCCGGCCGAACCGCTGCCGATGAACCGCGGGCCGCCGGATGATCCACCGGTCATGTCGCAGGGGATGCCCTGCGATTCGAACTGGGCGTATGGGGCGTCCGTGGCGGTGCCGGAGCAGGACTGCAGGGTGTTGCCGGTGAACGGTGCCGCCGCCGGGTATCCGAAGGCCGAGTAGGTGAGCCCTCTGCCGTCATTGAAGGCCACGCCCGATGCGCGGCGACAAAATCGACACCAGGCAGGTGGGCACCGGCACCGTCCACAACGACGCATCCGATACGCTCTGGCTCGACGGGGAGACGAACCGCCCTGCGTGAGTCACGATTTCCTGACCGTGCAGATTTCTCTGAACCGTCGCCGTACGGGGCGCCGTCAGCCGCCGCCGACGTGGATTCCGGGTCGGCGTGCCGGATCAGCTTCGCTCTGGCGAAGGATTTCGCGCACGACGGGTGCGGTATCGCCCTGGCCGAGGAGGAGGTAGCGCAGGAGATGCCCGAGGGGGTTGCCCTCTGACCATTCAAAGTAGGCGTGAGGTCGCACTCCGGATGCGTCGCGCAATGCCAAGAGGATGGCGGCGATGGCGTTCGGAGCCGCGGGGCTCTGGGCTCGCAGCACCCGAAGCCCGTTGACTTCTTCACCGCGAACATGGAGCGTCTCGCTGAAACTAGACGGATCCACCACCTCGATCTCCAGGAACAGTACGTCGGCACGACCCGGCACGGGATTCATCCCCCGCTGCTCCGTCTCCTTTCCGGCATAATCGGTCTGTTTGCCCGGTTTGGGCTTTGTCGCAATCAGGTTCAACGCGCCATCGAAGACGAGCGAGTCGGTGATGAAGCGCCGCGCTTGTTCGTCCAGTTCGACCGTTTCCACCCGCAGTTCGGTGGTGCGTGAAACCCGGGAGACGAGTGACACGACGATGATGCCCAGAATGAAGAACGCCGAAATGGCTATGCCGTCGGGCTTTTCCAGGATGTTCTCGCCGAGGGCATAGAGGAGGATCAGGGTCAGGATGGTGAATGCGATACTGGCTCGGCGCTGGTGGCGTCGGATCGCCGAGATCGTGACGGCGATGGCGCCGGACACCATCATGGCCAGGATGCCGGTGGCGTAGGCGCCGGCCTGCGCGTTGACGTCGGCGT
>NZ_SOFB01000057.1:0-150502 GCF_004402815.1 Cryobacterium sp. Hz7
CCTTTGTGAGTTCTTTGATCGGTACTCACTGACCATCCCACGGTGGCTCTTCACGTTGACGAAGCAACACTCAAGAGCGGGAAACCACACCACTCACGGGGACGTAACCAAGAGACACCGATAGCAGAACGGTCTCCGCATCAACCTGCCAGCAGCCCGCTGGGAGATTGCGATATTGAATCCCACTTTCAGTGCGACGATGCAGGACGCCGGGTTGTTGACCCTGTGGCCGAGCTCGAGCCGGAGCAAGTCGCGCCTTTCAAATGCCCAGCGGGTAGCCGAGGCGAGAGAGCATGAGGCAAGGCCTTGGCCTTGGGCCTCGGCGGACACCCAGTAGCAGACCCTACCGGTGGCGTGTCGATGCTCCATGTTTTCGATGCCCACATTGCCGACAGCCCTGCCGTCGACGCTGATTGCGAAGTTGCGCACGGACGGGCTGGACGGGGCGAGCTGAAGTGCGATGAATTCCTGGCAGCGCTCGAGCGTTGACAGGTCGGTGTCGCCGACCTGGGTTGCGAGGTCATCGTTGGCACCGAAGGCGCGAAGCAGGTGCCCGGTGTCAGATTCGTCCCATGGGCGAAACTTCTGCACGCGATCGTCAGATCAAAGCGTCGGGCAACGCCGAGGCTTCTTCCCCGAATTGGGCGGTGCGGATAGCGATTCTGAACAGTAGGGTCGGGCCTTGGGGCCGCAGTTGACGCGTCCAGTTGGGCGGGAACCTGACGAGGTGACACTCGACGACCGGCGGCTTTCGAAAAGGCGGATTTCAGGTTCCGCACATGACTGCAACAGAGATGAGTGCAGCGATGACAGCCAGCTGGGTCCGCCTCTCACTCTGGGTTGCCGCCCTGGTCGCATGGTCCGCGCTCATCCTCGTCGGGCTGGTCCTGTTGGGGACAGGTCTCGATAGAACGTTCTTTTTTGAGCCAACCGGTGGGGCTCTCGAACGCGATCGTGTGGGGAAGAATCTCATTCTTGTTGGTTCGGTCGCCCTCTTCGCTGCCGCGGTCTGGGCTCGGTCGATGCACGCTCCCATCTGGTCCTGCGCCCTCGTCGCAGCCCCGGCTGTCCTTGTCGGCGGCCTCACCTTGTTTTTCGGAGGTTCTCTGTTCCCACACCTCAGCGCTTTGGTGGCTTTCCCTGTTGCCCTCGCTGGCCTGGTTTGCGGGCTTGTCCTCGCCAGGCCACTGCTTCGCGCTGTCTCCGCGCGCCCTAGCGCGTCGGTTGACCGTCAGGGATCAGACTGAGCTTTCGCCCGCCGTCGTCGAGTGCTAAAAACTATCCATCTGAAGACGGCAGCGTTAATGGCAGCCAAGAGAAAGAATCCCAAGTAGTACAACGCCGCGCTCATGGTCAATGCTCCGACGGCGAATTCTTCTGGCCCCGACACTTGCGATGAACCCAGTGAACCGACGACATAGTACGCAGTAGATAACGGCAACGTCAGTACCACGATGAGCAGAACCATCGCTTCGGGTGCGGCCGTCCCGCCGCCCAGTTCGAAGGCGCGCATCACGGACACTGCCGCAATGAGCCCGGCGACTGACACTAGGTAGGCGCCCATCGACCCCGCGGCCCAGGAGGGTAGGCGGTGGTTCCCTGTCGGCCTTACACGGTCGGTCGTCATTTCCGAAAGCTACAGGCCTTGCCCAACTTCGGGCAACAAGGACCGTTTCGACGTCTCGGGGAAAGGGCCTTTGGAAACGGTCTCCGCATGAATCTCCCAGCAGCCCGTTGAGAGATTTTGCCGTGGAGGCCAGTGCCGTTAACCGCGGAATTCGTTCGCGAACTGGGTACACCGATCGATTTCTACTGTGTTCACAGTACTTCTTTCAGGTCCAGGCGAGTGGATGGCGATTTCCGCTAGCTCCGGCTCCCCAGGAACTTCTCCAGCGCGGCGAGGTCATCGGTATTTATGTGGTCAACGCCGGCCTCGTGCAGCTCAGTCCAGATCGCTTCGCGGGCTTCGCTCGGAACATCGAGGGTCCCCCAGAAACGGACGCGGTAGCCCTGAGAGTGCGCCGACTGCACGTATTCGCGCAGCTTGACCTTTTCGCTTTCCGGCATCGGACCGACGCCCTGCCACACGAATAGCTTGTTCCAATTCTCACTGACCAGCGGCATGAGATCGGCTGGTATTCCAGATGTCAAGTCGCCGGAGCGGCCGTCATAGAAAGCCAATCGTGAGTCAAGATTTTGCATGGATTTTAGAGGGCGGTTGCCGCTGACCACGGCGACAACCGGTCCGGATTTGGTTTTGCCGTTCGTGTACTTGGTCATGATCGAGCGATGCTCAGCCAGGTCTTCCTCGATCGCAGCGTAGGTACTCTCGCCGTCACTCTTTATGTCGATCAGAAGTTGGAAGCTGCCATCCCAGCCAGAGTAGACACTGCCAGCACGGCCGTCCACGAGGCGGTCGAGCGGATCCAGGTAGAGGCTTTCGAGAGTAACCCCCGCCTGGACATCCTCGAGATCGTGAGCGACGAGAAGCTCGCCATCTACGAGCCAAACATCGGCTTCCACACTGGTGAATCCGTGCTCGAGGGCATCAAATAACGGACGCTCATGCTCATAGTCATTGTGCGCGTGGGCGGCATCCTGCGGTTCGCCGGGCACGATGTCGGCCTGTGATGGTGCGGCCGCGCCGCTGACGGTAGCGAGGCCGACGAGGGTAACGAGAACCAAAGCAGAATTTTTGACGATCATGGAAGTCCATTTCTACGAAGTGTGTTCCGCCGAGAAAGTCCCGTCGAAATGAGATTGACCGCGTTATCGGCTCCACGCGTGTTCCAGTGCACAAGCTGGTTCGGTTTCGAATGCGCAACGGCTACAGTTCTATCGCCGTCGGGTTAAGTGCTGGCGCCGGTCGAACCAACGCACCATGAACGGTCTGGGCGTGCGTGACCTTCTGCTCGCGTAAGAATCACGCTCCTAGCTCCACCAGTCCGTCCTCGCGTCGCGCCGGCAGATTCGGTATTCACTGGAGGGCCACCGGGTTGGTTCTAACAGTCGAATAGTCGCAGCGCTGGCATACCTTGTCATGCTTGCCGCGCTGACTTCAGGTGTTGTCAGCGCTGACTGTGCGGGCTCTGCCATCGAGCCGGATCGTATTGCCGTGCGGGACGATCCACTGGGTCTGCTGTGTCCGAATGGCACTCCGATACAGATCACAGCCTCGGAGTCATATCGAGAGACTTGCTCGATTGTCGTGTCGCGCCGAACTGCGCGCAGTCGAGCGTGCTCGCCTGCGAACGGCACGGCCCGCCAGGCTGCCCGCAAGCCGGACCTTAAGCGCACTCGGGCCCGGAATTCGGGGCCAGAAGCAAACGCAGCCGGGCGGAGCGCCCGGATAGCCCGCCAGGATAGTCCGCCCGGTGAGGATTCGCACTTGAGGGCGTCGACCGCAACAAACCCCAGCGGCAGGAAACCCCTGCCACGAGATGTCCTGGCGTGTCGTAGACGACCTGGCGCACGCCTCGACCCCAGGCGGCACCACAGCAGGGTCGAGGCCGTTTGCGGCTCGGTCAAAGGTCGGCGAGCATGCTCACAGGGTTCTCGATGCAGCGTGCGATGTAGGTGAGGAAACCGGCGGCGGTGCCTCCGTCACAGACCCGGTGGTCGAAGACCAGCGACAGCTCGACCACAGTGCGCACCGCGAGGGTGTGATCGACCACCCAGGGGCGCTCGATCATCCGTCCGATGCCCAGAATGGCGGCCTCGGGGTGGTTGATGATCGCGGCTGACCCGTCGACACCCAGAGCACCGAAGTTGTTCAGGGTGAAGGTGCCGCCGCTGAGTCGAGATGGGGGAAACGAGCCATCCGTTGCCTGGGTCACGATACCGGCGATCGCATCCCGGAGTTCGCGGGTGGTCAGTGAGTGGGCGTCGTGCACGACCGGCACCATCAGCCCCCGCGGGGTCTGAGCGGCAAGCCCGAGGTTGATGGCACCGCGTTGGAGGATCTCCTGGCTGGCCGTGTCGACTGAGGAGTTCAACAGCGGAAACCGGCGCAGTCCGGCGACCGTGAACCGGGCGATCAGCGCGGTCACGCTGAAGCGTTCGCCTGTGGCGTCGAAGAGACGGTCCCGCGCGGCGAAGAGCTCGGTGGCGTCCACATCGAGCCAGACGGTTGCCTCGGGGATTTCCCGGCGCGAGGTGGTCATCCGCTCCGACACCACCCTGCGTAGGCCGGTGATCGGGATCCGGATGTCGTCGGTGGGCGCGGCCCGGGTTCCGATAGGCTCCGCCACGGGTGCAGGTTGGGCCAGTGCCGCGGGCTCGACCACCGGTGTGGACTCAACCGCTGCGGCCCGTTCCCGGATTGCCGATTCCACGTCCCGGCGCAGCACCAGCGCGTTGCTCCCACTGCCGATTAGCAGGGTCGCGTCGAGGCCGTTTTCGCGGGCCAGACGCCGCACCAGCGGTGAGACCACGGGGGAGCGGCCGGCCGGGTAAGACGGAGAGGCCGGAGCCGTTACCGGGGTGGCCGGAGTCACCTCGGAGACCGGTTCGACGATTGCCGCGACGACCGGAGCCGCTGAGCCGGGTCGCACGCCGAAGCGCGCAGTGGCAGGGCGCCGCACGGGACCCGTGTTCTCCCTCGTGCCGTAGCCGATGAGCACAGCACCGGATGCCGACCCGTCGACCTCCGCGACCGGAACCCCGGCTGCCATCGCTGCGGGCTTAACAGCAGTCCGAGCGGTCGGCCGTGCGGCGTCGGCCTCGGCGGCATCCGTCACTGTCAGCAGCACCTGCCCGGCGTGAATGATCTGGCCGGCGACCCCGTTCAGGGCCTCGACCACACCGCCGAACGGCGACGGCAACTCCACGATGGACTTGGCCGATTCGACCTCCACCACGGGCTGGTCGATGGTGATGGTGTCGCCCACGGCGACCAGCCAGGAGACGATTTCGGCTTCGGTGAGTCCTTCGCCGAGGTCGGGCAGGATGAAATTCTGACCCATCAGTTCCACTCCCAGGTTCCGAGGGCGGTCAGGATGCGGTCGGGAGTGGGCAGAAAGTATTGCTCGAGCTTGGGGGAGGGATAGGGGATATCGAAACCCGTGATCCGCAGGATCGGCGCTGCCAGGTGGTAGAAGTTGCGCTCGGTCAGCCGGGCGGCGACCTCGGCCCCGTAGCCGCCGAACTGCGCCGCCTCGTGCAGCACAGCGGCGCGGGAGGTCTTCCGCAGGGAGGCGCCCACCGTCTCGTCGTCGAACGGGGAGAGGCTGCGCAGGTCGATCACCTCGATTGAGAGCCCCTCGGCGACGGCCAGCTCGGCCGTCGCGAGGGCCGTTTTCACGGTCGGACCGTAGGCGATCAGCGTGACATCGGTGCCCTCCCGCAGCACGACCGCAGTGGTCATCGGCGCGGTGCGCACAGGCAGGCTGAGCTCGGCTTTGGCCCAGTACCGGCTCTTGGGTTCGAGGAAAATGACCGGGTCGTCACAAGCAATGGCCTCGCGGAGCATTGAATAGGCATCCGCCGGATTCGATGGCGAGACCACCGTGAGGCCGGGCGTGGCCGTCCAGTAGGCCTCGGAGGAATCGGAGTGGTGTTCCACACCCCCGATGTCGCCGGCGTAGGGGATCCGGATCACAAGGGGCAGCTGGATGCGCCCACGGGTGCGGTTGCGCATCTTGGCCACGTGCGAAACGATCTGCTCGAACGCCGGGTAGCTGAACGCGTCGAACTGCATCTCGACCACCGGGCGCAGGCCGTACATGGCCATGCCGATCGCGGTGCCCACAATCCCCGATTCGGCCAGCGGCGAGTCGCTCACGCGGCTCTCCCCGAATTCGGCGTACAGCCCGTCGGTCACACGGAAGACGCCGCCGAGCGGGCCGACATCCTCACCGAACAGGACGACCGTCGGATCGTCGCGCATCGCGTCCTGGATCGCGGCGTTCAACGCCGCTGCCATGGTGAGAGTGACCGGTGCGCGCAGGGGCGTCGGTGCGGTGTCGGGGAGCGTCATGAGTTGACTCCTGAGTGAGCGGCGACGGATGCTGCGACGGCGTGCTCGGCGTGCTCGTCGAGCTCAGCTGCGAGGAAGGCTCGTTGTTCCGCCAGGGCGGCGCGCGGGGTCGAGTAGACGTGGTCGAATAGCTCCAGCGGATCCACTGGCGCGGACCGGGTCATGCATTCGCGGGTGTCCGCCGCCAGATCCTCGGCCTCGGCACGGATGTCCGCACGCTCCGCGTCGCTCAGCGCACCGATCTCGCACAGGTAGGTGTCCAGGCGGGTGATCGGGTCGCGGCGTCGCCAGATCTCCAGATCCCCGGGATCGCGGTAGCGGCTCGGGTCGTCGGAGTTCGTGTGTGCCTCCATCCGATAGGTCAGACCCTCGATCAGGGTCGGGCCGTGGCCGGCGCGGGCGTTCTCCACTGCCGACGAGGTGACCGCGTACATTGCGGCGACGTCGTTGCCGTCCACGAAGTAGCCGGGCATCCCGTAGCCGATGGCCTTGTCGGCGATGGTGCGGCAGCGCATCTGCTTGTCCAGCGGCACGCTGATCGCGTACTGGTTGTTCTGCACCACGAAGACGACCGGGGCCTGCCAGACGGCAGCAAAGTTGAACGCCTCGTGGGCGTCGCCCTCGCTGGTGGCGCCGTCGCCGAGCAGGGTCAGTGCGACGGTGCGCTCCCGTTTCAGCTTGGACGCGGTCGCGAGCCCCACGGCGTGCAGCGCCTGGGTAGCCAGAGGGGTGGCCTGCGGGGCGATCCGGTGGGCGTTCTGGTCGTAGCCGCTGTGCCAGTCCCCGCGGAACGAGGCCAGGATGTGCTCGGGCGGCACGCCGCGGGTCAGTAGGGCGATGCTGTCCCGGTAGGTGGGGAAGAGCCAGTCCTCGGCGCCGAGGGCGGCGACCACGGCGATCTCGCAGGCCTCCTGGCCGAGAGCTGACGGGTACGTCGCCAGGCGTCCCTGCCGGGTCAGCGCGGTGACCTGCACGTCGAACCGGCGGGCGACGACCATGCGCCGGTAGAGATTGAGCAGTGTGGCCGGGTCCGGCAGGTCAAACCCGCCGGCCTCATCAAGTGGCGCGGCGCGACCGGTGTCATCGATCAGGCGGAGGGGACGCGGCGCGGCGAGGGGGCTCTCAACCAGGCTCTCGACATTGAGGCTCATGTCGCAATGGTGGGGCATCTCCGCGCCGCCGACGATGCCCCGGCAACGGATACGAACGATTGGTCCGAAGCGGCGTCGCGCCGGACCATTCGTCCGCGGAAAACGACCGTTCAGCGCCAGCTGTCCGCAGCGCGGGCCGGGGGCAGGCCGGTGATTTCCTCGAGGATGAGGTGGGACCGGGTGGAGATCACGCCGGGCATGCTGTGGATATCGCGCAGGATGGCTTGGCTCAGCTGCTCGTGGTCCGGAGCGCTGACGGTGAGGATGATGTCGATGTCGCCGCTCACGGCCTGAGCTTTTTCGACGAAGGGCAGTTCACTCAGGCGCCGGGCCATCTCGGCCCAGGAGACATCGCCGATCTTGACGATCACGAGGGCGGAGATCCTGAGCCCGAGCGCCCGGCGGTCGATCTGTGCGCCGAATCCAGTGACCACACCGTGACGCACGAGATTCTGCATCCGGGTGTGCGCGGTGGTGCGGGAAATGTGCACGAGCACGGCCAGCTGGCGCATCGACAGGCGGCCGTCGCGACTGAGTTCGGCCACGATCTGCCGGTCGATCGCGTCGAGACCGTCGGGCGTGCCCGGGGCGGCGGGGGCCGAGTGCTGCGTCATTGGAATCCTCAGGCTGGGGAAACCCTCAGACTACCGCGAGCCCAGGCGACTACCGCATCGCGCGCAGGTAGTGGTTCTTGGGCCAGTGGCGCAGCCGGCGCGGAAGCCGGGGATAGACACGTATGGTCAGCCGGATCAGCCGGTCGAAGCGGCGCTGCGCCCCCACGGTCCAGGGCAGGTCGAACAGTTCCCGCACCGAGCAGGGGAGCAGTCCGACGGTCACGAACCGGCCCAGTGGCATCATCAGCCGCAGCCAGAGCGGCCCGGTGCGGGGATGCAGCAGCTGGCGTGCCACGGCGCGCGTGGCGGCATCCGTCTGCAACTCGCCGACGCGTCGGTCCCAGTAGGCGGCGAAGGCGGCCCGGTTGGGCGGCCACAGCTCCGCGGGCATCTGCAACGCCGTGCCCAGCACGGCGTACTCCCGGTAGAGCGCGTCCGCCGTGGCTCCGTCGAGCGGGCCGTAGACCAGCTCCCGCATGGTCATGGCGGAGTCATACAGGGTCGCCGCCACCCAGAGCTGCAGTTCTGGGGTGAAGGCGGTGTAAGCCGGACGAGCCTCGGTGGCCAAGCCCGACACCGGGGCGTGGGCGTGATCGACCCGGCGTCGTGCCCGGGCAGCCTCCTCCGGCGTTCCGAACACGACCGCGTACACGTAGGTCAGGGTGCCGCGCAGCCGATCGAGCGGTCGGGAGGCGAAGTCGCTGTGGTGCGCAATTCCGTGGCCGATCGCCGGGTCGGCGATCTGCAGGAGGATGGACCGCCCGCCGGCGGCGATCAGCACGGCCTCGCCGGCCATGTCCCTCATCTGCATGCGCGCCTCCCCGCTCGAAGACCGATTGTAACGCCGCCAGCGGTGAAGCGGATGGGCACTTCGCCGCGGTAGCTGCCGGCAGGTTAGCCTGGACCGGTGATCTCCGGCCGACGACACCCGGCCCCAGCCCGCCGCCTGGCGGCGCTCGCCGCCATGGCCCTGCTGGCCCTCACCCTCTCCGGCTGCACCGCGGCGCGCGGAACAGACGCGAAAAGCGGCACCGCCGCCCCGCTCGGGCCCGGCTGGTCGGCCGGCCCCGTTGCCGAAGACGCCACTCGCCGCCTGGCCGCCATGTCCCTGACCGAGAAGGTCGCCAGCCTACTGATGCTGCACCAGCCGGGAACAGATGCGGCCGAGCTGCGCACCTTCGCCGGGGCGAACGGCCTCGGTGGACTCATCCTGATGGGTGACAACGTGCCGGTCTCCCCGGAAGAAATGCGGGCAATGACGGATGCCCTCAGTCCCGACCCGGAACTCCCGCTGCTCATCGGCATCGACCAGGAGGGCGGCGAGGTCTCCCCGCTGCCCGCCGACCTGGCGCCCGGGGCTGCCCAGCTGCAGACGCTTCCCGCACCGGCCACAGAAGACGCCTTTCGCAGTCGGTCGACCCTGCTCCAGTCCGTCGGCGTGAGTGTCAACTTCGGCATCGTCGCCGACGTCACGGCCGACCCGAGCTCGTTCCTGGCCGGCCGGGTGCTCGGCACCGACCCGGCGTCGGCATCCGCCCGGGTGGCTGCGGCGGTCACCGGTGAGCGTGCGCGGGTTCTGAGCACGCTCAAGCACTTCCCCGGTCACGGGGCGGCGCCGGGGGACTCGCACCGAAGCATCCCGTCGACTCCGCTTGGCTATCAGGACTGGCTGACCCGTGAGGCGCCTTCGTTTCAATCCGGAATCGAGGCTGGCGCGGCGCTGATCATGTTCGGCCACCTGGCCTACCCGAGCGTCGATCCGCGTCCGGCGAGCCTGTCGCCGGCCTGGCACGAGATCCTCCGCACCGAACTCGGTTTCGACGGCGTCACGATTACCGACGATCTGCTGATGCTCCAGGACTTCGGCCTGCCGGAGTACGCCGACCCGGCCGAGAACGGGATCGCCGCCCTGGCAGCGGGCAACACCATGCTGCTCTCCGTTCTGCCGGCGAATCCCGCGCGGTACGGCACCGATGTCACAGTTCTGATCGGCAGAATCATCGAAGCGGTCGATACCGGGCGGCTCACGCTGGAGCAGATCGATGATGCTGCCTACAAGCTCCTGGTGCTGCGCGGCCGGGCCGCCCTCAGCGCATCCCAGGAGTGAACCCCAAATCCAGATTGTGCAGCGAACCGCACCGAGTAGGAACTCATGGATGCCGGCACACTCTAATCACGCATTCTCGTCTTCGTCGGAGGCACCGGAGTGTCCTCAGCTGGGTGTCACCAAAGTCATGACCCAGTCCATCGGGCGCCCGGTCAGCTCTCAGTCCGCTAGCCCTCTGCCGTGCCGACGAAGTACGCCGTGACGACTTCGCGGGTGGTGAGCGGATCTCCCCCCGAAATAGGCGCGACGCGCACCGTCCATCGGGGGCCTGACCGATCGATGCCGTCTGCGCTCTCCGCCCAGACCGCCCCATCTTCCGTGCACGAGTAGGTGCCGTACCAGGCGGGGTGCTCGGTCAGGTCGTTCCAAACGCCACCGCTGCGAATCAGGCAGCGGTCCCCGTCGCTGAGCAACAGCCCGAGCGGTCGCGCCTGCTCGGGCGCGGTGGCCGCCGGCAGGCTCCCGGTGCTCGGCAGGCGCACCACCGCCGTGGTCCACGGGTCGCGGTAGCAGGCCACAAAGCCGGGCGCCGCATCCTGCCAGCACGCTACGGCGAACGCGCTCGACGGTGTGCAGGCGTGGATGTTGTCGTCGACGGCGACTGCGGACGGCCGATCATCGAACGACGCGCTGCCACAGTCGAGCGTGACGGTCGTCTCCTCGGTGACGGTGAAGCCCGCGGCAGGCAGACCGCCCTCGGTGATGGGGCGCATTACCACGCTCTCGGTTGCCGTTGCCGAAGCAGAGGAGGGCGACGAAGGGGCCGGGGGCGCGCATCCGGCGAGCAGGGCGATCAGCAGACCCAGGGGGAGCAAAAACCGTGAGCGCATTTCAGCCCTCCGTTCCACCCATGCACCAGCCCCTGAGCGACCGACGGTACCCTCGGCCCCGGAGGCAGTCAAGGGATTCCGGCAGGAGCGGCCGGACCACTGTCGAAAAGAACTCTCCCCGATTCGGAATATTTCACTTTCCTATGCGCTTGCATGAATGTGAGGACGAGAATCCACCGTTCCGCGAATTGAGGAGAACCCATGACTCAGACCACCGCAGCGAGCATACCCGGCTACAAGGCCGGAACCTGGACCATCGACCCGACCCACAGTGAGGTCGGTTTCAGCATCCGCCACCTCATGATCAGCAAGGTCAAGGGCACGTTCGAGAAGTTCGACGCGACCTTCGTTACCGGCGAGAACCCGCTCGACTCCTCCGTCACGGCCACGGCCCAGGTCGTGACGATCGACACCAACCAGGCGGACCGCGACGGCCACCTGCGCACCGGCGATTTCTTCGACGCCGAGACCTATCCGACCATCAACTTCGTCTCTACCGGCGTGCGTCAGGTCGAGGACGACTTCCTCGTCGACGGCAACCTCACCATCAAGGGCGTCACCAAGCCCGTAACCTTCGACTTCGAGTTCGGCGGCTTCGGCACCGACCCGTACGGCAACTACAAGGCCGGCGCCACGGCGAAGACCGAGGTCACCCGCGCCGACTTCGGCCTCACCTATAACGCGGCCCTTGAGACCGGCGGAATGCTGCTCGGCGAAAAGGTCATCATCACCATCGAACTTCAGGCCGCGCTCAACCAGGCGTAGTCGTCCCCGCGCAGAGGTCTGCGCAGGGTGGATAATAAACACGAGAGGGACCCCACGAGAGTGAGGTCCCTCTCGTGTCGACCTTTGGTCAGGGTACCGACGCGGCCGCTCCGATCCTCTACACCCCGGGGTATTGGTCGTGAATGAGAGACCACGCTGCTCGGGCCGAGCGCAGGCGTTCGGGGCCAGAAACGCGGGCGCTCCCTTTCTATCCGACGGGCATATTGTGCACCTCGGACATCATCGGCTATTCGCCCTTGATCTCCTCACGCACCCGTCGTAGGTCCTCCATCAGGGATCCGATCAGGATCCAGTGCTGCGGATGAGGCGTCGCAATGATCAGGGGGGCGGTCAGGGTGGGTGGTTCCTGCGGCAGGCTGACCTGCTGGACGCCGGGGTGGTCCACCTGTTCGGCGAGGAGCCTCAGGTCATGGGCGGCACGGCTCAGCTCGACAGTGATCGCGAGCACCGTGGGCTCGAGGTGCAGGGAATGGTCGTAGTGGTCGCGCAGGGACCGGGTCATGCCGATCGCGCGTGCGACGAGCGAGGTCAGCCGGGCGAAGAGCTCCTCGTCGATGTCGAGGAGACGCCGGTTCACCGCGTGCCGCGGGTTGAGAGTGAGGCTCTCCTCGGCCTGCTTGAGCGCCTGATCCGCCTTGGCGAGCATGGGGCGCAGCAGACGCACCTTAATCATCATCTCTTCGATCTGGCTGGCCTTCTGCGGAAACCGCAGGGCGTCGACGATCCGGTCGAGGGTGTCCGCGATCTCGTAGGCAAGTCGGATCACAGCCGCGTGCGCCGGACGAAGAAGCACTGGCGGCACGATCAGGGCGTTGACGAGGAGTGCGGCCGCCGCCCCGATGATGGTTTCGACGATGCGGTCCCGCGCGTACTCAGCCGTAGCCGTGCCGATTGTGAGTAGGAGCATGGCGCTGATCGGAATTTGGCTCGCCGAGCTGGGGGCCAGCCGAAGCGCCCACGCCAGCATGATGCAGAACACGATGGCCAGGAGAACGACCCAGCTGGACTGGCCGAATGCGACACCGACGCCATAGGCGATGATGACCCCGCCGATAACACCCAGGCTGCGTTCGACCGCGCGACCGAGGGTCTGGTTGATGTTCGGCTGCACCACCAGCAGGGCGGCGATCGCGGCGAAGACGGGCAGCTGCTCCGTGTCCAGTAGCAGTTGCGACAGGATCCAGCCGAGGGCGACGGCCACGGATGTCTTCACTGCCTGGAGCAGAGGAATCCGGCTTGTGGATCGCAGCCGGGTGTTGATTCTCACTTGCCTAGGGTAGTCGAATGCGTGGGCGAGTCGTATGCACAGGCTCGTCGGACCGGTGCCGGTGCCGGCGCCGTTGAAACCCTGCGTGCTAGGGCAGGTCGTCGTCGGTGCGGGCACCGAACACGATTTCGTCCCAGCTGGGCATTGAGGCCCGCCCGCGCTTGCCATGACCCGACGCTCGCGGAGTCGCGGCCGGTGATTGACCCCCGGCGGCCTGGGCAGACCAGGCGTTGCGGGGGGCCTCGGTCGGCGGGGCGGCGAGAGCCGAGGGAGCGGCGTGGGGTTCCGCGGCGGCCTCGACCGGCTGGTTCACCAGACGGATGCCCGGGGCCGGGCTGGTGCTGGCGGGGTTGCTGTGGCTGGAGTGGCTCTCGACCTGGTTGCTTTCGAAAGCGGCGGCTTCGCGCTCCCCGCGGCGGCGGCGCAGTGACGCCAGCAGGTCGGCCGTCTCGCTCAGGCTCTGCGGCGGTTCGTCGGCGCGCTTGATGGCTGCACGGGACACGGCATCCGTCGTGCCGGCCGACCGGGAATACGGCACCGGGTCCAGAAGCGGCGCCGTATCGTGCAACGTCTCCTCGGACAGTGATTCCTTGAAGGTGAAGGCGCCGCTGTCGAAGCGGGACACATCGGCGAGGCTGGTCTCGGCGCCGACGGCCCGCAGCCGCGGGATCAGGGCACCCTTCAGTTCACCCTGCTGCGACAAGGCGATGGCTTCACTGCCGACCGGAGAGAGCGAGTTCTTCTTGGGTTCGAAGCCCCACCGGGCGTCGTGGTCGATGTCATCGGCGGTGAAGGCCAGTTTGACGATCCAGCCGGCGCCGGGTTCCTTCCAGCTGGCCCAGCGCTCGTTCGTGGCGCCGAGCGAGGCCAGACGCTCACGGATGACGGTGCCGAAGGTGGCGCCGCCCTCGATCGGGTCGAGGTCGATGGCGGTGTGCACCGGCACGCTCAGCGCGCAGGAGACCATGTAGTCGCGTTCGGCGACGACCGGGCCCTCGAAGCGGCGCACAAAATCGAGGGACGCACCCGTGACCGCGGCGACGTCCTCGGCGGACATGCCGGCACGGATGTGCGCCTGCACTTCCCGGGGACTCAGCTTCGGCCCCGACGCTGGTTCCACCTGGGCCTGGCGAAGCCGGGACTGGAGAACTTCGTCGATGGGGATCCTGAATCGGTCTCCCTCTTCAGACGCTGCGAGCAACGCACCGCTCTCGACTCCAATAACTTTCAATTCCTGCATGTTGAAAGCCCTTTCGCCATCACTAGTGCGCCTAAGACTGCCATGTAAAGAGTGAATCTTCGGGGAATACGCCGGGCGTGCCGCAAGTTGATGACTGTGCCGAGCAAATGACGCGGCGTGTAGTTTGCTATTCCGCCCGGATTGTTGGAAACTATGGCCGCCGAAATCCTTTCTCGGCGTAACTGAATGGATGGGTATGGCAACCGATTACGACGCACCACGGAAGACCGAAGACGACTCAGAGTCGATTGAGGCCCTCAAGGAGCGCGTACCCGACAAGATGTCCGGTGTCGTAGATGTCGACGACTCGGACAACCCCGGTGGTTTCGACCTTCCCGGCGCTGATCTGTCCGACCTCGACCTCGATGTCGTCGTTCTGCCTCCGCAGGCGGACGAGTTCACCTGCGTGGAGTGCTTCCTGGTGAAGCACCGTTCGCAGATGTCGCACGAGACCAAGCTCGGCCTGGTATGCCTGGAGTGCGACTCCTAAACGCGCTCAATCATGTGATGCTGGCCGTCGCGATCCATTGATCGCGGCGGCCAATTTCTGTGGGCGCCGCGTCGACACCAGCCAATACGGCGCCGGATCCGTCGCATCCACGATCGGGATTCGCACGACGGGCCGAATCCACCCGCGGATGAGCAGCCAGGCCCGGGCGTCGAGCCGTTGGCCACGTTCCAGGGCGGCCTCATCTCCGTCGAAGGGCAAAACCTCGCCGACCAGATCGATCGATATGCTCGCGCGCCCGGCGGTGAGCTCACCGCCCCGCACCTGCACCACCGGTGCCGACAAGAGCAGCGCCAGAACGCAAGCGGCGTACAGACCGGCGGCCAGCAGCACCCCGGCCAGCATCGAAATCGGTGCGAACACGAGGATGCTGGCAGGAATGATGAGCGCAGTCGCCACATAAGGTGCGGGAGAGGCCCAGAGTTTTTCGCGATATTCAGGCATGGGTCTATTCGATCAGACTTCTGCACTAGCCTCGACACGTGGCAGAAAGCGTCGAAGTCCTGATTACCGCGTCCATCCTCCCGAGCTACGCGCACCCGGGTGACGCGGGAGCGGACCTTCATTCCTCCCAGGCTCTAGTCTTGGCCCCCGGCGAACGAGCACTGGTCGGCACGGGCGTGGCGATCGCCCTGCCCGACGGTTTCGCGGCATTCGTCGTGCCCCGCAGCGGTCTCGCGTCCAAGCACGGCATCACGATCGTGAACGCGCCGGGCACCGTCGACGCCGGGTATCGTGGCGAGATCAAGGTGACGCTGCTCAACACCGACCAGACCACGCCCCATGCGATCGCGATCGGCGACCGCATCGCCCAGATCATCATCATGCCCGTCAGTCGGGCCACGTTTATTCCCGTGGATCGGCTGCCCGGCAGCCAGCGCGGGGTTGGCGGATTCGGGTCCACCGGCCTGAGCCGGAACATCAGCACGGGCACCTCAACGTCAGGAGACAACCAGTGAGCGACACCGCGAACCCGGAGGAGAACCCGGACGAGACGGCCAAGTCGGCGCCGGGCGATCGTGCGACCGAGGGTCCCCTCGACGAAGCCGAAGCCAACCCGGTGCGGCCCTACGTGGACCTCGGCGGGGTCAAGATCCTCCCGCGTGAGGGGCTTCACCTACGGTTGGAGATCGAAGAGGGCAGCAAGCGGGTCGTGGCGATCGGGCTCGACTACGCCGGCTCCACCCTCCAGGTACAGCCGTTCGCCGCGCCCCGCTCAAGTGGCCTGTGGAACGAAATCCGCGCCCAGATCGCCGATCAGATCGGCAAGCAGGGCGGAACGACGACTCTGCGCGAAGGCCCGTTCGGCCCCGAATTGGTGGCCGAGATCCCCGTGGCCGCGGGTCAGGGATCCGACGGAACGAGCAGGCTGGCCCGCTTCATCGGAGTCGACGGCCCGCGCTGGTTCCTGCGCGGCGTGATTGCCGGCGAGGGTGCCATCAACACCGACGCCGCGACCGAGATCGAAAACCTGTTCCGCAGCATCGTCGTGGTGCGCGGATCCGCCCCGATGCCGCCGCGTGACCTCATTCCGCTGCGGATGCCGGCCACCCCCGCCACTGCGGCCGAGCCGGGCCAGTCCTGAAGAACGCCGGGATGACGGACGCACCACTCCCCGATGAGGCCCGCGAGCCCGACGCATCAGAGAACGCGCCTGACTCGCCCGTGCCGGCCGCGTTCGCCGACGGTATGGCGGCGGCGGCCCGGCGGGCCGGCTTCACGCCGGCGGCCGAGGGTGATCCGATCAGCGGGCGCGCCCTGCTGGCCGCGATGGGCGGCATCCGTGGACTGGTCGAGGCCCTGCTGCCCGGACTCGTCTTCCTGATCACCTACACCTTCACCCGGCAGTTTTTTCCCGAGCAGTCGCTGGTGCTGTCCCTTGTTGTGCCGGTGCTGATCGGCGTCGTTTTCATCGTTCTGCGCCGGATTAGCCGCCAAACGGTGACGCCTGCCGTCGGCGGCCTGGTGGCACTGATCGTCAGCGCCGTGCTCGCTCTGTTCACTGGCCGCGCCGAAGACTTCTTTTTGCCCGGATTCTGGACCAATGGACTGTACGGCGGAGCCCTCTTCATCTCGGCGGTCGTCGGCTGGCCGCTGATCGGGCTGGCTGTCGGATTCCTGATGGGCGAGGGAATCGCCTGGCGGTCGAACCGGTCCAGGCGTCGGGTGCTGACCATTCTCACGCTCTGCTGGGCGGGCTTGTTCGCCCTGCGCCTGGCTGTTCAGCTTCCCCTCTACTACTCCGGAAACGTGGAGTGGCTCGGCGCCGTCAAGCTCCTGATGGGGATTCCGCTCTACGCGCCACTCCTGGTGATCTCGTGGCTGGTGGTCCGGGCGGTCTACCGCGCCGACGACCGGGAGACCGACGACGCAGCGGGTCGCCGGCCCGAATAAATTCACCGCGATTCCGCGACACCCGCCGGAAATATGCGCGGGAAACGCGGTGGCACCGCTAGAGTTATCTCTACGTCAAGATAGTTCGGCGTTGGACATCGTCCGCACGTGGCATCCGCCGGTTAGGTTACCCTTGCTGGCAGGGGCAGGCGTCTGGTCGTCAGGATTGAGGATTGCGGACGGTTTCGCCGTCGGTTTCCACGAAGGAGAGGGCATCGTGTCGGCGCTTAATAATGCGGTCGTAAACAGTTTTGGAGCCAAGGACACCCTGCGGGTCGGGTCGACGGACTACGAGGTCTTTCGTCTCGACGCGGTAACGGGCTACGAGAGGCTTCCGTTCAGCCTGAAAGTGCTGCTGGAGAACCTCCTTCGCACCGAGGACGGCGCCAACATCACCGAGGCCCACATTCGCGCCCTGGGCGAGTGGGTCCCAACGGCGGAACCCGACACCGAGATCCAGTTCACCCCTGGCCGCGTCGTTATGCAGGACTTCACCGGCGTGCCGTGCATCGTCGACCTCGCCACCATGCGCGAGGCCGTCGCCGAACTCGGCGGCGACCCGAAGAAGATCAACCCGCTGGCTCCGGCCGAGCTGGTCATCGACCACTCCGTCATCGCCGACCTGTTCGGAACCGCGGACGCCCTCGAGCGCAACGTGGAGATCGAGTACGAGCGCAATGGTGAGCGGTACCAGTTCCTGCGCTGGGGCCAGACCGCGTTCAACGATTTCAAGGTCGTGCCGCCCGGAACCGGCATTGTGCACCAGGTCAACCTGGAGTATCTGGCCCGCGTCACGATGACCCGCACCGTGCCGGACGCGGAGGGCAACGACGTGCTTCAGGCCTACCCCGACACCTGCGTGGGAACCGACTCGCACACGACCATGGTCAACGGCCTCGGCGTGCTCGCCTGGGGTGTGGGCGGCATCGAAGCCGAGGCAGCCATGCTCGGCCAGTCCATCTCGATGCTCATTCCCAAGGTGGTCGGCTTCAAGCTCAACGGCTCCATCCCGACCGGCGTCACCGCGACGGATGTCGTGCTCACCATCACCCAGATTCTGCGCAAGCACGGCGTGGTCGGTAAGTTCGTCGAGTTCTACGGCGCGGGTGTCTCGCAGGTTCCGCTGGCCAACCGGGCCACGATCGGCAACATGAGCCCGGAGTTCGGATCCACGGCCGCGATGTTCCCGATCGACGACGTCACCCTCGACTACCTGCGCCTGACGGGTCGCAGCGACGAGCAGGTTGCACTCGTCGAGGCCTACTCGAAGCTGCAGGGCCTGTGGCACGATGCCGACAAGGAGCCCGTCTTCAGCGAGTACCTCGAGCTCGACCTGGGCACCGTCGTGCCGTCGATTGCCGGCCCGAAGCGCCCGCAAGACCGCGTCATCCTCACCGAGGCGAAGTCGCAGTTCGAACTTGACCTGCAGAGCTACGCGACGCAGGACTGGACTGTTGTGGACGCGGCCGTCGAGGCCTCTTTCCCTGCTTCAGACCCGATCGGCTTCACCGCCGAGGACGAGAACCTTGACCACAAGGCCTCACACAACCACGTGAGCCACGCTCCGATCAGCGTGTCCAGGCCCGTCGCGATCACCACGCAGGACGGCGCGAACTACACGCTCGACCACGGAGCGGTCGCTGTCGCGGCCATCACCTCGTGCACGAACACGTCCAATCCGAGTGTCATGCTCGCCGCGGGCCTGCTCGCCCGAAACGCCGTCAGGAAGGGCCTCACGAGCAAGCCGTGGGTCAAGACCACCCTGGCTCCGGGCTCGAAGGTCGTCACCGACTACTACGAGAAGGCCGGCCTCACCGGCGACCTCGAGGCCCTCGGCTTCTACACCGTCGGCTACGGCTGCACGGTCTGCATCGGCAACACCGGCCCGCTCATCGACGAGGTCACGACCGCGATCAACGACAACGACCTGGCCGTCACCGCGGTGCTCTCAGGCAACCGCAACTTCGAGGGTCGGATCAGCCCCGACGTCAAGATGAACTACTTGGCCAGCCCGCCGCTGGTCATCGCTTACGCCCTCGCAGGCTCGATGAACTTCGACTTCGAGACGGATGCGCTCGGCATCGGCAGCGACGGCAACGAGGTGTTCCTCAAGGACATCTGGCCCGACTCCGCCGAGGTGCAGTCCACGATCGACGGCTCGATCGACACCGGCATGTTCACGAAGCAGTACGGCCATGTCTTCGAGGGCGACGAGCGCTGGCGCGGCCTGCCGACACCGGACAGCGAGGTCTTCGAGTGGGACCCTGAGTCCACGTATGTGCGGAAGCCCCCATACTTCGACGGCATGACCATGGAGACCACACCGGTGGTCGACATTGTCGGTGCCCGTGTGCTGGCCAAACTGGGCGACTCGGTCACGACCGACCACATCAGCCCTGCTGGTTCGATCAAGGCCGATAGCCCGGCCGGCGCCTACCTGCTGGAGCACGGCGTCGAACGGGGCGACTTCAACTCCTACGGCTCGCGCCGCGGCAACCACGAGATCATGATCCGCGGCACATTCGCGAACATCCGTCTCCGCAACCAGCTGCTGGACGGAGTCGAGGGTGGCTACACCCGCGACTTCACCGTTGACGGGGCTCCGCAGGCGTTCATCTATGACGCTTCGCAGAACTACCAGGCCGCCGGCACGCCGCTGGTCATCTTCGGTGGCAAGGAATACGGTTCGGGTTCGTCCCGCGACTGGGCCGCGAAGGGCACCAGCCTCCTCGGGGTGAAGGCCGTCATCACGGAGAGCTTCGAACGCATCCACCGTTCGAACCTGATCGGGATGGGCGTCGTGCCTCTGCAGTTCCCGGCCGGCCAGAGCTGGGCGTCACTTGGACTGGACGGCACGGAGGTCGTCACAATCGAGGGTCTCGTCGAGCTGAACAGCGGGGTCACCCCGAAGACGGTGCGCGTCACGGCGGCGCCGAGTGCGCAGTCTGCCGCCGGCAAGGCCACAGTCGAGTTCGACGCGGTCGTCCGCATCGACACCCCGGGTGAGGCCGATTACTACCGCAACGGCGGCATCCTGCAGTACGTCCTGCGTTCGCTGGTCGCCTAGCACGCAGGAGCCCTTAGGCCAGCTACCGAAACCGGCGCGTAGACTCGGCTTGACCGAATCTATGCGCCGGTTTTCTGGTGGCGGATAGCGCAACGTGAAAGGTGTTATCGATGGCGCTACTGGACACGATCTTCGGGCCGAGAGATCTGGATCGCCTCTCGATGGAACAGCTCGTCCAGCTCGCGGCCGAGGTGCGGGCGTTCCTCGTTCGGGAAGTCTCCAAGACCGGCGGGCACCTTGGTCCCAACCTCGGCGTGGTCGAGCTGACCATCGCTTTGCACCGGGTCTTCGAATCCCCGCGTGACGCCATTGTCTTCGATACCGGACATCAGGCCTACGTGCACAAGCTGCTCACCGGGCGCCAGGACTTCAGCCTCCTCCGCCAGGCCGGCGGCCTGGCCGGCTACCCGCAGCGGCGCGAGTCCGAGCACGACATCGTGGAGAGTTCCCACGCCTCCAGCTCGTTGTCCTGGGCTGACGGCATCTCCCGAGCCTTCGAGATGACCGGGCAGAGCGACCGCCATGTGATCGCGGTCGTCGGCGACGGCTCCCTGACCGGGGGCATGACCTGGGAAGCCCTCAACAACATCAGCGACGACAACACCCGTCGCCTGATCATCATCGTGAATGACAACGGCCGCTCCTACGCGCCCACCATCGGCGGCATGGCCCGCTTCCTGAACACCGTGCGCACCCGACAGGCGTACCACAGTGCCTATCTGACCAGCCGTCAGGCCTTCGAACGGATGGGCGCGCCCGCCCGGGCGTTCTTCCGCGGCGTGCGCGGCGGCATGCACGGCTTCCTCGCCCGGTTCTCCAACAACGAGGCGCTCTACTCCAACCTCGACATCAAGTACATCGGTCCGATCGACGGCCACGACATGGCGGCGATGGTCGAGGCGCTCCATCAGGCCAAGGGCTACGGCGCGCCGGTGATCGTGCACGCGATCACCCAGAAGGGTAAGGGATACGACCCGGCCGTTCAGGACACCGCCGACCAGTTCCATGCGGTCGGCCAGATCGACCCGGAAACAGGGGAGTCCACCGAATCCGCCGGCGCACCCTCCTGGACGTCGGTGTTCGCCGACGAGCTGCTGCGCCTTGCCACACTCGATCCGAAGATCGTGGGCATCACCGCGGCCATGCTCCGTCCCACCGGCCTGCACAAGATGGCCGAGAGATTCCCCGCCCGGGTGCACGACGTGGGCATCGCCGAGCAGCACGCCGTCACCAGTGCCGCCGGCCTCGCCTTCGGCGGCCTGCACCCGGTCGTCGCGCTCTACGCCACCTTCATCAACCGAGCGTTCGACCAAGTCCTGATGGATGTCGCCCTGCACAAGGCCGGCGTCACATTCGTGCTCGACCGGGCCGGGGTGACCGGGCCCGACGGTCCCAGCCATCACGGCATCTGGGACCTGGCGATCCTTCAGGTCGTCCCCGGGATCCGCCTCGCGGCACCTCGGGACTCGGTGCGCCTGGCAGAGGAGCTCGAAGAGGCCGTGGCCGTCGACGACGCGCCCACTGTGCTGCGCTTTCCCAAGGGCAGCGTGAGCGCCCCAATCGACGCCGTGCGCCGCCTGGGCGACGGCGTAGACGTGCTCTTGGAATCAGCCCAGAAAGACGTGCTGATCGTCACCGTCGGGCCGATGGCCACGATCGGTCTCGATGTGGCGGACCGGCTCGCAGCCCAGGGCATCGGAGCCACCGTCGTCGACCCGCGCTGGGTCGTCCCGGTACCGCGGAGCATCGTGGCCCTGGCCGCGGAGTACCGCATCGTCGTGACCATCGAGGACGGCGTCCGGGTCGGCGGCGTCGGCACCCGTGTCCGTCAAGATCTGCGTGAAGCCGGCGTGGACACGGCGGTCACCGAACTGGGGCTGCCCGACGAATTCCTCGACCACGGCACCCGCGCCGAGATCCTCGACCGTGTTGGGCTGACCCCGCAGCGCATCGCCCGCGATGTCGTCGCAATGGTGCTCGGCAGCAAGATCCCGCATGCGCGGCCCCTGCCGGCGGACCGCGCCGACACCGCCAGCATCCCGGCAAACCTTCAGCAGGATTAGGCGATTCCCCATCGAATGGTTGTGTCGTTTCCGGAAGGCTGGGGCTGAGATCACCGCGTGATCGCTGTTCATCACAGGCGGGGTGCCGTGCCCGGCGTCGAGCCAATTCGACGGAGATTCTGGGGGAAAACCGCTTTCTCGGGGGTTTGTGGGCCAAATCCGGCAGAATCTCCGTCGAATTCGTTCAGGGCAGAGTTGCTGGCCGGGCCGGGCCCGGACTCGGATAGGGCGTGGAATGCACGTTCTGCCCACATCGAGGTCCCCTGATCGTCTACATCGGCAAGGGAAACGGCCGGTTCGGAAACCCCGGCCCGTGCGACCCCCAACGCCCACACTTGGCAGGCCTCACCCTTCCGGCCCCGCCGGCCGCACAAAAATACCGCCGACCACCGCGCCGAGCCACGACCTCGGCTCCCCTTCCGTGAAGAGAAAGGAGCCGAGGTTACGGGTCGGCGGAGTGGATGCAGTCAGTCGCCTGCGGTCAGTCGCCTACGCTCGTGCGGGTAGCAGGCACGGCCGCGGCAGCGACGCCGCGGATCGATGGGGTGTGGAACGTGCCCTGGAAGACCCGTTCGCTCGCGCCGACGCGGTCGAGGTAGGGCGTGATCCCGCCCATCTGGAACGGCCAGTTGGCCCCGAGGATCATGCACAGGTCGATGTCCTCCGCGGCGTGCACGACGCCGTCGTCCAGCATCCGCTTGATTTCATCGGCGAGGCCGTCCTCGATCCGGCGTAGGATCTGCTCGGCTGTCATCGGGGTCTGCCCGCCCGCGACGATCTTGACGGCGCCCTTGTCGAAGCCCTTGATCCTGCCCTTGGCGTCGCGCTCCAGAATGGTTCCGTGCTCGGCCAGCTTATGCAGGTTCGCGCTCTCGAAAAACCGGTCCGGGAATGCGGCATGGTGGGTGTCCAGAACGTGTGCGCCGACCTTGAGGCCGACCAGCTCGAGCAGCTCGAACGGGGTCATCGGCATCCCGAACGGAGCCAGTGACCCATCGACGACCTCGAACGGGGTTCCGGTGTCGACGGCGTGCATGGCCTCACCCAGGAGCTTCGCCAGGAGGCGGTTCACGACGAACCCGGAGGTGTCCCGGGTGATGACCGCGTTCTTTCGCAGTTTGGCTGCCACGACCATCGCCGTGGAGAGAGTGGCGTCGTTGGTCCGCGGGGTGTTCACGACCTCGATCAGCGGCATGATCGCCACCGGGTTGAAGAAGTGGAAACCGACCAGGCGCTCGGGGTGGGCCAGCTTCGCACCGATCTGTTCGACCGAGAGGGACGAGGTGTTGGTGGCGAGGATGGCGTCGGGAGAGATGTGCTTCTCGATTTCGGCGAAGACATCCTGCTTCACGCTGAGTTCCTCGAAGACGGCCTCGATCACCCAGTCGGCGTCGGCGAACTGTGCCTTGTCTGTCGTTCCCGTGACCAGAGCGCGGAGCCGGTTGGCCTCGTCGGGGGAGATACGATTCTTGGTCTCCAGGGTGAGGATCTCGCCGTGGATGTACGCGACGCCCTTGTCGACGCGGGCCTGATCGAGGTCTGTGATGACTACGGGCACGCGCAGGCGACGCACGAAGAGAAGGGCGAACTGGCTGGCCATCAGGCCGGCGCCGATGACGCCTACCTTGTTGATCGGGCGGGCCAGGGCCTTGTCCGGCGCACCGGCCGGCCGCTTGGCTCGCTTCTGCACCAGGTTGAAAGCGTAAATACTGGCCTGCAGCTGGTCTCCGGCGATGAGTTCGGCCAAGGAGTCGTCTTCCCGCTCGAACCCTTCCTGGCGAGATCCGCTCTTGGCTGCTTTGAGCAGGTTGAGGGCGATGTACGGCGACCGGGCGACGGTTCCGATGCGGTTTTCCAGCATCTTGCGGGCCACGCCCACGGCCACATCCCATTTCACGAGCCGTTCGACCTTGCCGGGCGTATTGGGCCGGGCGACCTTTGTCTTTCCGGCGATCACGCCATCGGCCCACTCGATGGACTGTTCAAGGAACCTGGCCGAGGCGAACTGCACGTCGGCGATGCCCAGCTCGAGAGCATCCGCCGCTTTGAGCGTGCGGTGCTTGAGCGGATTCTCGATGATCACCTTGAGCGCGTTCTCGATGCCGATCAGGTTGGGCAGCAGGTAGGAGCCGCCCCAGCCCGGGATCAGCCCAAGGGAGACCTCGGGCAGCGCGATCGCGGGCACGGTCGCGTCGACGGTGCGGTAGTCGGCGTTGAGGGCGATCTCCAGCCCGCCCCCCAGTGCGAGCCCGTTGATGAACACGAAGGAGGGCACACCCAGTTCGGCCTGCTTGCCCAGCGCATAGTGGCCCAACTGGGCCAGCAGCTTGCCCGTCGCGAGCGATGGGATCTCGCTGACCTTGCTCAGGTCGGCGCCGGCGGCGAGGATGAACGGTTTGCCGGTGACGGCGACGCCGTGGATGTCGCCGAGGGCGGCGCGTTCCCGGAGAAGGTCCATCGCCATGGCGAACTCGAGCAGGGTGTTCGGGCCGAGCGTGTTCGGGCGGGTGTGGTCCCGGCCGTTGTCAAGCGTGACCAGCGCCAGGGTCCTTCCACCGGACAGAGGCACATCGTGTACGTAGCAGTGGGTGACGACCTCGTCGGCCGACAGCTCGACCAGCGGGGTGAAATCGAGTTCGGAGTAGTTGCTCATCGCTTGCTTGCCTTCCGGTTGAAGTTCGGGTTCTCCCAAATCACGGTGCCGCCCTGGCCGAGACCGATGCACATGGCGGTGAGGCCGTAGCGCACCTCCGGGTGCTCGCTGAACTGACGGGCGAGCTGGTTCATCAGGCGCACGCCGGAGGAAGCGAGCGGATGTCCGATGGCGATCGCGCCGCCGTACTCGTTCACCCGCGGGTCCTCGTCGTCGATGCCGAAGTGGTCGAGGAACGAGATGACCTGCACGGCGAAAGCCTCATTGAGTTCGAACAGGCCGATGTCCGTGATGCTGAGGCCGGCCTTGCGCAGGGCCTTCTCGGTGGAGGGGACCGGGCCGAGTCCCATGACCTCCGGCTCAACGCCGGCGAAGGCGAAGCTGACCATCTTCATTTTGACGGTGAGACCGAGGTCCTTGGCGGCCTTGCCGCTGGCGAGGAGGCAGGCGCTGGCACCGTCGTTGAGCCCGGAAGCGTTGCCGGCAGTGACCCGTCCGTGGGGACGGAAGGGGGTCTTGAGAGTCGCGAGGCCCTCCATCGTGGTTTCGGGGCGGGGAGCCTCGTCGCGGGTCGCCAGACCCCAGCCGGAATCGCTGCGGATCGCAACCGACACCAGGTCGGGCTGTATCTTCTCGGCGGCATAGGCCGCGGCGACCTTCTGTTGGCTGCGCAGGGCGAACCGGTCGGACCGCTCCTTGGTGTACGCCGGGAACCGGTCGTGGATGCGCTCGGCCGTGGCGCCCATATTGAGGGCGTCCTCGCTGACCAGGCGCTCGGACAGGAAACGCGGATTCGGGTCGACGCCCGAACCCATCGGGTGGCGTCCCATGTGCTCGACGCCGCCGGCGATGGCCAGGTCGTAGGCGCCAAATCCGATCCCGGCTCCGAGAGTGGTCACGGCGGTCATGGCGCCGGCGCACATCCGGTCAATGGCGAATCCGGGTACCGACTTCGGCAACCCGGAAAGCAGTGCCGCCGTGCGACCGAGCGTGAGGCCCTGGTCGCCGGTCTGGGTGGTGGCGGCAATCGCCACCTCGTCGATGCGTTCCCCAGGGACCGACGGGTTGCGTTCCAGCAGTCCGATCATGGCCTTGACCACGAGATCATCCGCCCGGGTGTTCCAGTAAATGCCCTTTTCACCGGCGCGTCCGAACGGGGTACGAACCCCGTCCACAAACACGACTTCTGTTCTATCGGCCACTTTGCCTCCATCATCGATCAGGTGTCGGTCGATCCTAAAGGGGCTCCCGTGGAGGGTCGAATCCTTGGACGGATCCTACGAATCCGCTTCCGAAGAGAGCTCGATCGATTGGTGGACATCCACAAAGGCATCGGCGATCCGTTGTGCGGTCACTTCAATTTGCCAGGTGCGCGCACCCAGGTGCGCGAGCGCCTCACCGACGGATGCGGGATCGACGTTGACGGGCGGCGTCCACGCCACCCGGCGGACATAGTCCGGGGTGACGAGGTTCTCCAGCGGGATGGCGAGCTCCTCGGAGACCTCGGTGAGGGCTGCGCGAGCGGCCTTGTAGCGCAGGTCAGCCTCGGGATTGCGGTCGGACCAGGCGCGCGGGGGCGGGAGCAGGTCGCCGTTTCCCCGAAGCGACGGCAGGTCGGTTGACGCCAGGCCCTTCTGGATGGCACGCCACCAGCGGTCGAGTTCGCTGCGGCTCGCACGGCCGCTGAACTCCCTCAGATCAGCCAGGGCCTGCCGGTTCGCCGGCATGGCCCGTGCTGCCGCCGTCAGCGACGCGTCGGGCACGAGCCGGCCGGGGGACACATCCAGCTCCTGTGCCAGAGCGTCGCGAGCCAGCCACAATTCCCGGGCCACGGCCAGGCCCCGCTGTCCCCGGATGGAGTGCACGCCGGAAAGGCGGCGCCAGGGTTCGGGGCCGACGGGCTTCGCCTCACGCGCCAGCACGGCGGCGAATTCCTGCGCGGCGATGTCGGTCTTGGAATCGGTGGCGAGCATGTCGACCATACGGTCACGCAGGTCGGGAAGCAGTTCCACGTCGAGCGCGCCGTAGACCAGCCAGGCCTCCGGCAGTGGGCGGGTCGACCAGTTGGCGGCGGAGTGTTCCTTGGCAAGATGGATGCCGAGCAGCTCTTCCACCACCGTGCCGAGGCCGACCCGGGGGATTCCGAGCAGGCGGGCGGCCAGTTCAGTGTCGAAGATGTGCCGGGGGTCAAGTCCGACCTCGCGCAGGCAGGCCAGGTCCTGGCTCGCGGCGTGGAAAATCCACTCGTCATCGCGCAGAGCCTGGTTGAGCTCGTGGAAGTCGCCGATCGCGGGCGGGTCAAACAGGAATGTGCCAGCGTCGCGCCGATAGATCTGGATCAGGTAGGCGCGCTGGGAGTAGGTGAAGCCGGAGGCTCGTTCAGCGTCGATGCCGATCGGGCCCGTGCCCGCGCTGAGGGCTGCGGTCGCCGCGAGGTAGGCGTCCCGCGTATCGATCACCTGGTGATCAAGCACGACCGGTTCGGCGTGTGGACAACATGCTGACTCCTTCGCCAGTGGGTGGAAGACCTGCGAGCATGCAGAGCAGCTCGCCCCATCCTTCGACGTGGGCGGCGAGATTGTGGTCCAGCGGCGTCCACGAGGCCCGCAGTTCGATCTGCGCGCCATCGCCCTGCTTGGCAAGTTCGCCAAAGCCGGACGAGATAATCTTAGTAGCGGTCCCCGAGGCCGCTGTATACCGTGCCCCGTGGGCGTCGAGAGCATCGACCAGCCACGACCAGGCGACCCCCGCGACGAACGGGTCGAGGCCGATGTCGGTTTCCAGGGGAGCCTGGGCGAAGCAGACGACGCGGAAGGCGCCGCCCCACTCCTCGGGCTCGGCCGGGTCATACAGCAGGATGAAGCGTCCGGTCCCGAGATCGGAGTCGCTCCCGTGACGTACCGGGGTCACGTCGGCCGAGAAGGCGATGGAGTGCGGAGCGAGGTTTCCGGGTGCGGAAATCTCATTGACCACAAGCTCCGTACGGATGCGGGCACGTGCAAAGGATGCGCGGGCGGCGGCGAACTCCGGCGAAGGCGTTTCTTGTGTTTCGGGCACGTGTGCAGACTAGAGTTTTTTTCGAGCGGAGTCGGACAGGCACGCCGGACAGGGGAGGTAGTCATGCGTGAGCGGGTGGGCTCAGGGCGGTACCCGAGGCGTTTTCTGGCGGTGAGCGGGATCGCAGTCGCCGGGGCAACGGTGTTGCTGGGGATCGCGGGCGGTGTTTTGGCGGCCGTGATGGCACGTCGGATTGTGACGCCCTCGACCACGCGCTCCGACGACGTGCGGATCCACTCCGTCGACCTCGTGGCGGGAACGATTACGCTGCAGTCCACGCCGGATTCCGTACTGCAGGGCGATTACAGCTTCTGGTTCTCGGGCGATACAGGACACGCCCACCTGGGCGAGATCCTCCGTCTCACGCCCACGAAGGTGACGCGGCGCATCCTGCGCGTCGATCACGGGGATCTGGCCCGAGCCGAGCGCGGCCGGCTCGGCGGCTACTCGTACCTCGGGCCCTGGGACCTCGGCTTCGCCTTCGAGGACGTGCTCGTTTCCACCGACGTCGGTGATGCTCCGGCCTGGCTGATCCCGGCCGAGGAGCCGGACGGCCGCTGGGTGATCCAGGTGCACGGGCGCGGGGTGCAGCGGCAGGAGACGCTGCGAGCGGCGCCGGTCTTCCGGGATGCGGGCTTCACGTCCCTGCTTGTGTCGTACCGCAACGACGGGGAGGCACCGCGGAGCGGCGACGGCCGGTATTCCCTCGGAGACGCGGAATGGCAGGATGTCGATGCGGCGATCGCGTTCGCGGTGCACCGCGGTGCGACCGAGATCGTGTTGATGGGGTGGTCCATGGGCGGCGCGATCGTGCTGCAGAGCGCGACGCGATCAACGCTGCGCGACCGGATCGTCGGCATCGTGCTCGACTCGCCCGTGATCGACTGGGCGGATGTCGCGCGCTTCCACGGCGGCCTGCTCGGCCTGCCCGCGGTCATCGCCAGCGGTGCTCTGGAGGTCCTGGGACGGCGTTGGGGCAAGATCGTCACCGGTCAGACCCAACCGATCGACTTCGGACGCCTCGATTTCGTCACGCGCGCCGCCGAGCTCGACCTACCGGTGCTCCTGATGCACAGCGACGACGACGGATTCGTGCCCGCGACCGGCTCCCGCGCCCTGGCCGGGCGCCGACCCGACATTGTGACCTTTCTGCCGTTCGCGGTGGCGCGGCACACGAAGCTGTGGAACTACGACCGCGAGGGTTGGAATCAGGCCATCACGAACTGGCTGGTCGAGATCGCTCCCACCGAGCGTATGTCGCTCCCTGGTCGTCCAGGAGAAGTTGCCGCAACCTGAATCCGGTGGATCCGGCCGTGGCCGATTCGAGCAACCCCCGGCCGCCGAGCACCACCTGGGGGCTCGTGGACAGGCAGAATTCGTCGACCAGGTCGGCCGCGAAGAATCGCCCGGCCAGCACCGGACCGCCCTCGCAGACGATGCGCGGGAGGCCGAGGGCGCAGAGGGCCGCGAGAATCGTGGACGGAGTGAGAACGCCGTTCTCTTCGTCGAGCGGCACGACGGTCGTGCGGGCCCCGACCGTGGCGGCCTCCACCCGGCCGACTGCGAAGCGCGGACAGAGGATGTACACCGGCTGCCGATGCGCGGATTCCGGGTGTGCGGAGTCCCGGTGCGTAAAGTGCTCGAGCCGATGACCGGCCAGGTTTCCGCTGGAGGTGACGACCGCGAGGGCCGCCCGGGCCGGCACGACGTACCCCTCCGCACGGACACTGCCGGCGCCGATCAGGACGACGTCGGCAAGTTCCCTGATCACACCTAGGATCCGGCGGTCGAGGCGGCTCGAGAGGGAATCCGAGGTGCCATCGGACCCGGCCACGCCGCCGTTCAGGCTGGCGATCATGTTGACCCGCAGGTACGCGCCCGGCGCCGGGGCGTAGCGCCGCAACAGCCAATCCCGGCTGACCGGGTCGAGCCCGTCGACGCTCCGCGGCAGGTCGACCGTATCGCCGCCCGCGTCCGGCTCCGGAAACACCCGGGTCAGGGTCACGCAGCGCCCTCGCGCAGGCGGCGCTTGGTGCGGGCGAGCATGGCTGACATGCCGCGGATGCGCAGGGGCGACACCGCTTTCGTCAATCCGATCGTGTTCGGATAGTCATCCGGCACATCGAGCACCTCCTGGGCGCTGAGCCCATCCAGACCCTGGGCCAGGATCGAGGCGAAGCCCCGGGTCGTCGGCGACTCCCGGGGAGCGGTCGCGTAGAGGTGCACCGCGGACTCGCCGTCCACCTCGACGAACATGAAGACGGGAGACTGGCATTCAACGACTCGCTCGAGCAGGTCCGGGTGCTCCGCGTAGCGCGGCGGGAGCGCCGGCAGCTCGTCGGCGAACTCAAGCAGCAGCAGCAGCCGGTCGGACTCCTCGAGTTCGAGGAAGTCATCGCGGATCTCGGCCAGTTTGGCGGGAAGTTCGGTAGCGGTCATCGACACTCATTCTGCCATGCGCGGGCCGTGAGGCCCCGGAATCCGAGTGGGCCGGCCGGCTCAGCGGGGCTGAGGTGCGGCGCCCGGCTCCGTGCCCATCACGATCGGCACGTGCACGGCGTTACCCCATTCGGTCCAGGACCCGTCGTAGTTGCGCACGCCTTCGAAGCCGAGAAGGTGGGTCAGGACGAACCAGGTGTGGCTGGACCGCTCGCCGATCCGGCAGTAGGCGATGACGTTGTCGCCGTCGGAGAGGCCGGCCTCGTCACGGTAGATGGCGTCCAGCTCGGTGCGGGTGCGGAAGGTGGCGTCCGGGGCAGCGGCGCGCGCCCACGGCACCGACGCCGCCGACGGGATGTGGCCGCCGCGCAGGGCGCCCTCCTCCGGGTAGGCCGGCATGTGGGTGCGTTCGCCGGTGTACTCCTCGGGGGAGCGCACGTCGATCAGCGGGTTCCCGAAGTGCGCGAAGACATCCTCGCGGAATGCGCGGATGGCGGAATCGTTGCGCGGGGCGACCGGGTACACGGTCGGGGTGATAACGGGCTTGTCCCGGGTGAGGCCTCGTTCCTCGGCCACCCACTTGTCACGGCCGCCGTCGAGCAGGCGGACGTCTTCGTGGCCGAATAGGGTGAACACCCACAGGGCGTAGGCCGCCCACCAGTTGTTCTTGTCGCCGTAGATGACCACGGTGGTGTTGCGGGAGATGCCCTTGGCGCCGAACATTGCGGCGAAGGCGGCACCGTCGACGAAGTCGCGCTCGACCGGATCATTGAGGTCGGTGTGCCAGTCGATTTTCACGGCTCCCGGAATGTGGCCGGTTTCGTAGAGCAGAACGTCTTCATCCGATTCGACGACAACAAGACCGGGGGTTTCGAGATGCGCCTGCAGCCACTCGGTGCTGACCAGACGTTCGGGGTGGGCGTAGGCCATGAACTTCGGTGCCGGATCGAGATCAACAGACATGGGGGGAACCTCCTGGTGGCGTCCGATGGACACTGGAATCAAATGGGCGCGGTTTAGGCTGGTTACCGGTCCGCGTTTTCGAATCTACGCGGTATGGGTCCTGATCGCATCCGCGGTCGTTCTTCAACGATGATGCTCCGACCGGGACTATCAGTTCGACACAGAAACCGGGTACTACAGCATGGCTCCTCAAGCTCTCAGCCAGGTGCAACGTTTGGCCGATCGCTCTCCGAGCATCACCGGGCCGGAGATCGTGGCCGAGTTGGTTCCGCCGCCCCAGTTCGAGCACGCCTCCTTCGCGTCGTACCGACCTGACCTGAACTTCCCCTCGCAGCTCGAGGCCGTGGAACGGCTGGGCACCTTTGCCGGAGCCTGGCTGGCCCAGCGGCCCAGCGGCTTCTTCTCCCGCACCCGCAAGCCCAAGCCGGAGCTGCCGGGCATCTACCTGGACGGTGGTTTCGGCGTCGGCAAGACCCACCTGCTGGCCGCGCTCTGGCATGCCGCCCCGGGACCGAAATACTTCGGCACCTTCATCGAGTACACCGCACTGGTGGGAGCACTCGGCTACGCAGCCACCGTCAGGCAGCTCTCCGGCGCCCGCCTGATCTGCATCGACGAGTTCGAACTCGACGACCCGGGCGACACCATGCTGATGACCCGGCTTCTGGGCGAGCTCGTGGCCTCGGGTACCCGCGTCGCCGCCACGTCGAACACGCCGCCGAATTCGCTGGGCGAGGGGCGTTTCGCCGCGATCGACTTCCTTCGCGAGATCCAGGCGATGTCCGCGAACTTCGAGATCGTGCGTATCGACGGCCTCGACTTCCGCAGGCGCGACATCGAGGGCCACGCCATCGCCGTGTCCCGGGACGAAGTGGACCAGCTGGTGCCCGCCCTGGTCGAACGCGGCTCCACGGTGACCCGGGACGACTTCGGCGACCTGATCCGACATCTCAGCACGGTGCATCCGTCGAAGTACATCAAGTTGATCCACGGCATCGACGTCATCGCCCTGACCGATGTGTACCTGCTGACCGACCAGACGGATGCCCTCAGGCTGGTCGCCTTCATCGACCGGGTCTACGACGCGGAGATTCCGATCATCGCCAACGGGCAGCCCCTGAACGAGGTCTTCGACGAGGAGATGCTCTCCGGCGGTTACCGAAAGAAGTACCAGCGGTCCCAGTCCCGTCTCGTGGCGCTGACCACAGGTGAGCTTCCACCGCACGACTGATGCACGACTGATCGAGGCCGGGCCACCGCTCTGCCCGCCGGAAACGCGATGTTAA
Source organism: Cryobacterium sp. Hz7 (assembly GCF_004402815.1). Lineage (NCBI taxonomy): Bacteria > Bacillati > Actinomycetota > Actinomycetes > Micrococcales > Microbacteriaceae > Cryobacterium > Cryobacterium sp. Hz7. The sequence goes on from NZ_SOFB01000057.1 coordinate 32,403, forward strand.
CACCGTCGCTCGGCGCGTAACGCGGGCGAAACATCCGCGCGCACTCACCGAAACCTCACAACTTCAAACTGACTCTGTACCCGCCGAGACACGATCAACTGCTCACCCTGTGCACGTCGACGGCAATCACTGTTAGTTAGCGAGAGGTAACCATATCCATGGTTCAACTGTCAGTCCTGTTTGACGCCACAACTGATGAAATAGCCCTGAATCTCAATTCCCTGTGGCTCCTCGTCGCGGCCGCCCTCGTGCTTCTGATGACTCCCGGTGTTGCCTTCTTCTACGGCGGAATGGTGAAGGCGAAGAGCGTCATCAGCATGATGATGATGAGCTTCGGCGCGATGGGCGTTGTCGGTGTGCTGTGGGTGCTCTACGGCTACGGGCTCGTCTTCGGCCCGCCGCTGATCCCCGGTTTCCTCGGCAACCCGTCCGGGCTGCTCGGCCTGAGTGGGCTGCTCGGCGCCGGGGAAGACGGATCCCTCTCTCCCGACCTGAACGGGCTGGCGTTCGCCGGCTTCCAGGCCACCTTCGCCATCATCACCGTCGCACTGATCTCTGGTGCGATCGCCGACCGTGCCAAGTTCGGCGCCTGGTTGATCTTCGCCGCCGTGTGGTCGACCCTGGTGTATTTCCCGGTCGCCTACTGGGTCTTCAACCTCGCCGATGGCTGGGCTCCCGCCGCTCTCGGGGTCAACGACTTCGCCGGTGGCACCGCTGTGCACATCAACGCCGGTGCAGCCGGTCTGGCTCTCGCCTTGGTGCTCGGCAAGCGGGTGGGTTTCAAGAAAGGCATCTCCAAGCCCCACAACGTTCCGCTCACCCTCCTCGGTGCCTCGCTCCTGTGGTTCGGCTGGTTCGGTTTCAATGCCGGCTCCGAAGCCGCCGTCGACGGTGTCGCCGCCCTCGCCTGGATCAACACGCTCGTCGCTCCCGCCGCCGGTATTCTCGGCTGGCTGATCGTCGAGAAGATCAAGGACGGCAAGCCCACCTCGATCGGTGCCGCCTCGGGTGCCGTCGCCGGGCTCGTCGCCGTCACCCCTGCCTGTAACATCCTCACCCCGTTCTGGGCGATCGTCCTCGGAGTCCTCGTCGGAGCGGTATGCGCGGTTGCCATCGACCTGAAGTTCAAGTGGGGCTTCGACGACTCGCTCGACGTGGTGGGCATCCACCTCATCGGTGGCATGATCGGAACGCTCTACATCGGTATCTTCGGGTCGGGCATCGGCCTGCTCGACACCGGCAGCCTCAACCAGCTCTGGGTGCAGTTCGTCGCAGCCTTCGGCATCGCGATCTTCTCCTTCGTGATGGCCTACGGCATCGGCGTGATCATTCAGAAGACGATCGGCTTCCGAATCAACAACGAAGACGAGGTGGCCGGAGTGGACACCATCGTGCACGGTGAAGAGGGCTACGCGCTCGACGCCGTCTAACCATGAAGCAGCACCGCCCTGTGCGTGCTGTCCTTTTCGGTGGCTGTCCTATTCGGTGGCTGTCCTATTCGGTGTAGGACGACCTCGACAGCGCCTGGGACTTCAGGGCGTCGAACTCGGCCGGGGTGATCGCGCCCGCAGCGTGCAGAGCCTTCGCCCGGCCGATCTCCTCCGTGGGCCCGGCACTGGTTCCGGCGACACTGCGGATGCACTGATCGGTCTGCGCCTGGTACTCCCTCGACTCCGTGGAACTGCGTGCACCTTAGCCGTGGGGCAGGCCGAGAGCCACGGTGACGAGGCTGAACGACCACTCGGGGCCGCGAATGGAGGACGCGTCTCTATGACCTCGCATCGGGTACCGGCTCAGATGGCGCTTCCGGGCGCAGCCCTGACACCGGGAGCCGTGACACCTGCAGCGTCGTCACCGGCTGCACCGTCACCGGGGGTCGGCACGCCGATCCCGGCTCCGTCGACCGCTGAGGTGAAACGGCCGCGGCTTGATGGTGCATTTCATCGGCTCATCGCCGGCGAAGCGCGCTGCGTCTGCGTGTGGGCTGCGGCAGGCCCCGGGAAGATGACCCTGCTGGCGTCCTGGGCTGGCCGTTTTCACCGGAACGGGGAGTCGGTCACCTGGGTACGCGCGCAGCCGGGCCGGTTCCGTCCCGCTGACGTCTGGCGGCAGGTCGGGCGGCGCTCGGGGGTGTCAGGCGACGGGGACACCCGGTACGTGTTCATCGGTGGGTTGGACCGTGTCGAAGCGGATCGGCCGGGCTGGTGGGCGAGCTGGTCGCGTCGGCGCCCGAGGGCATCCGTCTCGTGGTCGCCGGGCGCACTCGGCCGTGCGCAGGGCCGACGCGACTGCGCGGCGACGGCTTCATGGTCGACGTGCCGCCGGCGGACCTGGCGTTCGATCGGAGCGAGCTGCTGCTGATCGTGCCGTTCCTGCACGGGAGGAACGATTCCGCACGGCTGGTGGTGGATTTCGACGGTGACGATCCGGCGGTGGCCGGTTTCCTCCGGTCGGAGATCATCGCCGGCTGAGCTGACGGTGACGAGAACACGAAGCTGCGCGCCGCCGTCAGGCCTGTCCTCTCGGTCGACCTGGCCGTCGAGGTGACGAAGCGAGCGGATGCCGGGGCTGGGCTGGACCGGCTGGCCGGGCCCAGCGCACTTATCACCAGGGAGAGCGGCGACGACACCAGGGCGTATCGCATCCACTCGATCCTGCTGGCCTATCTGCAGGGCGATGCGCGGCGACGTGACTTCGCGGCGGCGGCGGCTCACGAGACCGCGGCCCGGTGGTTCGCGCGCCGCGCCGACGGTCAAAACGCTCTCGAGCAGGCGCTTGCTGCCGGGCTGCCCGTCCTCACCGCCGAGATGCTCGATGCTTTCGGTCTCGATCTCGTGCTCAGGGGAACGCCAGACCTCGTCCTCCGTGCCCTGGCAGAGCCGGCCGCGCGCGCCGGGAACCCAGGTGCATCCGTGGCGGCGTCCCTAAGGCTGCTCCTGGAGGCACCATACTTTCCCGACCGGGGGCAGGCCGACCACCTGTTGGCGGAGCTCGAGGTGGTGGGGCTCGCGTCCGGCGGCAGTGCGGAGATCTGGACCGTCGTGATCGACGCGCTTGCCGCCTTCTTCGCAGCGACGCCTGACGAAATCCGGGACCGTCTGGCCAGGCTGGGCGCCGTCCGCGCCGCACCGGGGCGGCGGGGAGACCTCGGTGTCGACCTGCTGGCCGCCACCGCGGAGACCTGGTGCCGCGCCGGTCTGGGCGAGGCGGAGCGAGCCGAAGCGGGACTGCGAATGGTGGCTGTGACCGCGCGGAATGCCGGTAACCAATGGCTGTTCCTGCTTGCCGGCGACCTCGCCGCCATGTCGGCCTCCCGCCGGGGCGACTGGGCCCGCGCCGGTCTCATCGACGATCAACTCGCTCGGGCGACGGATGCCGCAGCGCGCCCGGCCACGGGTGCCGTGGCATCCGTGGCGGGGGCGGCGTTCAACCGCGCAGCGGCCCGCGCCTCGGTCTCGCTCCAGATCCGCCGGTACGAACGCTGCGAGCCGATCGATCAGGGCGTGCTGGAACGGCTTGTCGCGGCCGACCCTCTGGTGTGGGATTCCGGACTGATCGTGCCCGCCCAGACCTTCCTGTCCCTGTCGGCACCGGCGGCGGACCCGAGGCGGCGATCGGTGCTCGAGAATCTGAACGGCTTGATGCGGGAGAATGCGGACGCCCACCCGCGTGTGCCGAGCCTGTGCTGCATCCCCTGGTTCGAGCTGACCGGTGCGCTGGACGGGCGGGCCGAGGCCCGACGTGTCACGCTCCTGGTGGAGAACGTGCTGGGTACGGACTCGTTGGAGGCCGTGCTGCTCCGCTCCCTGGCGTACCCGCCGGCCCCGGGCCGCCACGGCGCCGGTGGGCGGCTGGAAGCCGCCGCAACGCCGGCCGCCCGGTGTTGGAGCGGGACCACGCTCGTGAGCGCCTGGATCGTGCTCGCCGGCATCGCTGAGGAGGGTGAACGATCTGCCGAAGCGGATGCCCGTCTGGCTCGGGCGCCGCGCCTGGCTGAGCAGCTGCGGGACCTCGACGGTTTCGCAAACCGGATTGTGACTCGGTCCGCTCAGGCGCCGGGGGAGAATTGCCCAGCCCCAGCCCCAGCCCCAGCCCCAGCCCCGGCCCCGGTCGCACCGCTCACCGAGCGGGAGCGGGTGCTGCTGCGCGAGCTGCCCTTCCATCAATCCGTGGCGGACATCGACCGCAAGCACAATGTGAGCCCGAACACCGTCAAAACTTATCTGCGCAACATCTATCAGAAGCTTGAGGACACCGACCGCACCCGGGCCGTGACTATTGCTCAGGAGCGCGGCCTGCTCTGACCTGCACCCCCCGAATGGGAATGGTTCCGCCTGACCCAGACCACTAGGCTTCGAGGGTCTCGTGCCCGCGCGCGCCGCGCGAAGTGCCAGGCCACGTGCATGATCTTCGTGCCGGCGGAACGGAAGGACCCCATGTTTGAATTCCTGCTCAGCCCCATCCCCGGTCTCATCATGCTGGGTATCGTCGTCTTCCTGATCGGCCTGTTCTATGCCAAGAGCGTCTACAAGAACGCCGGGCCGGACGAAGCCCTGATCATCACCGGCAAGAAATCGAAGAAGACCATCGTCGACGGCGCCACGCTGGAGGAATCCGGGCAACGCGTCGTGCACGGCCAGGGCGTGTTCATCACCCCGTTCTTCCAGAAGGCGTTCAAGATCAGCCTGCGCAGCCGGGCGATCGAGATCACGGCCGTCGCCCAGGACCAGAACGGCGTCACCCTCACCGTGGAAGCAGTCGCCATTGTGAAGGTCGGCGACGACCCGGCCGCCATTCGTGCCGCCGCGCAGAGGTTTCTCGGCCAGGACAAGAACATCGACGGCTTCGCACAGGAAGTACTGTCGGGATCCCTGCGGTCGTCGATCGGTGGCACGAACGTGATGACCATCATCCAGAAGCGCGACGAGCTCGGCTCCTCGGTGCTGGCGACCGCCCGGGAGTCCCTGGCCAACCAGGGCGTCGACGTGGACTCGTTCGAGATTAAGGGCATCACTGACGAGAACGACTACATCCGGGACCTCGGACGCGCCGAGCAGGCCAAGGTGCGGCGCCAGGCCGAGGTTGCCGAGCACGCGGCCAACCGGGAGGCACAGGAGGCCGCCATTCTGGCCGAGCAGGCCATCGCCGAGGCCCAGAACACGCTCGCACTTCGAAAAGCGGCGCTGCAGCTGGACACCGACAAGGCCGCCGCCGAAGCAGCCGCGGCCAAGCCGCTGGCCGAGGCCAAGGCCCAGCAGGCCATCGTTCAGGAGCAGGAGCTCACCGCCCAGCGGCGCGCATCTCTCCGCAAGGCCGAGCTTGAGTCCGAGGTCAACGCGATCGCCGACGCCGAGGCGTACCGCATCCGGGTGACCGCCATCGCGGCGGCGGAGGCCGCCGTGGCCGGCGCGAACGCCGACCGCGACAGCCGCATCGCCAACGCCGAGGCCCTCCGCGCGGAGGGGCAGGCCGAGGCCGACGCCATCCTCGCCCGCGGTACCGCTGAGGCGACCGCTACCCGGCTGTCCGCCGAGGCCGTCGCCGAGCAGAGTGAGGCGCTGATCCAGCTTCGCATGGTGGAAATGCTGCCCGAGATCGCCCGCGAGCTGGCCGCTCCGATGTCGAACATCGACAACCTGACGGTCATCTCCACGGATGGCGCCAGCCAACTGACCAAGAATGTCGCTTCCGGTATCACCGAGGTCGACGGCGTGCTCAAGTCGACCATGGGTATCGGCATCCGGGAACTGCTCGGCAACCTCGTCGGTGGAGCCGCTGTCGGAGCGGCCGCGACCAAAACCGCCAAGCCACAGGCCTCACTCACGACCGCCCAGCAGGCCGACGTCGACAGCGCTCTGGCCGCGCCGGCCGTCGAGGCATAGCACGCAGTCAGGTCGGACGCTGATTCAGGCCTTCGCGCCTGGATCGCTCGCATTTCGAGGGCGTCGACCTGGTCCCGGTGCGAGTAGCGTTGATGTTCACAGAATGCCGCAGTCCGGTCCGCATGGGCTCGGGAACAAGGGGAGATTTCCAGATGACGGATGCCGCGATGGACCCGGTCTCGGCCGTTGCGCCCCTGCTGGCCGGGCGAGCGTCCTCGAGCCAGCGCTGGTCGAATCTGATATTCGTGCACTGGCGCGTGGACGCCGCTCTCGTGGCTCCGCTGCTGCCGGACGGTCTCGTGCCCGACGAATTCGACGGCGCTAGCTGGGTTGGGCTGATCCCGTTCGTGCTGGACCGGGCCACCGTCTTCGGCAGTCCGCCCATTCCCTACTTCGGCACCTTCGTTGAGGTGAACGTGCGCCTGTACGCGGTGGATGCGAACGGGCACCGCGGCGTGGTCTTCGTCTCGCTGGAGGCCTCCCGGCTGGCGGCTGTGCTGGCGGCCCGGGCATTGTTCTCGATCCCGTACATGTGGTCCCGCACCAAGCTTGAGGTCGGGGCGGGGGAATACCGCTACACCGCGCGCCGACACCTGGCCGCCGGGGCGCACACCGAGATCGTGGTGCGGCCGACTGCCCGCCCGGTCTTCGGCGACCCGCTCGCCGATTTCCTGACCGCCCGCTGGGCTCTATTCACCCGTACGCGTGGCCGCACGGTGCACCTGCGCAACCACCATGAGCCGTGGGAGCTCTTCGAGGCCGAACTGGTGAGCCTTGACGACACCCTGCTCGCCGTGGCGGGGTTCCCCGGGCTGGCCGGACGCGAGCCGGATTCCGTGCTGTACTCGCCCGGGGTCACCACCTGGTTCGGCGCCGCCGGCTGAGTCGCGGGCCGACGCTATCGAGGCAAGGTAGGACGGGGCGTTCGCTCGGCGGGCGGAACCGGTCGAGGCGCGCGTCGCTTCGGGCTGGCCCGCGCCGCGTTGGAGTCGGGTGAGATCAGTTGTCAGCATGCGAGGGTGGTGATCGTTCAGGCGTGGTCGGTGCCGACGAGGTGAGGCCGGCGTTCGAGGTGGAGGTTCTGCGTTCGGCAGGCAGGTTGCCGGCGTCGAAGTTGACGTACCAGGCCCCGCGGCATGGCGTCGCGGACGCTCTACGACCGTGCTGAGAAGGTGGCGCTGCGGTCCGATCGCCGCGGAGACGGCCCGGCGGATCGCGGTCGGGTGCCGAGCTTCACCCGGATTCTGGTGCGTCCGGAGGCGGGGGCGGTGCTCTTGGTCGGCCGCGACCGGTACATGGTGCCGGAAGACCCGAAACGGTTCCTGCGGGTGTGGGTCAAACCTGCCGGTTTCCAGGCTGCAACCGGTCGGTCGCAAACTGCGATATCGAGCATTCCCTGGATTGATAGTTCGATGGGCTGACCGCGCACGACAATCTGGCACGTCTGTCTGCGGGCTGTCATGCGCTGACGAGCGAGACCGGTTGGCGGATGTTGCACCGCGGCGGCGGCTTACGTGAGTGGACGTCGCCGACGGGGCGCAGGCTCGTGAGCGAGCCGGCCAGGGTCATCCGCTCGGCTTCGACCGAACCGTCGACCTCCTGGTGCGCCACCATGCCACGATCATGAGCGTAGTGCTGCTGGTCATCGGCGCGGCCCTGATCTGAGGGGGCCGGTCCGATCGGGGAAGCCCCCGGCCCGACCGCCTGCGCCGAGGATGTCGCCTGGGTCGCACTCTCCCGGGTGCAGCCCCACGATCGACATCTCGTGCGCATGCTCGCGCATGGAGTCGACCGCAACCGTCAAGCCGCGTTACGCGGACTCAACGCGGTCTGACACAGCGCGGACTTCATGAGCGTTGTCGTCGGCAGCGTGAGAGCGGCAGGCTCTCCCGAACGAATTCGACGGAGATTTTGTCAAAATCGGCCCTAAATCGTTTGGAAATCCCGTTTTTCCGGAGAATCTCCGTCGAATTGGTTCCGGCTGCTCACCCAGCGAGACCCCAGTGGCACAATCACGGGCTGGGGCTGGGGCTGGGGCTGGGGCTCGGGCCCAGACCCAGACCCAGACCCGGGCCCAGCTCAACTGAGCACAGACGCGAAGGCGGCATTTGGGATACTCGGAGAATGGTCGACGTCACCCTCACCCTTCCCGCCGGCGCTGTGCTCCTTCGGCGCGCCCTGTCCCAGGATCTGTCTGCAATCGTGGGGCTTCTCGCCGACGACTCCATCAGCGCTTCCCGAGGCGACGCCGACCGGCCGGAAGATCGCGTCGCCTACGAACGGGCATTCGCCGCAATCGACGCAGATCCGGCCCAACAGTTGCTGGTCGCGACGTCGCTTTTGGGCGAGGTGCTGGCCACCATGCAGCTCACCGTCATCCCTGGGCTCGCCCGTGTCGGGTCCACCCGGTTGCAGATCGAGGCCGTCCGGGTTCGCTCGGATCAGAGGAGCCGCGGGCTCGGCGGAGCCATGATTCGGTGGGCCGTGCAGAATGCCCCGGCCTTCGGGGCTCAACTCGTCCAGCTCACGTCGGACGCAGCGCGCGTCGACGCGCACCGGTTCTATGAACGGCTGGGCTTCACCGCGTCCCACGTGGGCTTCAAACACGCCGTGCCGACGGTCTCCTGACGGCAGCACCCCCGCGGGGCAGGATCAGGCAGGCAGGCCGAGGAGCCGTCCGGCGAACCCTGCGCACGCGATCGTCGCGGTGAAGAACACGGCCACCCAGACCACGCCCGGGATGTGGGTCAGACGGGCCAGCTGGTCGGCGTCGGAGGCGGTACCGCGGCTCCGCGACCGGGACCGCTGGAGCTCGACCACGGTGCGCACAGCCCCGAGCAGCAGAAACGCCGTGATCAGCAGGGCGAAGATGCTCTGCACCGGAGGAGTGCCGAACCAGGTGATGCCGAAGACCAGTCCAGCGGTAACGAGGACGGACCACAGTCCGAACCAGTTGCGGATCTGCACGAGCAGCAGTGCCAGGGCCGCCAGCGACAGCCACAACAGGCCGATGTCGTAGCCGAGGCTGAGCATCCGTGCCGCGCCGAGCCCCAGCAGGGCAGGGGCGGTATAGCCGGCCAGCAGGGTCAGCACCATGCCGGGTCCGCGCGGGCGTCCGCTGCTGACGGTCAACCCCGAGGTGTCGGAATGCAGACGGATACCGCCGAGCCGGCGACCGCTCACCGTCGCGACCACCGCATGGCCGCCCTCGTGCGCGATCGTGATGACGTGGCGGGTGACCCGCCACGCGGCCGGCACCAGCACGAGCACGGCAGCGGCCGCGATGGTCAGCCAGGCCGTGATCGCGGGCAGAGGCTCGTTTCGGGCGGAGAGTTGCCCCCAGAGATCGACAAGCCCGTCCATGGATTTCAGCCTAGATTACCTTGGGCGGGAGCTTTATACTGATCGCAAAAGCTGGATACGAGTGAAAGGACGGTCCCCATGAGTGCTTCGGACAAGATGAAGAACTCGGCCGAGGAAGCCGTGGGCAAGGCAAAGGAGGCCGCCGGCAAATTGACCGACAACGAGCGGCTGGAAGCCGAGGGCAAGGCTGAACAGGCCAGGGCAAACCTCAAGCAGGCCGGAGAGAACGTCAAGGACGCCGTCACTGATTGAGTCGAATCCGCATCTCCACACCATCAGTGCACGTCAATCAAAAGAAAGGACGGCGAGCAGGATGAACGTACTCCTCGTCATTGTTGCCATCATCGCCATCGCGCTTCTGTTCACCGGAGGGTTCGTCGAGTCGCTCAACTTCCTCATCTGGGTCGGCATCGTGCTCGTCGTGATCGCGCTGATCGTCTGGCTTGCCCGGACGATCTCCGGGAAGCGGGCCTGACCGGGCCGCGCATGTGGTCTCCAACCCGTACCGAGAAAAAGAAAAAGCCCCGACTTTCGGGGCTTTTTCTTGGCTGTGGGCGATACCGGACTCGAACCGATGACCTCTTCCGTGTGAAGGAAGCGCGCTACCAACTGCGCCAATCGCCCCTGTGGCCTCGTACTGTAGCCACAAGTCTCGATACTAACCCAGACCGGGTGGAAGGCGCACATCGTGGGGGCCTCAACACGCCGGAACGACTCGGTTTGAATATGAACAGGACTATCGGCTAGAGTCTTTCAAGCGCGCAGAAATGCGGGCAGTTGCGGATGTGGCGCAGTGGTAGCGCATCACCTTGCCAAGGTGAGGGTCGCGAGTTCGAATCTCGTCATCCGCTCGAATGGGATCGGCCGCGAGGCCGGTTTCTTTCGGTACGAATCCCAAGTGGTGGGTTGGCCGAGAGGCGAGGCAACGGCCTGCAAAGCCGTGTACACGGGTTCGAATCCCGTATCCACCTCCAATCCCGGAAGTCGCAATGCAGGAATGATTTTCAGGAAATGGGCGATTGGCGCAGCGGTAGCGCGCTTCCCTGACACGGAAGAGGTCACTGGTTCGATCCCAGTATCGCCCACAGAGTTGGGAAACAGATAACCCCCGGTAAAGCGGGGGTTTTTTTTGCCCGCACAGCACCGGAAATCCAGGTGCAGTCGGGCCTTCCTCGGGCTCGCCGCGATGAATCGCCAGGGAGGGTGCGGCGGGTTCGGCCGGAATCGGCTAGAGTCTTTCAAGTCAGCGGAAACGTTGATGAGTGCGGATGTGGCGCAGTGGTAGCGCATCACCTTGCCAAGGTGAGGGTCGCGAGTTCGAATCTCGTCATCCGCTCGAATGGAATCGGCCGCAAAGCCGGTTCTTTTTGGTACGAAACGTATGTGGTGGGTTGGCCGAGAGGCGAGGCAGCGGCCTGCAAAGCCGTGTACACGGGTTCGAATCCCGTATCCACCTCCACTTCTGGAATGTCTTTTCAGAGAATGGGCGATTGGCGCAGCGGTAGCGCGCTTCCCTGACACGGAAGAGGTCACTGGTTCGATCCCAGTATCGCCCACAGGCAAACCCCCGGTAACTCGGGGGTTTTTCTTTGCCCAAAATGGCCGTGCCCGTCGTGGTCGAGGCGCGCCGCTAAAGTTATTGGGGTTCGAACAATACTGAAGGAGTAATACACGTGGCTGACGGCTTTGAGCTATTCACCGACCGGTCCGTTGTCGCAATGCGCGTCAACGGCGAGCTCAAGGATCTCGCCACGACGGTGACTCCGACGGATGTCGTCGAACCGGTGACCATCGGCTCGCCCGACGGCCTCAGCATCCTGCGCCACTCGGCCGCGCACGTGCTCGCACAGGCCGTGCAGACCGTGAACCCGGCGGCGCGCCTGGGCATCGGCCCGCCCGTCACCGATGGTTTCTACTACGACTTCGACGTTGAAGAGGCATTCACCCCCGAGGACATCAAGTCGCTCGAGAAGGCCATGGACCGCATCATCCGCCAGGGCCAGCGGTTCGTGCGCCGCGTCGTCACCGACGACCAGGCCCGGGACGAACTCGCCGCCGAGCCGTACAAGCTCGAACTGATCGGGCTCAAGGGCGGGGCCGCCGAGACCGTCGACAACGAGTCGGTCGAGGTCGGCGGCGCCGAACTCACCATTTACGACAACGTGGACCCGAAGACGGGGGAGACGCTCTGGAAAGACCTCTGCCGCGGTCCCCACCTGCCGAACACACGCATGATCGGCAACGGCTACTCCCTGACCCGTCTGGCCGCCGCCTACTGGCGCGGGTCCGAGAAGAACCCGCAGCTGCAGCGCATCTACGGCACCGCCTGGGCCACCAAGGACGAACTGCGGGCCTACCAAGCCCGCCAGGAGGAGGCCGCCAAGCGCGACCATCGCAAGCTCGGCGCCGAACTCGACCTCTTCAGCTTCCCCGAGGAGATCGGCTCCGGCCTGCCCGTCTTCCACCCCAGGGGCGGCATCATCCGTCAGGAGATGGAGAACTACTCCCGCAAGCGCCACACCGAGGCCGGCTACGACTTCGTCTACACGCCGCACATCACCAAGTCGAACCTGTTCGAGACGTCCGGTCACCTCGACTGGTACGCCGATGGCATGTTCCCGCCGATGAAACTCGACGCGGAGTACGACGCCGACGGCCACATGACCCGTCAGGGCGTCGACTACTACCTCAAGCCGATGAACTGCCCGTTCCACAACCTGATCTTCCGCTCCAGCGGCCGCAGCTACCGCGACCTGCCCATGCGCCTGTTCGAATTCGGCTCGGTCTACCGCTACGAGAAGTCCGGCGTCGTGCACGGCCTCACCCGCGTGCGCGGCATGACCCAGGACGACGCGCACATCTACACGACCCGCGAAGGCATGAAAGAGGAGCTCACCAGCACCCTCAACTTCGTGCTCAAGCTGCTCGCCGACTACGGCCTCGAGGACTACTACCTCGAGCTCTCCACGAAGGACCCGAAGAAGTTCGTCGGCACCGACGAGGCCTGGGCGGAAGCGACCGACACCTTGCGCGAAGTCGCCGAAGCATCCGGTCTCGAACTCGTGGCCGACCCGGGCGGCGCCGCCTTCTACGGCCCGAAGATCTCCGTGCAGGCCCGCGACGCGATCGGCCGCACCTGGCAGATGTCCACCATCCAGCTGGACTTCAACCTGCCGGAACGGTTCGACCTCGAGTACACCGCCTCCGACGGCTCCCGCCAGCGCCCGGTGATGATCCACCGGGCCCTGTTCGGTTCGATCGAACGCTTCTTCGCCGTGCTCACCGAGCACTACGCCGGGGCGTTCCCGGTGTGGCTGTCCCCGGTGCAGGTCGTCGGCATCCCCGTGTCCGAGCAATACGGTCCATACCTCGACGAAATCATCGGCCGGCTCGAGACGGCAGGCGTGCGCGCCCAGGTCGACCACTCCGACGACCGCATGCAGAAGAAGATCCGCAACCACACCAAGGCGAAGGTGCCCTTCCAGCTGATCGTCGGCGAGGATGACCGCTCCAATCGCTCGGTGAGCTTCCGGTTCCGCGACGGCACCCAGGAGAACGGCGTACCGGCCGACGAGGCCATCCGTCGCATCATCGCCGCGATCCATGCGCGCGCGCAGGTCACGACCCAGGGCCAGGTCTGAGATGGACACGCACAGCGACGAGTTCGAGGGGCTCGAGCAGTCGTCCGAGTTCGCCGCGGTTCCGGATGCCTTCCAACGGCTATGGACCCCGCACCGCCTGGTCTACATCCAGGACGGCCAGCAGCCGCACCCGGATGACTGCCCCTTCTGCCTGGCCCCGAGCATGACCGACGAGAAGGCACTGATTGTGGCCCGCGGCACGCACGCCTACGTGTTGCTGAACCTGTTCCCGTATAACAGCGGGCATCTGCTGGTCTGTCCGTACCGGCACGTCGCGACTTACGATGAGGCCAGTCCGGAGGAGGTCGCCGAGATCGGCAGTCTCACCCAGGTGGCCATGCGTGTGCTCAAGGCGGTGTCGCACTGCGACGGCTTCAACATCGGCATGAACCAAGGCCGTATTGCCGGCGCGGGCATTGCCGAGCACCTACACCAGCACATCGTTCCCCGCTGGGCGCTCGACTCGAACTTCTTCCCGATCATCGCCGGAACGAAGGCGATTCCCCGTCTTCTGGGCGATGTGCGGCGCGAAGTCGCCGAGGGCTGGCCCCAGGATGGCAACTAGCCGTATATACCCCTCCACCGGCACCCGCCGGGCGGAATCGACACCACCCAAGGAATAGAATCAAAGCTATGACTGAAACCACTTCCGCCTTTGGTTCGAGCCGCGTCAAGCGTGGTCTCGCCGACATGATGAAGGGCGGCGTCATCATGGACGTCGTCAACGCCGAGCAGGCTCGCATCGCCGAGGACGCCGGTGCTGTCGCCGTCATGGCCCTTGAGCGCGTTCCCGCCGACATCCGTTCCCAGGGTGGCGTTGCCCGCATGAGCGACCCCGACCTGATCGACAGCATCATCGCCGAGGTATCCATCCCGGTGATGGCCAAGGCGCGCATCGGCCACTTCGTCGAAGCTCAAATCCTTCAGGCCCTGAACGTCGATTACATCGACGAGTCCGAGGTGCTGAGCCCGGCTGACTACGTCAACCACATCGACAAGTGGAACTTCACGGTCCCGTTCGTCTGTGGCGCGACCAACCTGGGTGAGGCGCTTCGCCGCATCAACGAGGGCGCGGCCATGATCAGGTCCAAGGGCGAAGCCGGCACCGGCGACGTCTCGGAGGCCATGAAGCACATCCGCACCATCAAGGGTGAGGTCGCCCGCCTGTCGGCTCTGACCAAGGACGAACTGTACGTCGCCGCGAAGGAACTGCAGGCGCCGTACGAACTCGTCGCCGAGATCGCCGCCACCGGCAAGCTCCCCGTCGTGCTCTTCGTCGCGGGTGGCGTGGCCACCCCCGCCGACGCGGCCCTGATGATGCAGATGGGTGCGGACGGTGTATTCGTCGGCTCCGGCATCTTCAAGTCGGGCAACCCGCAGGCCCGCGCCAACGCCATCGTCAAGGCCGTCACCTTCTACGACGACCCCAGCGTCATCGCATCCGTCTCGCGCGGACTCGGCGAGGCCATGGTCGGCATCAACGTGTCCGATCTGGCTGCGCCGCACCGCCTCTCAGAGCGCGGCTGGTAGATACCCGTTCGTGAGCGTTGGAGTTCTCGCCCTGCAGGGTGACTTTCGTGAGCACGCCGAGGTACTGCGGTCCCTCGGCGCCGAAGTCGAACTCATCCGCCGCCCAGAGGAACTGGACCGCATCAGCGGGCTCGTGATCCCCGGCGGCGAATCCAGCGTCATGGACAAACTGGCCCGCGCGTTCGGCGTGGCGGAACCGCTGGCCGAGGCCGTGCGGGCCGGCCTGCCCGTCTACGGCACCTGCGCGGGCCTGATCATGCTCGCCGACACCGTCATCGACGGGATCGAAGGGCAGCAGAGCATCGGCGGCTTCGACATCGCCGTGCGTCGCAACGCCTTCGGTTCGCAGACGCTCTCTTTCGAGACCGACCTCGACGTGCCGGTGCTCGGTGAGCCGCCGGTGCACGCCATTTTCATCCGCGCCCCCGTGGTGGAGTCCGTCGGGACCCGGGCCCGCGCGATAGCCACGCTCTCGGACGGGCGCTGCGTCGCGGTCGAGCAGGACAACCTGCTCGGAACCTCATTCCACCCCGAGATCACCGGGGAGCACCGGTTCCACGACTATTTCCTGCAGAAGGTGGCCGCCGCCGGCTTCCGCTACTAGGCTCCGGTCATGGCCGGCTGGGTGGCGCTCCTGCGCGGAATCAACGTCAACGGGATCACGATCACGATGGCGGACCTGCGGGCCGTGTTCCGCGGGCTCGGCTACACGGATGTCCGCACGGTTCTGGCCAGCGGTAACGTGCTCTTCACGGCGGGCGAGACGGATGCCGCGGCCCTCAAGGCCACAATCGAACGCGCTCTCTCCGACAACTTCGGTTATCAGGCGTGGATCGTGCTGCTCGGCGTTGACGCACTCGACAGGGTGGCGCGGGCGTTCCCATTCGATGCGGAGCGGGACGGTTGGCATCCGTATGTCGTGTTCGGATCGGCGCGGACCGCGCTCGAGGAACTGCTCGAGGCGGCTGGGGAACCGGACCCGGAAACGGAGCAGGTTCGGCCCGGAACCGGCGTGCTCTACTGGCAGGTGCGCCGAAGCATCGGCATCAACAGTCCGTTCAGCAAGCTGAGCGGCAAGGCCCGCTACCGGTCGACCACCACCACCCGCAACCTCCGCACCCTGAACAAACTGATCGCCGCGGCCCCGGGCGCGTGAAGCCCGGCCCATCAGGCATCGCGGGTTAGAATGAGGCGCACCCCACGGTGCAACGGCCAATGGCACCAGTAGTGCAGCGACCAGCACGGCGGCGGTACCCCCGCGCCAATCGACAGCCACGTCACGACAGCCAAAGACAACGGGAGACTCATGTCCGGACATTCCAAGTGGGCGACAACAAAGCACCAGAAGGCGGTTACCGACTCGCGTCGGGCCAAGGCCTTCGCCAAGTTGATCAAGAACATCGAAGTCGCGGCCCGCATGGGTGGCGCCGACCTGTCGGGCAACCCGACCCTGGTCGACGCGATCCAGAAAGCCAAGAAGACCTCTGTTCCCAACGACAACATTGACCGTGCCGTCAAGCGCGGCGCCGGCCTGTCCGGCGAAGTAGTCGACTACACCACCATCATGTATGAGGGCTACGCCGCGCACGGCGTCGCCGTCATGATCGAGTGTTTGACCGACAACAAGAACCGCGCGGCCGCCGAGGTGCGCACCACCATGTCCAGAAACGGCGGCAACATGGCCGACCCCGGCAGCGTCGCGTACAACTTCCACCGCAAGGGCATCGTCGTCGTGCCGAAGAGCAACGGCCTCAGCGAAGATGACGTGCTCCTCGCCGTGCTTGACGCGGGCGCCGAAGAGGTCGTCGACGACGGTGAGAAGTTCGAGGTTTTCAGCGAAGCGCACGATCTCGTCGCGACCCGGACCGCCCTGCAGACCGCCGGGATCGACTACGACTCCGCCGACATCGCGTTCGTGCCCCAGCTCAAGGTAGAGGTCGACGCCGAGACCGCCCGCAAGGTGTTCCGGCTGATCGACGCCCTCGAAGAGCTCGACGACGTGCAGAACATCTACAGTAACTACGACGTGTCGCCCGAGGTCATCGCGGAGCTTCAGGCCGAAGCCGAGTAGCGCGCTGTGTCGGTCCGGGTTCTGGGCATCGATCCCGGGCTGACCCGCTGCGGCGTCGGAATCGTAGACGTCGCCGCCAACCGATCCGCGTCCCTGGTCGACGTGACCGTGCTGCGCAGCTCGCCGGACTTGCCGCTCGAGCAGAGGCTCCTGCTGATCAGCCGGGGCCTGGAAGACCTGCTCGACCGGCACAAGCCGGCGGTCGTCGCCATCGAGAGGGTGTTCGCTCAGGACAATGTCAGCACCGTGATGGGCACCGCCCAGCTGAGCGGCGTCGCGCTGCTCCTGGCCGCTCAGCGTGGGCTGACGGTCACCCTGCACACCCCGAGCGAGGTCAAGGCAGCCATCACCGGCTACGGGTCCGCCGACAAAGCCCAGGTCGGCGCCATGGTGGCGCGGGTGCTGGGCCTGGCCGAGGTGCCCAAGCCCGCGGATGCCGCGGACGCGCTGGCCATCGCGATCTGCCATGCCTGGCGCACCGGGGCGGCCGGCGGCACCCTGCCCACCAGCGCCGACGTGGTCCCCGGCACCCTGACCCCGGCCCAGAAGGCGTGGCGCGCCGCCGAGCGCAGCGCAGTGTCGCCGGTGCCCCGTAGTCTGAAGCGGTGATTGCTTCCGTTCGTGGCCTTGTCCTGTCTGCCGTGGGTTCCACGGCCGTGATCGAGGTCGGGGGAGTCGGTCTGGCCGTACAGGTCACCCCGGCCACTGCGCTCTCCCTGCGCGTCGGCACGGAGGCCCGGCTTTCGACCACCCTTATCGTGCGCGAGGACTCGCTCACCCTCTTCGGATTCCCGTCCGCCGACGAACTCGAGGTCTTCGAGCTTTTGGTCGGCGTCACCGGGGTCGGCCCGAAATCGGCCCTCGGCGTACTCGCGGTGCTCAGCCCCGTCCAGATCGCGCAGGCCGTCTCGGCAGAAGACGACGGCGCTTTCCGCAGGGTCAGCGGCATCGGCCCGAAAACGGCCAAACTGATCGTGCTCTCCCTGGCCGGCAAGGTGTTCGTGACCGTCACGGCCGCGGCATCCGCCCGCCCGGAGCCCACCAGCGCGTCGGCGAACGTGCAGGCCGCCCTGATCGGGCTCGGCTGGTCGGAGAAGGTGGCCGCCGAGGCCGTCGACGAGACCCTCGCGGAGACCGTCGAACCCGGGCAGGTCGGCGTCGCAGCGCTCCTTCGCCTCGTACTCGTCAGGCTCGGCCCGGCCCAGCAGGCATCGGAGCGTCGCCCGTGACCGGCGCACAGGGTCTGGCCGGAGATCCCGGCGTGGAGCTCACCAAGCCGGAACTCGGGGGCGACGCCGAACTCGCCTTCGAGGGTGCCCTCCGTCCGCGCAGCCTCGGCGAGTTCGTCGGCCAGCAGAAGGTTCGCGGGCAGCTGCAGCTGCTCCTGACCGCCGCTACCATGCAGAGCCGCACCCCCGACCACATCCTTCTGGCCGGCCCGCCCGGACTCGGCAAGACCACTTTGGCCATGATCATCGCCTACGAGGGCAACCGCCCGCTGCGGATGTCCAGCGGCCCGGCCATCCAGCACGCCGGTGATCTGGCGGCGGTACTCTCCTCGCTGGTGCCCGGCGAGGTGCTGTTCATCGACGAGATCCACCGCATGGCCCGTTCCGCCGAGGAGATGCTCTATCTGGCGATGGAGGACTTCCGCATCGACATCATGGTCGGCAAAGGCGCCGGCGCCACCTCTGTTCCCCTCGACCTGGCACCGTTCACCCTGGTTGGCGCCACGACCCGGTCCGGACTGCTGCCCAACCCACTGCGCGACCGGTTCGGCTTCACCGCCCACCTCGAGTTCTACACCGACGACGAACTCGAGCAGGTGCTCGGCCGGGCAGCCAAACTGCTCGACCTGTCGATCGACACGGCCGCTACCGCCGAGATCGCCGGTCGGTGCCGCGGCACGCCCAGAATCGCCAACCGCCTGCTCCGGCGGGTGCGGGACTACGCGCTGGTGCACGGTGGAGACGCCGATGTGGCCGCGGTGCACGCGGCTCTCGAGCTGTACGACGTCGACGCCATCGGGCTCGACCGGCTCGACCGGGAGGTGATGCGCATCATCCTGACCCGTTTTGGGGGAGGGCCGGTGGGTCTGAACACGCTCGCGGTGTCCGTGGGGGAGGAGTCCGAGACCATCGAGGCCGTCGTGGAGCCGTTCCTGGTGCGGATCGGCTTCCTGATGCGCACCCCGCGCGGCCGGGTGGCGACCGCGGAAGCGTGGCGGCATTTCGGCCTGACGGCGCCTCTGGTGGGCGGGCCGCCAATCCCTCTTATGCTGGATGACCTATAATTCGAGTTGGTTCGCTTCGAACCACTCGTGCTGGTTCCCCCGAGCCAGACGCACAGACTTCGGCCCTCGCGCCGCAACCGGAAGGTCCCACAGTTTTATGGATCCGTTGACTCTCGTCATGCTCGCCGTTCTCGCGGCGCTCGTGTTCTTCATGTTCCGCAACAGCCGCAAACGCCAGAAGGACCTCGCTGCCCTGCAGGCCCAGATGGTCGTCGGCGCCGAGGTCATGACCAACTTCGGCATGTACGGAACCATTCTCGCGATTGACGAGGAGGCGAACAAGGTTGCCCTCGAGATCGCTCCGGGAACCGTCGTGCAGCTGCACCGTCAGACCATCGCCCGCGTGGTGGAACCGATCGTGGCCGAGCCCGAAGATGAGGGCGTCGCCGAGCTGAAACAGGGCAGCGCCACCGTTATGGGCGAACCTGACTTCGGTCAGCGCGTCGCCGACACCGACGAAGAGCCTAAAAAGGGCGACGCCTAACCAATCCCTCTCCATGCCCGCGCCTCGGCGCGGGCATGAGCATGAGCATAGAAAGCTGAGTTCTCTGGTGGCAAAGTCGTCTCCGGCCAAGAAGGCCTGGCGTTCCCTCACGTGGCTGGGTGTGATCATCGTCGGCCTGATTGCGCTCAACACGGCCGGCGTGCTCACCGGCGGCGGATCCTGGACGCCCAAGCTGGCCCTGGACCTCGAGGGCGGCACGCAGATCATCCTCGCGCCGAAGCTCGAGTCCGGGCAGTCCGTCTCCTCGGAGCAGCTCAACGAGGCCGTGAAGATCATTCGGCAGCGCATCGACTCGGCAGGCGTCTCCGAGGCGGAGATCAACACCCAGGGCGGCCAGAACATCGTCGTGTCCATCCCCGGCGTGCCGGACGACGCGACGATCAACCGAATCGAGTCCTCAGCCAAGCTCGAGTTCCGCCCGGTGCTCGTGGCCGGTGCCCCGTCCGCGGCCAGCGTCGGTGAAAACGTTGTCGGAGAGGACGGGGTCGCGACCCCGGTACCGACCCCCACGGTCGACCCGAGTCTGGAAAGCACCCCGACCGCGGTGCCCACCGACGGGAGCGACCTGAACTGGATCACCCCCGCGCTCCAGGCCCAGTACGAGGCCTTCGATTGCAGCAAGATCGATACCACCAATGTGGCACCGGCGGCGGAGCCGCTTGTCACCTGTGAGGCCGACGGCTCCATCAAGTACATCCTCGGCCCGGTCGAAGTCAGCGGCGAGAACGTCTCCGACGCGACCAACGGCCAGCAGACCACGCAGAGCGGCGCCACGACCGGTGAATGGGTCGTCAACATCACCTTCGACGGAACCGGAACCAAGGCCTTCGCCGACGTCAGCACCCGGCTGAACGCGCTCACCGCAGCGCAGAACCAGTTCGCGATCGTGCTCGACGGCAACGTCATCTCGGCCCCGCGCACCCTGGCGGCCATCACCGACGGCAACGCGCAGATCAGCGGTGACTTCGACCAGGACTCGTCGAAGGCCCTCGCCGACCAGCTCAAGTTCGGCGCCCTGCCGATCAGCTTCACCGTGCAGAGCCAGGACACCATCTCGGCGACCCTGGGCTCGAGCCAGCTCACCGGCGGCCTGATCGCAGGCCTGATCGGACTCGTACTGGTCGTGCTCTACTCGCTGATCCAGTATCGCCTGCTCGGCCTCGTCACCGTGGCGTCGCTCACGGTCGCCGCGATCATCACCTACCTGCTGATCACGATCCTGTCCTGGCGCGAGGGCTACCGGCTGTCGTTGGCCGGCGTCGCGGGTCTGATCGTCGCGATCGGCATCACCGCCGACTCCTTCATCGTCTACTTCGAGCGGGTGCGTGATGAGCTCCGGGACGGACGAGGGCTCGAATCCTCCGTCGAGGCCGGCTGGAAGCGCGCCCTGCGCACCATCCTCGCCTCCGACGCGGTCAACATCTTGGCCGCCGGCGTCCTGTTCATCGTCGCCGTCGGCAACGTCAAGGGCTTCGCCCTCACCCTGGGGCTGACCACCCTCGTCGACGTGCTCGTGGTCATGCTCTTCACCCACCCGATGCTCCAGCTGCTGGCACGCACGAAGTTCTTCAGCGACGGACATAAGTTCAGCGGCCTCGACCCGCGGGCCCTGGGCGCGACCTACCGCGGGCGGGCGAAATTCCGTCCCTCGGATGACCTCCCTTCCGCCAAACTGTCCTCGGCCAGCCGTGAGGCAGCCAAGCGCCAGACCATCGCCGAGCGCAAGGCGTCAGAACTCGTCGGTTCCAGTGCGGATCGAACGACCGACGGGAAGGATTCCTAATGGCTAGCTTTTCCCAGTTCGGCAACGACCTGCACACCGGCAAGCGCTCGTTCGACATCGTCGGGCGGCGCAAGACCTGGTACCTGGTCGCGGTCGTGGCACTCTTCGTGGCCATCGTCGTTCCCCAGCTGCGTGGCGGCTTCGTCTTCGGCATCGAGTTCACGGGAGGCTCCGAGTTCAAGATCTCCCAGGTCGCCGACCAGGACCAGCGAGCTGCCGCCGATGCCGTGACCGAGGTCGTCCCGTTGGCGACGCCCAGGGTGTCGAGCGTCAGCACCACCGGCATCCGCGTGCAGACCGACCAGCTCACCAGCGACGAGACCCGGGAGATTCGCGCCGCGCTGGCGGATGCCTACGCCGTGCCGATCGAGCAGGTCACCGCGTCCTTCATCGGTCCGGTCTGGGGCCAGGACATCACCGGCCAGGCCGTGCGCGGACTCCTCATCTTCCTCGTGCTCGCCGCCATCGGCATGGCACTGTACTTCCGCACCTGGAAGATGTCGGTCGCGGCCATGACCGCGCTGATGCACGACCTCGTCATCACCGCCGGGATCTACGGCATCACCGGTTTCGAAATCACCCCGGCTGCCGTGATCGGATTTCTCACGATCCTCGGCTACTCGCTCTACGACACGGTCGTGGTCTTCGACAAGATCCGCGAGAACACCTCGGAGGCGGGCGCCGAGACGCGCACGTTGGCCGAATCCGTGAACCTGGCCGTCAACCAGACCCTGGTGCGCTCGATCAACACCTCCGTCGTCGCGGTGCTGCCGGTCGCCTCGATCCTCTTCATCGGAACGCTCGTGCTCGGGGCAGGAACCCTTCGGGACATCTCGTTGGCACTTCTGATCGGCATCGTCGCCGGCGCCTACTCGACGATCTTCATCGCGTCGCCGCTGTACGCTCAAATCCGCTCCGCGGAGCCGGCCGTGCGCCGGGCCGACCAGAAGGTTCTCGCCCAGCGCGCGAAGGCCGGCCCCGCGCTGAAGGTGGCCGCCGAAGTCAGCACCTAGTCGGCCCTGATCACCGCCGGAGGAGGCCCGCACCCGAGCCGGAAGTGGTACCCGATCCGGCTCGGGAGCAGTAATAATTGATCAAGCGGATGGAGGTGGCCAGATGACTGAACTGACGACTCCTCCTGCCTACCCGGCTCCGCTCCCGCCGGCATCCTTGCGGCGCCTCGTGCCTCGGATCTTTTCCCGGGCCCAACCGGTCGGCGCGGTCGATACGCTGCTGAAGACCGTGCGGATGCACCATCCCAAGGTGGACCTCTCGATCATCGAGCGGGCCTACGTCACCGCGGAGCAGGCGCATGAGGGCCAGTTTCGCCGCAGCGGAGAGCCGTACGTCACACATCCGGTCGCGGTCGCGCAGATCCTGGCGGATCTGGGCATCGGCCCCAAGACCGTCTCGGCGGCACTGCTGCACGACACCGTGGAGGACACCGAGTACACTCTCGACCAGCTGAGGCACGATTTCGGCGACGAGATCACCATGCTGGTCGACGGCGTCACCAAGCTGGACAAGGTCAAGTACGGCGACAGCACCCAGGCCGAGACCGTGCGCAAGATGATCGTGGCGATGTCTAAGGACATTCGTGTGCTGATCATCAAGCTCGCCGACCGGCTGCACAACGCGCGCACGTGGGGATTCGTGCCTGCCGAGTCCGCGGTTCGGAAGGCGACCGAGACGCTGGAGATTTACGCGCCGCTCGCGCATCGCCTGGGCATCCAGGCCATCAAGTGGGAGCTCGAAGACCTCTCGTTCGCGGTGCTGTACCCCAAGCTCTACGCCGAGATCGACAGTCTTGTCAAGCAGCGCACTCCGCAGCGCGAAGAGTTCGTTCAGCACGTCATCGACTCGATCGTCGACGACCTGAAGGCCGCCCGCATCCGGGGCAAGGTCGCCGGCCGGCCCAAGCAGTACTATTCGATCTACCAGAAGATGGTCGTGCGCGGGCGCGAGTTCGACGACATCTACGACCTGGTCGGCATTCGAGTGCTCGTCAACTCGGTGCGGGACTGCTACGCGGTTCTCGGCGCAATCCACGCCCGGTGGACGCCGCTTCCCGGCCGGTTCAAGGACTACATCGCCACCCCCAAATTCAACCTGTACCAGTCGCTGCACACCACGGTTCTCGGCCCGAGCGGGCGCGCCGTGGAGATCCAGATCCGCACCCAGGAAATGCACCAGCGCGCCGAATTCGGCGTGGCCTCGCACTGGAAGTACAAGGAGCAGACCACCGGCAAGAGTTCCGGTCCGGGCCCGCAGAGCGACACCGACATGGCTTGGCTCGCCCACATCTCCGACTGGCAGGCCGAAACGGCCGACCCGGGAGAGTTCCTCGACTCGCTGCGCTACGAGATCGGCGCCAAAGAGGTCTACGTCTTCACCCCCAAGGGCCGGGTGATCGGTCTGCCGGCCGACGCCACCCCGGTCGACTTCGCCTACGCCGTGCACACCGAGGTCGGCCATCGCACCATGGGCGCCAAGGTCAACGGGCGCCTCGTCCCGCTGGAGAGCCCTCTCGTCACCGGTGACGTCGTCGAGGTGTTCACGTCGAAGAATCCCGACTCCGGGCCGAGCAAGGACTGGCTGAACTTCGTCAAGAGCCCCAGGGCTCGCAACAAGATCCGCCAGTGGTTCACCAAGGAGCGCCGCGACGAGGCGATCGAGCAGGGCCGCGACGCCATCGCACGCGCTATGCGCAAGCAGAACCTGCCGCTGCAGAAACTGATGAACCAGGACTCCTTCGCCGAAGTTGCCGCGGTGATGAAGTATGAAGACGTCTCTGCGCTGTACGCCGCCGTCGGCGAGGGGCATGTGTCGACGCAGTCGGTGCTGGAGAAGGTGGTTGCCACCCTGCAGAGCGTCGAGGAGAGCGACGCCACGGACCTGCCGTTCGCGCCCCACGGCCGCACCCAGACGCTCCGCAACAGCGACTCGGGCATCCTCGTGCGCGGCGCCCCCGACATCCTGGTGAAGCTTGCCCGGTGCTGCACTCCCGTGCCGGGCGACAAAGTCGTGGGGTTTATCACGCGCGGCGCTGGGGTATCGGTGCACCAGGCATCCTGTCGCAACGTGCAGTCCCTGCTCAAGGAACCCGAGCGCATGATCGACGTCGATTGGGCGCCCACTTCCAAGAGCCTGTTCCTGGTGCAGATCCAGATCGAGGCTCTCGACCGCTCCGGGCTGCTCTCCGACGTCACCCGGGTGCTGTCGGAGCATCACGTCAACATCCTGTCGGCGACGGTGCACACCTCCTCCGACCGACTCGCGATCAGCCGGTTCGTCTTCGAGATGGGCGACACCACGCACCTCGATCGCGTGCTCAATGCGGTGCGCCGTATCGACGCCGTTTATGACGTCTATCGCGTCAACGAGGGCTGAGCGGCCATTGAGCTCGCATTGGCCTCCCGGTAGAGACATCAGGTGGGGCGCGGATGCTCGTCGAGGTACCGTTGCACCTCTCGCAGTCGGGTGAGGGCCGGAGCCTTGAACGGCAGGTTGGGTGCCGCGCATAGGCGACTCGCCGGGTCGGTGCTGGTGCAGCCGGCCAGGCGCAGCAGGGCGGCGATCAGGGCAACCCGGACACCGTCGGTGGGCTCGTCGTGCCAGCGGACGAGGTCGACGGCGGTGCGCAGGGGCAGCGTGACCCGGAGGCCGGAGATCGCCTGAAGCTGGTCGGACGGGCAGCTCACCTCGCGGATCTGCATTCGGGGTGACGGGACCAGTTTCATTCGGGCGGAACTCTGCACGCAGAAGTGGTGGCGGCGAGGTTCCGGCGCCAGACCGTAGATCCAGGCAGCGGTCATCCGCTCGGCGATGGCCCTTGGGGACGCAAGCAGCAACCCGACGGCTCGGGCGCGTCGCACCCGGTCATCGACCTCGTCGACCGGGCACCAAAAGTCGCCCAGGGTGAAGAGTTCCCCGTCGAGACGGGCGCCGCACAGCTCCGCAAGCGGCAGGTCCTGGGCAGAGAGCACCACGGGAAGGCGTGAGTTCATCGATTGTGGGTTCATCGACTCAGCGTGCGCCGGGTGTGTTCTCCCGCCCACAAAAAGCAGGGATCTGTGGACAGATCCCCGCTGGTCGTGCTGTGGACGGCCGGGCTACTGGCCGATGGCCTTCAGCCACGCCTTGCGGGTCTCGAGAGCCTCGGTGGCTTCCGTGATCGCCGCGGCATCCCCGCCGGCCTGCGCCGCGGCCAGTTCGGCCTCGAGCTTGACGATGGCATCGTTCAGCTGACCGGCCAGACCCTCGGCGCGAGCCTTGGTCTCCGGGTTGTTGCGCTTCCAGTGGTCGTCGTCGAGCTTGCGCACGGCTGCCTCAACCTTGCGCATGCGGTCCTCGATGGACTTGACCGAGTCGCGCGGAACCTTGCCGATGGCGTCCCACCGGCGCTGGATGGAGCTCAGCACGCTGCGCGCCTTGGCGCGGTCCGTCTCGGCCAGCAGAAGTTCGGCTTCGGTGAGCAGCTCGACCTTAAGAGTCAGGTTTCCCGCGAACTCCTCGTCGTCGTGCGCGTCGATTTCGGACTTGACCGAGTAAAGCACGTCGCCGGCTGCCTTGAACTTGGCCCACATGGCGTCGTCCTGCTTCTTGCCGCTGCGACCCGCGAGCTTCCACTCGTCGAGCAGATTGCGATAGCCCGGGATGCCATCGGCGCCCTTGGGGGCGAGAGCCTCGGCCTGTTCGATCAGGTGCTGCTTGCGGTTGCGAACGTCCTTGTGGGCGCTGTCCAACTCGGCGAAGAATGCCTTGCGGTTCTGCTCGATCGTGGTGCGGGCCGCGCGGAACCGCTTCCAGAGGTCATTGGCCTCGCCCTTGGGAATGCGCGGAGCATCGTGCTGGTGGGCCTGCCATTTCGCGAACAGGGCTTCCAGAGCAGCGCTGGTCTGCTTCCACTGCGTCTTCGCCGGGTCTTCGGCGGCGAGAGCCTCGGCCTCGGCGACGATCGCGGCACGCTCGGCGACGGCGGCGGTCGCTGCAGCCTTCGCTTCGGCGCCCTGCTGCTCGGTGAGCTCGGTCACCGCGCCGCCGAGGGCACCCAGGCGGGTGGCCAGGGCTGCCAGGTTGCCGACCGCGTTGGCGTTCGCCACAGCCTCGGTCAGATGTTTGACGGATTTCGCGATATCTGCGGCAGGTGCGCCACCCTTGGCGCGCTGTTCGAGAAGCGTGACCTGGCCGTTGAGCTCAACGTATTTCCGTTCGAAGTAGGCAAGCGCCTCTTCCGGCGTCGCGTCGGGATACTGTCCCACGGCGCGCTCGCCTGTCGCTTCGCGCACGTAAACCGTGCCGGTTTCGTCTACGCGACCCCATGGTTGCTGATCTGTCGTAGTCAAGAGCCTCACCTTATCGATGTCGTTGTGTGCTCACAAGTGAGCCAATACCCGGTCAAGCCTATTGCAAGCCCGCGCGCTGTTCGTCTGTTCTACTGAACTGATACCTGAGTGATGCTGGTCGGCACCTGAGGGGTGCCGTCCGAAGAGCCGTCGGCGACGCCGGCAGCCGTGATCTGCGCTTTGATTTCGTCCAGTCCATCGGTCACCCGGCCGAGCACCGTGTAGCCGCCGACCGCGTCGGCGGGGATGGTCGTGTCGTCGTAGACGATGAAGAACTGGCTGCCCATACTGTAGGCGTTGCCGCCCTGTCGGGCCATGGCCAGCGTGCCGGCCGGGTACACATCGTCGGCCGGGGCGTTTTCAATCGGTCCATAACTGTAGCCGGGGCCACCCGATCCCGTTCCGGTCGGGTCCCCGCACTGCAGCACGAAGAAACCGCCGTCGGTGAGCCGGTGGCAGGTCACGTCCTGGTAGAAGCCGGTGGTGATCAGGTTGATGGTCGAGGACACCGCCTGAGGGGCGAGGGCTCCATCGAGCTCGATCTCGAGCGGAATGCCGTTGAGGGCCAGCGTGCCGGTCCAGGTGCGGTCTTCCGCCAGGGTGCTGGGCGGCACCTCGCCGCTGTTCGCGCTGTCGGACGGTGCGGCCGACGCGGAGGGGGAAGCGGTGTCGGCCACGGAGGGTGCCGGGCTGCCGGGGCCTCCGGTGAAGAACAGCACCTGGGCGCCGACGGCCAGCGCCACGACCACGGCCACGCTGACGCCGGCGATGAGGTTGTCCCGCCGTCGCCGCTTCACTTGGTGCGCATTCACCGAACGCCGGGCCTGAAAGGCGCGTACACGCACGCGCGCCTCGCGGGCTTCACGTTCTTGCTTCTTGTTCGGTACCACGTCGTAGCCTCCAGGCGGCCTCCATCGGAAGGCCCGATCGAACGGGGACGGCTCCAGCGTCTGGCGCCCGAACCATGTTGAACTCTACGCAACCCGGAGAGGGCAAACAAACATCCGCTCCGGGCAGCACCGGTTCAGGATCGGCCCGGTCACCGGCACAAACTACGCTGGACCCATGGTGGATTCACAACCGGGACTGCGCAGCGGGGCCACACCCCTCGCCGTACGGATGCGCCCGACGAGCCTCGAGGAGGTCGCCGGTCAGAAGCATCTGCTCACACCGGGCTCCCCGCTGGTCAGCCTGGCCAGTGACAAGACAGGGGAGCAGGGCGCGATCTCCGTCATCCTGTGGGGCCCGCCCGGCACCGGCAAGACCACCCTGGCCCAGGCCATCGCGCGCAGCTCGGGCCGCCGGTTCGTCGAGCTGTCCGCCGTGTCGGCCGGAGTGCGGGACGTGCGCCAGGTAATGGAAGAGGCGCGCACCAGCCGGGACCTCTACGGACTCTCCACCGTGCTCTTCCTGGACGAGATCCACCGGTTCAGCAAGGCGCAGCAGGACGCTCTCCTGCCCGGGGTGGAGAACGGGGTCATCATCCTCGTGGCCGCCACCACCGAGAACCCGTCCTTCTCCGTCATCTCGCCGCTGCTGTCCCGCTCCCTACTGCTCACCCTCGAAACGCTCAGCGACGACGACCTCGCTGTCGTTGTCGACCGGGCCGTGGTCGACCCGCGCGGCCTGGCCGACCGGTTCGTGCTCGACCCCGAAGCCAGGGCCGCGATCATCCGGCTCGCGTCCGGTGACGCCCGACGGGCGCTGACCGCCCTGGAAGCTGGGTCGGTGGCGGCGGCGTCCTCCGTCGACGCCGAGTCCGACGCGAAGCCGGTCATCACCACCGAGGTGGTCGCCCTCGCTGTCGACCGTGCGCTTCTGCGCTACGATCGCAACGGCGACGAGCACTACGACGTCATCAGCGCCTTCATCAAATCGGTACGCGGCTCGGATGTCGACGCGTCCCTCCACTATCTCGCGCGCATGATCGAGGCCGGCGAAGATCCCCGGTTCATCTGCCGCCGCATCATCGTGCTGGCCTCCGAAGACATCGGCATGGCCGACCCCCAGGCGCTGGTGATCGCCATCGCCGCCGCCGACGCCGTGCAATACATCGGCATGCCCGAGGGCCGCATCCCGCTCGCCCAGGCCGTCGTGCACCTGGCCACCGCACCCAAGTCCAACGCGGCCTACATGGCCCTGGATGCGGCGATCGCCGACGTGCGGAACGGCAAGACCGGCCGGGTGCCCAAACCGTTGCGGGATGCGCACTACCCAGGCGCCAAACGCCTCGGCCACGGCAAGGGCTACAAGTATCCCCACGACGACGCCCTCGGCGTGCTGGCCCAGCAGTACCCGCCGGACGAGCTCGCCGAGGTGCGCTATTACGAGCCCACCGAGCATGGCCACGAGCGCGAGGTCTCGGCCCGCCTCGCCAAGTTGCGCAAGATCATCCGTGCCCGCTGAGCGGAACGGCCGAACAACCCGATGTGCTAACCTGATCGCTGCCTACAAATGGAATCGGCATGCGGCTGCGTCCGATTCCGGATTTGATGGTCTCGCCCTGTAGCCGGGCGTCCCGTGGCACCACCCCTCTGAACTCCCATGACGTTGAGCCGTGCTGTCTCATCGCGCGGCCGCCGCCCTGGTTTCCCCTTGTTTGCAGTTCCATCGAAAGGACACCGTGTCTACCAAGTCACGTACCCGCAGTAAGACCCGCCTCTCGCGGGCCCTGGGCATCGCCCTGACCCCGAAGGCCGCGCGCTATCTGGAGAAGCGTCCGTACGCCCCGGGCGAGCACGGTCGCACCAAGCGCAAGACCGACTCCGACTACGCTGTCCGCCTCCGCGAAAAGCAGCGCTTACGCGCGCAGTACGGCATCCGCGAAGCCCAGCTCAAGATCGCGTTCGAGGAAGCTCGCCGCGCCCAGGGACTGACCGGTGAGAACCTCGTCGAGATCCTCGAGACCCGTCTCGACGCTCTTCTCGTTCGCTCCGCGATCGCCCGCACCACCGCCCAGGCCCGTCAGATGATCGTGCACCGTCACATCCTGATCGACGGCCAGCTGGTCGACCGTCCCTCCTTCCGCGTGAAGCCGGGACAGCTCATCCACGTCAAGCCCAAGAGCGAGGCCATGGAGCCGTTCCAGGTCGCAGCCGCCGGCGGTCACGTCGACGTTCTGCCCAAGCTCCCCGCCTACCTCGAGGTCGAGATCGACAAGCTGCAGGCCCGCCTCGTGCGCCGCCCGAAGCGCATCGAAATCCCCGTGACCTGTGAAGTCCAGCTCGTCGTCGAGTACTACGCGGCCCGCTAGGCTCCTTTTCACCCGCACCGCCGTCAGGCGCTGCAACTGAACTACGCTGGAGAGCGGATCACCCTGGGGTGGTCCGCTCTTTGCGTACGCGCACCAAGCTCGTGAATGTCGAATCTGGAATGGATGGTTGGTCAATGTCTGGTGGAGATATTGTCGGGCTCGTGTTCGCCGCTGCCTTCCTGATGTTGGTCGGGTTCCTGGCCCTGCCCCTGGTCAAGCTCGGCCGCGTCTTCGACGAGACGACCGTGGCCATCCGCGACCTGACCCACACCGTCACCCCACTGCTCGAGGAATCCACCAAGACCATTCAGGAGACCAACGCGCAGTTGGCCCGGGTGGACACCATCACCTCGAACGTGGCGGATGTCACGGGCAACGTCTCCGCCCTGGTCGCCCTCGTCGCGGCGACCGTCGGCGGCCCGCTGGTCAAACTGGCCGGCTTCTCCGCGGGGGTTCGCGCGGCGCTGGGGGCTGCCCGCCCGGGCGGCACCCGCCGCCGCCGCCACAGGTAGTCGGGTACTCTGGAACGGAGCCGACCCGTCAGGGATTCGCCGGTCAGACGGTCGTTCCAGACGTTCAACCGCCGTGAACCGACCTTTTCACCACTTTTCAGGGTCTCCACACATATTCAGGGAGCATTGCTATGAAGAATTTCATCTGGTTTGTCGTCGGTGTCACCACGGGGCTGCTCATCGCCCGCGAAGCCGGCAAGACGCGTCAGGGGAAGCAATTCTTCGCCGATCTGGACACCAAGGCGCGCGAATTCGGTGAGGCCATCTCGGACGGCTACCGCAAGCGTGAGGCCGAGCTGCGGGATGCCATCGGCGACATCGAGTCGGAGACCGAAATCACGATCGAAAAACTTGCCAAGTAAGTACTCGCCAAGTACGTGCTCGCCAGGTAGGTATCATCCATATCTTTTCCACTACAACGAACTACGGAACTAATGCAGACTGCTGAAATTCGCGGGCGCTGGCTCGACTTCTTTGCCGATCGCGGTCACACCGTCGTCCCCTCCGCTTCGCTTGTCAGCGACGACCCCACACTCCTGTTCACGGTGGCCGGGATGGTTCCGTTCGTACCGTATTTGACCGGTCTCGTGCCGCCCCCCTACCCGCGAGCGACGAGTGTTCAGAAATGCATCCGCACCAACGACATCGAAGAGGTCGGCAAGACCCCGCGTCACGGCACCTTCTTCCAGATGAACGGCAACTTCTCGTTCGGCGACTACTTCAAGGAACAGGCGATCGGTTACGCCTGGGAGCTACTCACCAGCTCGGATGCCGACGGCGGCTACGGCTTCGCCGAGAAGGACCTCTGGGTCACCGTCTACGAGGACGACGACGAGGCCTTTCGGTACTGGCGCGCCCTCGGCCTGCCCGAGCACCGCATCCAGCGTCTCGGCATGGACTCCAACTACTGGTCGACCGGTCAGCCCGGGCCCGCCGGACCCTGCTCCGAGATCTTCTTCGACCGCGGCCCGGCCTACGGCATCGACGGCGGCCCGGCCACCGACGACGACCGGTACGTCGAAATCTGGAACCTCGTCTTCATGCAGTACCTCCGCGGCGAGGGCACCAGCAAGAACGACTTTGTCATCCTCGGCGACCTGCCGAAGAAGAACATCGACACCGGCATGGGGCTCGAACGTGTCGCCTTCCTCAAACAGGGCGTTCAGAACATGTACGAGATCGACCAGGTGCGCCCGGTCCTCGACCGGGCCGCGGAACTGTCCGGTCGCCGCTACGGGGCCGTCCACGACGACGACGTGCGGATGCGCATCGTCGCCGACCATGTGCGGTCGTCCCTGATGCTGATGAGCGACGGAGTGATGCCGTCCAACGAGGGCCGCGGGTACATCCTGCGCCGCCTGATGCGCCGCAGCGTGCGCGCCATGCGCCTCCTCGGCGTCGACGCCGCGACCTTTCCCGAATTGTTTCCGGCCTCGCGCGACGCCATGGCCGGCGCGTACCCCGAGATCAAGGCGGACTACGCCCGCATCAGCCAGGCTGCGTATGCCGAAGAGGAGACCTTCCTGCGCACCCTCGCCAGTGGCAGCGCCGTGCTCGACCTCGCCGTCGCGAAGACCAAGAAGGCCGACAAGGTCGTTCTGCCGGGCGACACCGCGTTCCTCCTGCATGACACCTACGGCTTCCCGATCGAGATCACCCTCGAGATGGCCGAGGAGGCCGGGCTCAGCGTCAACCGCGAGGCCTTCGACACGCTGATGGCCAAGCAGCGCGCGATGGCCAAGGCCGACGCCAAGGCCAAGAAGACGCACCTCGCCGACCTGTCGGTCTACAGCGCATTCCGCGCGGCGGGGGAGACCGTCTTCACGGGCTACGACGCTCTGCAGACCGAATCCAGCGTGCTTGGGATCATCGTCAACGGTCTCTCCGTCGACCGCGCCGTCTCCGGTGACATCGCCGAGGTGATCCTCGCCGAGACGGCCCTGTACGCGGAGTCCGGCGGCCAGGAGGCCGATGCCGGTTTGATCGTGGGCACCGGCTACGAGCTCGAGGTGCTCGACGTGCAGAAGCCCGTCAAGGGCCTGATCAGTCACAAGGTTCAGGTGCGGACCGGCGAAGTCGGCGTCGGGGACTCCGCCACCAGCGTCGTCGACCCCGACTGGCGCCGCGGTGCCCGACAGGCGCACTCCGGCACACACGTGCTGCATGCCGCCCTCCGCCAGGTGCTCGGCCCGAACGCCCACCAGTCCGGCTCGTACAACAAGGCCGGCTTCTTCCGCCTCGACTTCTCCTGGAACCAGGCACTGTCCCCGGCGACCCGAAGCGAGATCGAAGAGATCTCCAACAACGCCATCCGGGACAACCTGCCCGTGCTCACCCGGGAGCTGCCCCTGGCCGAGGCGAAGGCGCTCGGCGCGATGGCCCTGTTCAGCGAGAAGTACGGCGACCGAGTGCGCGTCGTCGATATCGGCGGCCCCTGGTCTCGCGAACTCTGCGCGGGAACCCACGTCGCCTCCAGCGCCGAGATCGGCATGATCAACCTTGTCAGCGAGGGTTCTGTCGGTTCCACGAACCGCCGGGTGGAGTCGTTGGTCGGCCTCGAGGCCTTCCGCGACCTGGCCACCGAGCGCGCCCTCGTCTCCCAGCTGACCTCACACCTGAAGACGCCGCGGGAGCAGTTGCCAGAGCGCATCAACGGGCTCGTGCAGAGCCTCAAGGCCGCCGAGAAGAAGATCGCCGCGTTCGAGGCGCGGGCCCTCTCCGACAGGGTGCCGGCCCTCGTCGCCTCGGCAAAGCTGGCCGGTTCCGTCAATGTCGTGGCCGAGCAGGTCGGCACGCTGGGCTCCGCTGACGACCTGCGGATGCTGGTCACGGCCACCCGCACGCAGCTCGGCAGCACGCCGGCGGTCGTAGCCCTCGCGGCCGTGGTCGCCGACAAGCCCGTCGTCATCGTGGCCACCAACCCCGCGGCCCGGGAGGCCGGCCAGCGTGCGGGAGCCCTGGCGAAGCAGGTCGCCGGCATCCTCGGCGGCGGCGGCGGCGGCAAGGACGACCTCGCCCAGGGCGGCGGCACCGACGCAGCAGCCATCCCGAACGCTCTCGCGGCCGTTCGATCCGCCGTAGCAGGCTGAACCATGCGTCACGGTGTGCGGGTGGGAGTCGACGTCGGGAAAGCCCGGATCGGCCTGGCCCGCAGCGACGCGCACGGCCTGCTGGCAATCCCGGTCGAGACCGTGGGCCGCGACCACTCCGGCAGCCTGGACGTGGCCCGGATCGTGGCTGTGGTGGCCGAGCTCGACGCCGTTGAGGTGGTGGTCGGGCTGCCGCTCGCGCTCTCCGGCAACCGCACGGCGTCGACCAACGATGCGGTGGGGTTCGCCGAGCTGCTGGCCCGGTCCCTGGCCGTTCCGGTTCGCCTGGTCGATGAGCGCCTTTCCACCGTCGCGGCGCAGTCGGTCCTGCGCTCCGCGGGGCGGAAGGCCAAAACCCAAAAACCCGTGATCGACCAAGTCGCCGCGGTCATCATCCTCCAGCATGCCCTCGACACCGAACGCACCCTGGGCACACCCGCCGGCACCGCCGTCGATCTCGTGCGCGACCAGTTTCCAGCCGGGTCCCCGCCAGCTGCCGCACCGAATGAAGGGCAGCCTCAACGATGACACCGCCTCCCGCCGACAGCACCGGAGCCCCGGCCGAGCCGGGCGACCCGACAAGCCCCATCGACCCGGCGGACCCTCTCAGTTCGCGTCGGGCCATCCGTGAGTCACGGGGCGAAGGCACCCGGTCCAGTCGTCGCGCCCTGCTGGACTCCGCTCCGGTGCCGCAGAAGAGGGGCCGCCGGGGCACCTGGGGCTGCCTGATCGTCTTCCTGATCCTGGCCGGACTCGCCGGTGCCGCCGCCCTCCTGCTCCAGGAGCCGATCGGTACCGTGATCGGCATGGTGCAGGGCCCGGCGGACTACGACGGCGCCGGAGGCGACGAGGTCATCGTGATGATCCACGACGGTGAAACCGGTCAGGACGTCGCGAACTCCCTCCTCGCCCAGGACGTGGTGAAGAGCTACGACGCGTTCTACGAGGTGCTCCGCGCGGAGAGCCCGGCACCCGTCTTCCAGCCCGGCGCCTATCGTTTGGCCGGCAAGATGAGCGGCCGTGCCGCCCTTGACGCCCTGCTCGACCCGGAAAACAAGCTCGAACAGACCGTGGTGATACCCGAGGGAACCACGACTGCCTCGGTGCTCCAGCTGATCAGCGAGGGCACCAGCATTCCCTTGGTCGATCTCGAGGCCGCGGCCGCCGACGTCGAGCCCTACGGCCTGCCGGGCGAGGCAACCACCCTCGAGGGGTTCCTGTTCCCGGCCACCTACACGTTCCCCCCGGAGACCACGGCGCCCGAGGCCATCCGCACGCTCGTCGACCGACAGTTCGAGGCTCTCGACGCTGCCGAGGTCGCGCCCGAGAACCGCTGGAAGACCATCGTTGTCGCGGCCCTGATCCAACGCGAAGCGGGGCTCACGGAGGATTTCTACAAGGTTTCGCGCGTGTTCCTGAACCGGCTCGACCCGGCAAAGTGGCAGAGCGGGCTCCTGCAGTCCGACGCTACCGTGGCCTACGGGACCGGGGCGACCGACCGGGTGAAGACAACGGATGCCGAACGCGCCGACGCCGCCAACGCCTACAACACCTATGTGCACCCCGGGCTTCCCGTGGGGCCGATCTCGAACCCCGGCGACATCGCGATCGACGCCGCCGTGAACCCCGCCGACGGCACCTGGCTGTACTTCGTGTCCTGGAACCTCGACACGGGGGAGACGATCTTCTCCACCACGATCGCGGAGCACGACGCCGCCGTGAACAAATGGCTGGCCTGGATGGACGAGCACCCCGAATATGGTTGAGCCCGAAGCATCCGTGCCAGCCCCCGCCCGTGACTCTGCCCGCGTGCGCCGTCTCGCGGTGCTGGGCTCGCCCGTCGAGCATTCCCTCTCCCCGGCACTGCACCGGGCCGCATACCAGGCGCTCGGCCTGGACTGGCGCTACGACGCCGTGCGGGTGCCGGCGGGCGGACTGCCGGACTTCCTCGCGTCCCGGGGCGCAGACTGGCGCGGCCTCTCCCTCACGATGCCCCTCAAGCACGAGGTCCAGGCGCAGCTCGACGGCATCGACCGGGTCGCCGCTCAGACCGGCTCCGTCAACACGGTGCTGTTCGGTGAAGCCGACGGCAGGCGAACGTTGCAGGGTTTCAACACGGACGTCACCGGCCTGGTGCGTGCCCTTGCCGAAGCCGGAGTTCGCCGCGCGGTGCACGTGTGCCTGCTCGGCGCCGGCGCCACCGCGGCATCCGCCCTGGTCGCCGCGGCTGAGCTGGGCGCGGAGCTGGTCGACGTGCTCGTGCGTACCCCGGCGAAGGCGGCCGATCTGGTCGAACTGGGGCAGAGCCTCGGGGTCGTGGTACGGGTATACCCGCTCACCGACCTGCCCGACCCTGCCCGCGTCAGCGAGCTGGTGATCAGCACCCTGCCCGGGGGCAGCGACCCGGGCGCCGAGTTTCCCGCCGGGCTGCGCCGGCAGGCGCTCCTGTTCGACGTCAGCTATTCCCCCTGGCCCAGCGCCCTCGCCCGGTCCTGGTCGTCGGTGGGCGGCACCGCGGTGTCCGGAGAGGGGATGCTGCTGCACCAGGCCCTGATCCAGGTGCGCATCTTCGTCTCCGGCAACCCGTTCGAGCCGCTCCCGAATGAGGACGTGGTGCTGCACGCCATGCGCGGCGCCCTGACCGGGAAGGCTGTGACAGGATAGTGGTCATGCTTCGTTGGCTCACCGCCGGAGAGTCCCACGGCCCCGAACTTATCGCCATTGTCGAGGGTTTGCCCGCTGGAATCCCGGTTACTCTAGATGCGATCCGCCTCGACTTGGCACGCCGCAAACTCGGCTACGGCCGAGGCGCGCGCCAGAAGTTCGAGCAGGACGAACTGAACATCTCGGGCGGCGTGCGCCACGGCCTCACCATGGGCGGACCGGTTGCCCTGCGGATCGGCAACACTGAATGGCCCAAGTGGGCCGAGGTGATGAGTCCCGCACCGGTGGAGACCACGTCCGCGCGCGGACGCGGCGCCCCCCTGACCCGTCCCCGGCCCGGCCACGCCGATCTGGTCGGCATGCAGAAGTACGGCTTCGGCGAGGCCCGCCCGGTACTGGAGCGCGCCAGCGCCCGGGAGACCGCGGCACGCGTCGCGCTCGGCGCCGTCGCCCGGTCGTTCCTGGCCGAGCTCGGCATCACCCTGGTCAGCCACACCCTGTCGATCGGGCCGGTTCGCGTGCCCGTCGACGCCCCGCTACCGCTACCCGGCGACGTCGACGCCCTCGACGCCGACCCGCTGCGCTGCTTCGACGCCGTCACCTCCGCCCGGATGGTGGCCGAGGTCGACCTGGCCCACAAGGAGGGCGACACCCTCGGCGGGGTCGTCGAGGTGCTGGCCTACAACCTTCCTCCCGGACTCGGTTCGTTCGTGCACTGGGATCGCCGCCTCGATTCGCAGCTGGCGGCCGCGCTGATGGGCATCCAGGCCATCAAGGGGGTCGAGGTCGGGGACGGTTTCCTGACCACCACCCGGCGCGGCTCGGAGGCGCACGACGAGCTTGTGCAGGCCGACGGTCGCATCCAGCGGGTCAGCGACCGGGCCGGCGGCACCGAAGGCGGCATGAGCACCGGAACCGTGTTGCGCGTGCGCGCCGGCATGAAGCCCATCTCCACGATCCCGCGCGCCCTCCGCACGGTTGACGTGGCCACGAGCGAGGCTGCCCCCGCGCACCACCAGCGGTCGGATGTCTGTGCCGTTCCGGCCGCCGGCGTGGTCGCGGAAGCCATGGTCGCTCTGGTGCTGGCCAACTCGGTCCTGGAGAAGTTCGGTGGTGACTCCATCGTGGAGACGCGCCGCAACCTGGATTCCTACCTGGCCGGAATGCCGGCGAATCTCCAGACGGGCGCGTCCAGCGACGCTTCCCTTTAGAGGCGCCGGAGAATCACAATGGCCGCGCCGACGCATCCGATCCTGCCCCTCGTCTTCATCGGTCCCATGGCCGCCGGCAAGACCAAGATCGGCCGGAAAGTGGCGAAGTCCCTCGATGTGCCGTTCATCGACACCGACCACCGGATCGTCGCCCTGCACGGGCCGATCACGGACCTCTTCGGGCAGCACGGTGAAGAGCACTTCCGGGTGCTCGAACGCCAGGCCGTGGTGCAGGCCCTCACCGAGCAGGCCGTGGTTTCGCTCGGCGGGGGAGCCGTGCTCGACGAGGAGACTCAGGCCGACCTTGCTGAGTGCTCCGTGGTGTACCTGAGCGTGTCCGCTCGAGCCGTCGGGGCCCGGATCGGCGGGGCGAAACGGCCGCTGCTCACGGGCGGAATCGCCGATTGGAAGCGCATCTACGCCCTCCGGCGCCCGATCTATGAGGCGCTGGCCGGCATCCGTTTCGACACCTCGCACCGTCCCCTGGGCGCCATCGCTGATGACGTCGTGAAATGGACCAAGAAAAGATCATGACCGGAGCACCTGTGCCTGATTCCACCGAGCCCGCCACCACCGTTATCACGGTTGCCGGCGCCGACAGCTACCCCGTTCTGATCGGTCGCGGCCTCGTCGACGACGTCGTCGAACAGCTCGGCCCGAAGGTGGCGAAGGTGCTCATCGTGCACACCTCACACCTGGGCGCCCGCGCCGTCGCCCTGCGCGAGAGCCTGCTCGGCAGATTCGAGGTGCTGATCGCCGAGGTGCCCGACGCCGAGGCTGCCAAGCGCGTCGAAGTGGCCGCGTTCTGCTGGCAGGTCATGGGTCAGGCCGACTTCAGTCGTACGGATGCCGTGATCGGCTTCGGCGGCGGCGCCGTCACCGACCTGGCCGGCTTCGTCGCCGCGACCTGGCTCCGTGGCGTGCGCCTGGTGCAGATCCCGACCAGCGTGCTCGGCATGGTCGACGCCGCCGTCGGCGGCAAGAACGGCATCAACACCGCCGAGGGCAAGAACCTTGTCGGCACCTTCTACGCGCCCGCCGCCGTCATCTGCGATTTGGACGTGCTCGACGACCTGCCGCGTAACGAGATCCTGGCCGGCTTCGCCGAGATCGTGAAGGCCGGGTTCATCCAGCTGCCCGAGATCCTGGACATCGTCGAAGCGGATGTCACGGCCGTCACCGACCCGCACACCCCGCAGTTCCGGCGCGTGCTCGAACTCGCGATCGGGATGAAGGCCCGGGTCGTGGGGGAAGACTTCAGGGAGTCCGGCCTGCGTGAGATTCTGAACTACGGGCACACCCTCGGCCACGCCGTCGAGCACGCCGAACGCTATGGCTGGCGGCACGGGGCGGCCGTTGCCGTCGGCATGATGTTCGCGGCGGAGGTCGCCCGGCTGAGCGGCCGGCTCTCGGACGAGGCCGTCGACCGGCACCGTCGCATCCTCGAATCGCTCACCCTGCCCACCACCTATCCGGTCGGCCGCTGGAGCACCCTGCTCGCCACCATGCAGCGCGACAAGAAGACCCGCAGCGGCATGCTGCGATTCATCGTGCTCGACGACATCGGGAAGCCGACCGTGCTCGAAGGACCGGACTCGTCGTTGTTGTTCGCCGCCTACCAGGAGATCGGCTCCTAACCATTCGCGCCGCATCCGTGGGCCCAGACTGATTCCCAGACCGGCGCAGCCGGTCGCCGCTGACCGAAGCTGTTCGGAGGCTTCAGGACGAGTCCGTGGATCGTCCGTGCGGCCGGCGAGAGCGGAGGCGGAGACTTCGCGGACCTGACGGCGGCCCAGGAGGCGGCAGTCACGGAACGGTTCGTCGGTCCGGGCGTGCGCAAGCTGGTGCAGGAGTCCTGGCAACGGTCGCTCGCCCTCAGCCTTGATTCGCTGAGGCTCGTCCACTAACACGAACTCAGCTCCGACGAGCTGCGCGACCGGCATCCGCTGGCCGCCGTGCTCCCGGTCGTGCACAACCTGCTCATCCGGCACGCCTTTCACTCCGGCCTGATCGTGGCCATCGGTGACGAGTTCGGTCGCCCGCTCTGGATCGACGGTGACCGAACCGTGCGGAGTAAGGCGGAGGGGATGCTGTTCGTCGAGGGGTCGGACTGGTCCGAGCGCCGGGTCGGCACGAGCGCGCCGGGCACGGCCCTGGCCCTCGATCACGGAATCCAGATTCAGCGGGCCGAGTATTTCAACCAGTTGGCGCATCCGTGGAGTTGCACGGCCGTGCGCATCCCCGACCCGCATTCCGGCTCCATCCTCGGCGTCATCGACATCACGGGCGGCGACGAGGCGGTGGCCCCGCAGACTCTCCCGCTCGTGGAGGCGGCCGTCGCGGCCCTGGAAGCGGAACTGCGCATCCAACGACCGGCACTCGCTGCTGCTCACCGACCAAACCAACGCGGTCGACAACCTGCGTGCCGAGATGGTGCGGCTGCGCGGGGTGCTCGAGCAGACCAGCCCCCGTGGCGGCATTGCCTCGCGGCCCTACCGGCTCGAGACATCCGTCGAACTGGACGCCCAGCGCGTGCTGGCATCCCTGGAGCCCGGCACGCACCGGGTGGCGTTGGGGGCCTACCGGGGGCCCGTGCTACCGAGCTCGACCGCGCCGGGAATCGTCCAGATCCGCGCCGGGATCTCTGCGCGGCTGCGGCAGGCCATGCTCAGCGACGCGTCCGCCGAACTCCTGCTGGAGTACGCCCGCACCGACGAGGCGACCTACGACGCTGAGGTCTGGCGCGCGTGCCTCGAACTGCTGCCGGCGCGGTCGCCGAAGCGGGCATCCGTGGTCGCCCGATTGAACCGGATCGCGGACGAGTTGCGCCGCGACGGCTCCGCGGCCCCGCCCGCAATATCCCGCAACGCTGAAGCAACGTTCTCCTTCCTCGGATCAAGGTCCAGGTCCGCGTCCCGCGGTTCCACACCGACGACGTCGTCGACGAGGAGACATCATGACCGTCTATTCCAACCCCGGAACACCGGGCGCCCTCGTCACCTTCAAGCCCCGCTACGAGAACTGGATCGGCGGCGAGTGGGTCAAGCCCGTCAGGGGCCAGTACTTCGAAGACATCTCACCCGTCAACGGGAAGCCGTTCGCCGAGGTGGCCCGCGGCACCGCGGAGGATATCGAACTGGCCCTGGACGCCGCGCATAGTGCAGCGCCGGTGTTGGGCAAGACCTCGTCGACCGAGCGCGCGGCCGTGCTCAACAAGATCGCCGACATCATCGGTGCGAACCTCGACCTGCTCTCGGTCGACGAGACCTGGGAGAACGGCAAGCCGGTGCGCGAGACGTTGAACGCGGACATCCCGCTCTGTTCCGACGACTTCCGCTATTTCGCTGCCGCCATCCGCGCCTAGGATGGCGACCACGCCGAGCTGGGCGGCGACATGGTCTCCGACCAGTTCCACGAGCCGCTCGGCGTCGTCGGGCAGATCATCCCGTGGGACTTCCCACTCCTGATGGCCGTCTGGAAGCTGGCCCCGGCCCTGGCCGCCGGCAACGCGATCGTGCTAAAGCCGGCCGATCAGACCCCGGTGTCGATCCTCGTGCTGATCGAACTGATCGGCGATGTGCTGCCGACGGGAGTGCTCAACGTCGTCAACGGTTTCGGCATCGAGGCCGGCAAGCCGCTCGCGTCGTCCAACCGTATCCGCAAGATCGCGTTCATGGGAGAGACCTCGACCGGGCGTCGGAACATGCAGTACGCGAGCTCCAATATCATCCCGTCGACCATGAAGCTCGGCAGAAAGAGCCCCAACAACATCTTCTTCGGCGACGTCGCCCAGGAGAAGGATGCGTTCTACGACAAGGCCCTGGAAGGGTTCGTGCTCTTCGCGTTCAACCAGGGCGAGGTGTGCACCGCGCCCAGCCGGGCGGTGCTGCAGAAGCCGATCTACGATGACTCCCTGAGCGACGCCGTCGAGTTCACTCTCCTCCACCGCTCCCTCCCGAGCCCGGCCTTGTGGACGGGGACCGCGACGGATGTCCGCGCGTCCAGTCTGGGTGGCATGACAACCCCTCTGCGCGTCGAAGACGCTGCCCCAGTGACCACGACCGAGCAGGCGCGAGACCGGGTGGCCGACCTCGTCGGCCACGCGATTAGCCGCCAGCTCTGGTTCATGCTGCTCGACGCCTGCGGGCGGCAGATTCCCCTGCTGATTCCCGTCGACGACATCCCGCTCCGTCCGAAACCCGGCGGTGCCGCCGTCATGGCCGCGGCGGTCGGTCGGCTCCTGTCCGAGCACGGCCCGTGCGGCAGCGTCATCCTCACCCTCGAGCGACCGGGCACCGCGGCGCTAACCGCGCCCGACCAGGCCTGGGCCCGGGAACTCGCCGAATCCTTCGGCAAAGTGGTGCGCATCACGGGCATGTTCGTCGCCCACGACGAGGGCGTCTGCGAACTCCCGGCCACCGTCGTGGATGCAGTGGCAGACTGACAGGATGATGATCAGCGATGAGCGATTGGAAAGTGTCAACGTCTGTGTTGCCGGCCGGGTGGGCGCGGGGCCGGGCGATGCCTGAACGCACCCTGATCCTGTTGCGGCACGCCAAGTCGGACTGGGCGGGCGGCCAGGCCGACGTCGACCGGCCGCTGGCAAAACGTGGGGTGCGGCAGGCGCCGCTCACCGGAGCGTGGCTGTCCCACAGCGGCTACCGCATCGATCTCGCGGTCGTGTCACCGGCGGAGCGCGCGCGGGCCACCTGGGACCTCGTGGCGGCCGAGTTCGAGAGCACTCCGCCGATCCGTGTCGAACATGCGGTGTATGCCACCTCGGCCGGCGAACTGCAGAGCATTGTTCGGGCGCTGCCGGGCACCATGCACACCGTCGTCCTGGTGGGCCACAATCCCGGCCTCGAGGATCTGGCCACCGCTCTCGCCGGCACGACCGTGTCCCTGCCGACCTCGGCTTTCGCCGTGATCGGCTGGGAGGGTCCCTGGTCGTCCGCCGGAGAGTCCCCGGCGGCCCTCCTGGCCCAGGGCCGGCCGCCCAGGGTGAACGCGCCTCCTCGCTAGCGGCGCAGGGCTGCCTGATCGCGCCGAGAAAGAGGACGACCGCGGCGGCAACCGATCCCGTGGTCAGGCCGCGGGGCACGCCACGATGCCCCAGGGCGTTGCGGAGCGTCGGGAAGCGCTGGGGAGCGCGCCAACGGATGCCGGTGCTCTCGCGCCGGGAGGCACTCGAGGGTGCCAGCGCTGGCATCTGCTTTTGACTCGTCGTCTCGTCGTATCCGGCTTGTGCGACGCTGGCCAGAGGGCGCTTTTTCGCCGACGTAGTCCCACGCAGCGCGACCGAATGGAACGAACGAATTCGACGGAGATTTTGCGCAATCTGGCACGGTTTGGCCGGTTTGGGACGCGTGGGGCCAAAATCTCCGTCGAATTCGCCCGAGACTGGGGGTCTGGTATTGGGGCGGGGGCGGGAACGGGAACGGCGGGGGCGGTGTCGGGGCGGCGGGTCAGCCGCCGAGCCAGGACCAGTGGCTGAGCGGCCAGTTGATCACGAACGCCCGGCCGACCACATGGGAGACGGGCACGAATCCGTTGCCGGGTGTGTCTGTGTGCAGCCGGCTGTCCGCCGAGTTGTAACGGTTGTCGCCCTCGACCCAGAGACCGCCGGCCGGCACGGTCACGGAAAAGTCGTACTCCGACGTTCGGATGGCCCCGGGCGGCAGCTTGAGGTAGGGCTCGGTGATCGGCTCGCCGTTGACGGTGGTGCTGCCCGCCGTGTCGCAACAGGCCACATCATCGCCGGGGAGGCCGATGACGCGTTTCACGAGGTGGTCATCGGAATCCGGAACCCGGAGGCCGGCCTCAGCGGCGAGCCACTGGATGCCGTCGACAACGGTGTTCCCTGCCTCGATCGGGGCCGGAGCGACCGGACCGAGCCATCCGCCGGGATCCCTGAAAACGACGATGTCGCCGCGATCGATGTCGACGACGTCGGGGACGAGCTCGTTCACGATAATGCGGTCGTCGATCTGCAGGGTGTCCTGCATCGATCCGGTCGGGATGTAGAACGTGCGGATCAGGAAGGCCTCGGTCAGAAACGAGACGACCAGGGCGCTGGCCAGGATGACGAGGAGGTTTCGGAGGACGCGACGCCTCCGTGGTGTGCGGGCGTTGGCGCTACCCGACGCAGATCCTCGCCAGGCGGCGCGGGGCCGACGACCCGCGCTTTCGTGGTCTGTCAATTTCTCCCCTGACGTGACGCGTGGTGGGCCAATTCGACCGATGCAGGGCGACTGCAAGGCCAGAATGAGCAGAACGCGGTTGCACCCCTGTCGCCACGGGGATGACGGTTCGGAGACAGGCGCTGGCCTCAATGCGTGCGGCGGCTGCGTGGGCTGACGTTGGAGCGCAGAGAGTCAACCATTTTCCGGGCCTCGTCCTCCGTGCAATAGGTCTCCGGCGACGGGATGCTCTGCCCGTTGTCCGCGGAGGAACAGAATCGGTAGCGGCCCGACTGGTCCCGATAGATGGTGAATCTTCCGGCCATGTCACACCCTTGTTCTTGGCCTGGCGCCGACCAAACGACCGGCTTCGACACCCTACCGCCCTCGATCAGCGCCGGATAGAGGCGCCGCGACGCGCGCCAGTGTGATGTCGGCCGGCACGGGTCGTGCACAGATTCGGCGGCATATGATTGATCACGACCGACGACCCGATGGGACCCCTTTCCGCATGACTGCGCGCGTACCATTCTTCGTTCGCAATCGGGTGGACGGCACCGACGGGGCTCTCGCCGGCCGGGCCGACGGCACGGGCATCCGTGACACGGTCACGCTGTACTACTCCCTGACCAAACCCGGCGTTCTCTACGGCAACGCGTTGACAGCCGCGGCGGGCTTTCTACTCGCGGCCCGGGGCCAGGTGGATCTTTTCCTGTTCGCGGCTCTCTGCCTGGGCACCACGCTCGTGATTGCTTCGGCCACCGTGCTCAACAACGTACTCGACCGCGACATCGACACGGTGATGGAACGCACGAAGAAGCGGGCCACGGTCACCGGCCGCATCGGCGTGCGGAACGCGGTCACCTTCTCAAGCCTGCTGTTCGTTTTCGGCATGGCGACGCTCATCGCCTGGACGAACTGGCTCGTCGTCGCCGTCGGCCTGGTCGGCTTCCTCGTCTATGTCGTGCTCTACGGCATGCTGTCCAAGCGCATGTCGATCCACGGCACCCTGGTCGGCAGCGTCTCGGGCGCAGCGCCCATTCTGGCCGGCTACGTCGCCGTCACCGGCGCCATCGACATCGCAGCCGTGCTCGCCTTCCTGGCCGTGTTCCTCTGGCAGATGCCCGAGTTCTACTCCATCGCCATCTACCGCCACGACGAATACGCCCGTGCCGGCGTGCCCGTCATTTCCGTGGTGCGGGGCGTCCCGAACACCACAGTTCAGATCCTCGTCTACACGGTCGGATTCGTTGTCTCCACCCTCCTCTTGTCGGTATTCGGCTACGTGGGCTACGTCTATACGGCGGTCATGGGCGTGCTCGGCGCTTACTGGATCTGGCTGGGTGTCATCGGCCTGCGCGCCGCCGATCCCGCCGCCTGGGCCAGGCGGATGTTCCGCTACTCGCTTGTGATGATCCTGGTGTACTGCGTGATGATCTCGGTCGGGCCGATCCTGCCCTGATCCTGCCCTGGCCTTCGGCGCCCGCGTACTCCCTTAGGCTGTGGGAATGAGTACAGTTCTCGTTCTGAACGGCCCGAACCTGGGGCGGCTCGGCAGTCG
Source organism: Cryobacterium sp. Hz7 (assembly GCF_004402815.1). NCBI lineage: Bacteria > Bacillati > Actinomycetota > Actinomycetes > Micrococcales > Microbacteriaceae > Cryobacterium > Cryobacterium sp. Hz7. The sequence continues at coordinate 77,285 of NZ_SOFB01000057.1, forward strand.
CGAACCCGACGTTTACGGGTCGGCCGATCTCGATCAGCTGCGCGCGATGCTGACGCGGGCCGCCCCGGCGGGGACGACGGTCGACGTGCGCCAGACGGATGACGAGGCCGAGCTCATCCACTGGCTGTACGAGGCCGTCGACGAGCGCATCCCCGTCATCCTGAACCCGGCGGCGTTCACGCACTACAGCTACGCGCTGCGGGATGCCGCCGCTCTCGTGACGAAGGCCGGCGTCACCCTGGTCGAGGTGCACCTGTCCAACCCGCACGCCCGGGAAACGTTCCGCCACACGAGCGTCGTCAGCGCCGTGGCCACCGGGGTGATCGCCGGGTTCGGCTTCGATTCCTACCGTCTGGCCCTGGACTTCATCGCGAGGTCGGTGCCGGCGACCGCCTGACCGGCCGGGTCTCGCGCCTTTGGTGCGCGGGCTGCGGGCAACTACACTCGATGATGGCCGAATCGGCCGCGCACCTTTCTAATTGAACCCAGTGAACGGAACACATTTTCATGGCATCAACCGCCGATATCCGGAATGGCGTCGTGCTCAACATCGATGGCCAGCTGTGGGCAGTCACCGATTTCCAGCACGTCAAGCCGGGCAAGGGCGGCGCCTTCGTCCGCACCAAGCTGAAGAACGTCGTGACGGGCAAGACCGTCGACCGCACCTTCAACGCCGGCGCGAAGATCGAGACCGAGAACGTCGACCGCCAGGACTTCCAGTACCTGTACGCGGACGGCGACTCCTACGTCTTCATGGACGTGTCCGATTTCGATCAGCTGCACGTGCCGGCCGTCGTTGTGGGCGACGCCGTCAACTTCATGCTCGAGAACCAGAACGTGACGATCGCCCTGCACAACGGCAACCCCCTCTACGTCGAGCTGCCGGCCTCCGTCGTTCTCGAAATCACCTACACCGAGCCGGGCCTTCAGGGCGACCGCTCAACCGGCGGCACCAAGCCCGCCACCGTCGAAACGGGCTTCCAGATCCAGGTTCCCCTGTTCCTCGAGCAGGGCACCCGAGTCAAGGTCGACACCCGCACCGGGGACTACCTGGGCCGCGTCAACTAGTGAGCGCTCGGACCAAGGCGCGCAAGCGTGCGATCGACATCCTCTATGCCGCAGACGTGCGGCAGAGCACCATCCCGGAGTCGCTCGCCCTCGAGGCGCAGCGCGCCGCGAGCGAGCCGGCCCGGATGGCCTCCTGGCTCTACGCCCGGGACATCATCGACGGCGTCGTGGATCACCGCGAGGAGATCGACGAACTCATCGAGACGTACTCGCAGGGCTGGACGCTGACTCGCATGCCCGTCCTCGACCGCGCCATCCTGCGCATCGGCATCTGGGAGATCCTCTTCAACGACGCCGTCCCGCACGCTGTCGCCATCGACGAGGCGGTCGAGGCCGCCAAAATCCTGTCGACGGATGACTCGGCCGGATTCGTGAACGGACTCCTCGGGCGCATCGCCCAGACCGCACCATCCGCGTAATCCGTTCTGCCAGGGGGGGGAACGCATGACCAACACCGAGCCCGCACCGCCCCGCGCCCCGGAGCCGTATCCGCCGGCCTACGGACAGTCGCCCTTCCCGGCGGCGCCGAAGACGAACACACTGGCGATCATCTCCCTGGTGTCGGCGTTCTTCGTGTCCCTGGCGGCCGTGATCACCGGGCACCTCGCCCTGGGGCAGATCAGGCGCACCCATGAGGGCGGCCGAGGTCTGGCGATCACCGGGCTCGTTCTCGGCTACGTGGGCATCGCCGCCACCACCCTGGCGCTCGTGATCGCCCTCGTCGTCACCGCGACCGTGATTCCGCTCATCGCGGCGGCCGTGAACGGAGCCGTGGGCGACCAGCCGTGGAGTTCGTCCACGAGCGAGCCGCAGGCGGATGAGGCGAACGGGGATGCGTCGCAGGAAGCCCTGCCCACCGGCACCGTCGGTGCGGCCCACTTCGACGACGGCTACCTGTCGGTCGGCACCGGCGCCGCGCTCGTCGACGTCTACTTCGACCCGATGTGCCCGTACTGCCGGCAGTTCGAGGAGACGAACGGCGGCGAGCTGGCTGCCCTCGCCTCTGACGGGACCATCACCCTGCGGCTGCACTCGCTCACTTTCCTCGACCGGGTCTCGCAGGGAACGTCCTACTCGACCAGGGCATCCGCCGCGCTTACCTGCCAGGCCACCCTCAACCCGGAGAACCTGCTCGCCTACCAGGCGGCCCTGTTCGCGAACCAGCCCGCCGAGAACACCGTGGGACTCGGCGATCCGGAGCTTGCGGCCCTCGTCGACAACCCCGTCGACATCGACGACTGCCTCGCGGCCGGCGAGTACCAGGCCTGGTCCCGGGCCAACACCGAGCAAGCCCTGAACGGCGTGATTGCGGATGCCGAGATCACCCGGATCCGGGGCACGCCGACCGTGCTCGTCAACGGCAGGGTCTACGACGGCGGACTGACCGACCCGGCGGAATTCCTGGACTTCCTCAGTAGCAACTCGGTCGGCTGAGCTCAGCCGCGAAGGTCTCAGGTGGAGACCGTGATGCCGGCAACGGTGCCGGCGATGAAGGATGGCCAGGCCGGGCGCATAGGGGTGGTGCCCTGCAGCTGCAGGGTGACGTCGAGGTCCGTGAATGCCCACCGCTGGCTGCTGACGGCCGGGGCGCTCACCTCGGACGCGGACGGGGATGGGCCCGGGGACCTCTCGATGTTCTTCTCGCTGCCATGGGGCGACCTGGCGTCGTCCTCCCTCGCCTGGGGCCGGCAACCAATCAAGGTCGGCAGCCACTTCGGCGCCCCTGGGGGCGGTTAGGCCCAGCACGAGGGAGCCCGCGTCGGGTGCTAGTGTAAAACCCGGAAATGACATCCTTTAACAGCCGTCCGGTGAGGCGGGGAAGGAGGTCGGGTTGATGGCACGCACCGTGTTGAACCAGGCTGATATCGCTCGAGCGTTGACTCGGATCTCCCACGAGATCCTGGAGTCCAATCGAGGCGCCGAGAACCTTGTGATCCTCGGCATCCCCACTCGCGGGGTCGTTCTGGCCCGGCGCATCGCCGAGACCATCGCGCGCATCGAGCCCACGGCGACGGATGTCCGGGTCGGCTCCCTCGACGTCACCATGTACCGCGATGACCTCGGCCACACCCGCACCCGCACGCCGACCCGCACCCTGGTGCCCGGCAGCGTCGACGGCGTCACGGTGGTGCTCGTCGACGATGTGCTCTACTCGGGCCGCACCATCCGCGCCGCCCTCGACGCACTCGGCGACCACGGGCGGCCGACCGTCGTGCGCCTGGCCGTGCTCGTGGACCGCGGCCACCGCGAACTGCCGATCCGGGCCGACTTCGTGGGCAAGAACCTGCCCAGCTCCACCGCGGAACGCATCAACCTGCACCTGCTCGAGGTCGACGGCGACGAGTTCGTCAGCATCGACGGCGGACCCCTCGAAGGCGCTGACGAGGGGGTCGCGTGATGAGGCACCTCCTCTCGACCAAGGGCATGAGTCGCGACGAGGCGATCCTGCTGCTCGACATCGCCGAGGACATGGCTGATGTCGCCAACCGCGAGGTGAAGAAGCTGCCCACCCTGCGCGGCAAGACCGTGGTCAACCTGTTCTTCGAGGATTCGACGCGGACCCGGATCTCCTTCGAGGCCGCCGCGAAACGGCTGAGCGCGGACGTGATCAACTTCAGTGCCAAGGGCTCGAGCGTGTCGAAGGGCGAAAGCCTCAAGGACACCGCTCAAACCCTCGCCGCGATGGGTGCCGACGGGGTCGTCATCCGCCATCCGGCCTCCGGGGCACCCCACGTGCTGGCCGAAAGCGGCTGGATCGACGCCGGCATCATCAACGCGGGCGACGGCACCCATGAGCATCCGACCCAGGCGCTGCTGGACGCGTTCACCATCCGTCGTCGGCTGCACCAGGGTGCCGCGCGCGGTCGGGGCCTGGACGGCGTCACGGTCACCATCGTCGGTGACATCCTGCACTCCCGGGTGGCCCGCTCGAACCTCTGGCTGCTCACCACGCTCGGCGCGCACGTGAGCCTGATCGCTCCGCCCACCCTGCTGCCGATGGACATGAGCGGTTGGCCGGCCGAGTCGGGCTTCGACCTGGACGCGGCCATCGACGCCGGGCCCGACGTGGTGATGATGCTGCGCATCCAGCAGGAACGCATGGACGCCGCTTTCTTCCCGAACAGCCGCGAGTACTCGCGCCGCTGGGGCCTGGACGATGAGCGCTTCGGCCGTCTGGCCCCGACTACCATTGTGATGCACCCCGGCCCCATGAATCGCGGCTTGGAAATATCTTCAGCGGCGGCCGATTCGGCCGGCTCAACCGTGCGCGAACAGGTCGCAAACGGGGTTTCAGTGCGGATGGCGGCACTGTACCTGCTGTTGTCCGGCGATCGGGAGGATTCATAGATGTCCAGCGACAGCGCGGCCAGCACGCCGTACCTGATTCGAGGTGCGACACTCGCGGACGGCACCCGCGCTGACCTTATCCTCGCCGACGGCAAGATTGTGGAGATCGGTTCCGGGCTTTCTGGTGCCGGCGCAACCGTCGTCGACGCGGCCGGCCTGATCGCTCTGCCCGGCCTGGTCGACCTGCACACGCACCTGCGCGAACCGGGCTTCGAACAGAGTGAAACCATCCTGACCGGCAGTCAGGCCGCGGCCGTGGGCGGCTTCACCAGCGTGTTTGCGATGGCCAACACCTCGCCCGTGCAGGACACCGCCGGCGTCGTCGACCAGGTTCTCGCCCTCGGTGAGCGCGCCGGCTATGTCACCGTGCAGCCGATCGGCGCCGTCACCGTCGGGCTTGCGGGGGAGCGCCTGGCCGAACTGGGCGCCATGGCCACCAGTCGTGCCCGGGTTCGGGTCTTCTCCGACGACGGCTTCTGCGTCTCCGACCCGCTGTTGATGCGCCGGGCCCTCGAGTACGTGAAGGCGTTCGACGGCGTTGTCGCCCAGCACTCCCAGGAACCGCGCCTGACCGAGAAGGCGCAGATGAACGAGGGGGCACTCTCAAGCGAACTCGGGATGGTCGGCTGGCCCGCGGTCGCCGAGGAGTCGATCATCGCCCGCGATGTGCTGCTCGCCGAGCACGTCGGGTCGCGTCTGCACGTGTGCCACGTGTCGACGGCCGGCTCGGTCGACGTCATCCGCTGGGCCAAGGCCCGCGGCATCCAGGTGACCGCCGAGGCCACCCCGCACCACCTGCTGCTCACCGAGGACCTGGTCGTCGGCTACGACGCCCGGTTCAAAGTCAACCCGCCGCTCCGCCGCCGCGAAGACGTCGAAGCCCTGCGCGCCGGCCTCGCCGACGGCACCATCGACATCGTCGCCACCGACCACGCCCCGCACCCGGTCGAGGCGAAGGACTGCGAGTGGGACGCCGCGGCGAACGGCATGGTCGGCCTCGAATCCGCCCTCTCCGTGGTGCACGCGGCCGTCGTCAACACCGGGCTGCTCGACTGGACGGACATCGCTCGCGTGCTTTCCAGCAGCCCCGCCCGGATCGGCCGGCTCGCCGGCCAGGGCCAGGGTCTGCTCGTCGGGGCTCCCGCCGAGCTCACCCTCTACGATCCCGCCGCGAGCCGCGTCTTCGAGCGCGGCAACCTGGCCGGCAGGAGCGCCAACTCGCCCTACCTGGCGATGACCCTGCCGGGTCGGGTGCTGGCCACATTCCACCGGGGCTACGCCACGGTTCTGGACGGTGCGCTGCAGCCCGCCGACGAGATCGCGGCACTCGAGGAGCGAACCCATGGCTAGGACCATCGCCACCGTCATCACCGTCGCCGTGCTGCTCGGCCTGCTCGGCCTCATGCTGCGCAGCTGGCGGGGCCGCAGCCGCCGGGACGCCGCCCTGCCGGCCGGCTACCCGCTGCCCGTCGACGCGGCACTAGAGCTGGCCTCCGCCGCCGTGTTCTACGTCGCCACGACCCTCCGCGCCCAGCCGCTCGAACGCCTGAACATCCCTGGCCTGGGTTTCCGGGCCCGGGCCCGCCTGACCGTGACCGACGCGGGTCTGATCCTGGCCCTGGCCGGCGAGGAGGCGGTGTTCATCCCTGCCTCGGCCATCGCCGTGCTGGAAGACGCCACCGTGGCAATCGACCGCGCCGTCGAGACCGACGGCCTGCTGCTGCTCGGCTGGCGGCTGCCCGGCGCCGACAGACAGATCGTCGACAGCTATTTCCGAATCCTTGACCCATCCGACCGCGTCAGCGTGAACGACGCCATTCGAACCATTGCGGCCGACGCCCGGCGCCCGGCCGCGCGCGATGAAAGCGAGGCGTAGCGTGAGCAACGCAACGACCCCCGACCGACCGACTCCTGCCGTGCTCGTACTCGAGGACGGCCGCCGCTACGAAGGCCGTTCCTACGGCAGCGTGGGGCAGACCCTCGGCGAGATCGTCTTCGCCACCGGCATGACCGGCTACCAGGAGACCCTCACCGACCCGTCCTACGCCGGGCAGATCGTGCTGATGACGGCGCCGCACATCGGCAACACGGGTGCCAACGACGAGGACATGGAATCCCGCCGCATCTGGGTCTCCGGCTTCGTCGTGCGCGAGCCTGCCCGCATGGCCTCCAACTTCCGGTCCACCCGCAGCCTCGATGACGACCTGACGGGCGGGGGAGTGGTCGGGATCAGCGGTGTCGACACGCGTGCGATCACCCGTCACATCCGCTCGTCCGGGGCCATGAAGAGCGGGATCTTCTCCGGCGACCGTTTCGGCCTCTCCGATGGCGAGCAGCTCGAGCTGGTGCGTGCCGGCGCCGGCATGCGTGGCCGCAACCTGTCCGATGAGGTCTCCACGGTCGAACCGTTCTCGGTGCCCGCGCAGGGCGAGCGCATCGGCTCGGTCGCCGTGCTCGACCTCGGGGTCAAGACCTCCACCCTGGGCCACCTCGCCGCGCGCGGCTTCGAGGTGCTGGTGCTGCCCCAGTCGGTCACCGCCGAGCACGTGCTGTCCCTCACCCCGTCGGCCCTGTTCTTCTCCAACGGCCCCGGCGACCCGGCAGCCTCCGACCTACACGTGAACCTCCTACAGGAGGTGCTGCGAGCCGGTGTGCCCTACTTCGGGATTTGCTTCGGCAACCAGCTGCTCGGCCGCGCCCTCGGCTTCCGCACCTACAAGCTGCCCTTCGGGCACCGGGGAATCAACCAGCCCGTGCTCGACAAGACCACCGGCCGGGTGGAAATCACCTCGCAGAACCACGGGTTCGCCGTGGACATGCCCATCGAGGGAGTGCATGAGTCCCGCACCGGCTTCGGCCGGGTGGAGGTGAGCCACTACAGCCTCAACGACCAGGTGGTCGAGGGCATCCGCTGCCTCGATATCCCCGCTTTCTCGGTGCAGTACCACCCGGAGTCGGCGGCCGGCCCACACGACGCCGAGTACCTTTTCGATCGGTTCAGGGATGTGGTGATCGCGCATCGTGCGGCCACCGGAGCAGGAGACGCCAAGTAATGCCCAAGCGCGACGACATCAACAGCGTTCTCGTCATCGGATCGGGTCCGATCGTGATCGGCCAGGCCTGCGAGTTCGACTATTCCGGAACTCAGGCCTGCCGGGTGCTGCGGGCCGAGGGGGTCAGGGTCATCCTGGTCAACTCCAACCCGGCCACGATCATGACCGACCCCGACTTCGCCGACGCCACCTACATCGAGCCGATCACCCCGGAGATCCTCGAGACGATCATCGCCAAGGAACGCCCCGACGCGATTCTGCCGACCCTCGGCGGGCAGACAGCGCTGAACGCCGCCATCCAGCTTCACGAGCGCGGCATCCTGGCCAGGTACGACGTCGAACTCATCGGTGCCTCCTTCGACGCCATCCAGAAGGGTGAGGACCGCCAGATCTTCAAGCAACTGGTGCTGGACACGGGCGCCGGCGTCGCCCGGTCCTACATCGCCCACACGGTCGAGGAGGCCGTCGGCTTCGCCGAGGACCTCGGCTACCCGCTCGTCGTGCGCCCCTCCTTCACCATGGGCGGCCTCGGCTCCGGCTTCGCCTACACCGAGCCGGAACTGCGCCGCATCGTCGGCGACGGGCTGCACCAGAGCCCCACCAGCGAGGTCCTGCTCGAGGAATCCATCCTCGGCTGGAAGGAATTCGAGCTCGAGATGATGCGCGACACGGCCGACAACACGGTCGTCGTGTGCTCGATCGAGAACGTCGACCCGGTCGGCGTACACACCGGCGACTCGATCACCGTCGCCCCGGCGCTGACCCTGACCGACCGTGAGTACCAGAAGTTGCGCGACATCAGCATCGACATCATCCGCGCCGTGGGAGTGGACACCGGCGGCTGCAACATCCAGTTCGCGATCAACCCGGCCGACGGTCGCATCATCGTGATCGAGATGAACCCGCGCGTGTCCCGCTCCTCCGCCCTGGCGAGCAAGGCGACGGGCTTCCCGATCGCCAAAATCGCCGCGAAGCTCGCGCTCGGCTACCGGCTCGACGAGATCCCGAACGACATCACCGGTGTCACCCCGGCCAGCTTCGAACCCACCCTCGACTACGTCGTGGTCAAGGTGCCCCGGTTCGCGTTCGAGAAGTTTCCCGCCGCCGACCAGCGCCTGACCACCACCATGAAGTCCGTGGGCGAGGCGATGGCCATCGGCCGCAGTTACGCCTCCGCGCTGCAGAAGGCGCTCCGCTCGCTCGAGAAGCGCGGTTCGTCGTTCCACTGGGGACCCGAGACCCGCACGGTCGACGAGTTGCTCACGGTCGCCGAAGTACCCACCGACGGCCGGATCGTCACCGTGCAGCAGGCGCTCCGCAAGGGTGCCACCACCGAGCAGGTTTTCGACGCCACCAAGATCGACCCGTGGTTCATCGACCAGATCGTGCTGATCAACGAGATCGCGGACGAGATCGCCGCCGCCGAGCGCCTCGACACAGACATCCTCCGCACCGCCAAAGACCACGGCTTCTCCGACGCCCAGATCGGCGAGCTTCGCGGCTTCGGCGAAGCGGATGTGCGCACGGTGCGCCACATCCTCGGCGTGCGCCCGGTCTTCAAGACCGTCGACACGTGCGCGGGGGAGTTCCCCGCACTCACGCCGTACCACTACTCCAGCTACGACCAGGAGACCGAGGTCGTGCCCAGTGACCGCAAAAAGGTCGTCATCATCGGCTCCGGCCCGAACCGCATCGGCCAGGGCGTCGAGTTCGACTACTCCTGCGTGCACGCCTCGTTTGCCCTCTCCGAGGCTGGCTACGAGACCATCATGATCAACTGCAACCCGGAGACGGTCTCGACCGACTACGACACCTCCGACCGGCTCTACTTCGAGCCGCTCACCCTCGAGGACGTGCTCGAGGTCATTCACGCAGAAAGCCAGAGCGGCGAGCTCGTCGGCGTGGTCGTGCAGCTGGGAGGCCAGACCGCGCTCGGCCTCGCCAAGGGCCTCGAGGCCGAGGGCATCCCGATACTCGGCACCACCCCGGAGGCCATCGACCTGGCCGAGGAGCGCGGACTTTTCTCCGGCATCCTCGACCAGGCCGGCCTGCTCGCCCCCCGCAACGGCGTCGCCACCGACTACGCCGGCGCTGTGGTCGTTGCCGAGGAGATCGGCTATCCCGTGCTCGTGCGCCCGAGCTACGTGCTCGGCGGCCGCGGCATGGAGATCGTCTACGACTCCGCAGCGTTGGCCGACTACTTCAACCGGATGGCCGGACAGGGCATCATCGGCCCGTCGCATCCGCTGCTCGTGGACCGGTTTCTCGACGACGCCATCGAGATCGACGTGGACGCCATCTACGACGGCACCGAGCTCTACATCGGCGGCGTGATGGAGCATATCGAGGAGGCCGGGATCCACTCCGGCGACTCGAGCTGCACCCTGCCTCCGGTCACCCTCGGCCGTGCGGAGATCGACCGCGTGCGCGAGGCGACGCTGGGCATCGCCCGCGGCATCGGCGTGCGCGGCCTGCTCAACGTGCAGTTCGCGATCGGCGCCGGCGTGCTCTACGTGCTCGAAGCGAACCCGCGCGCCTCGCGTACGGTACCGTTCGTGGCCAAGGCCCTTGGCATCACCTTGGCCAAGGCCGCCGCGCTGATCATGGTCGGCAAGACCATCGCCGAACTCAAGGCCGCGGGCAAGCTACCTCTGATCGACGGCTCGCGGGTGCCGATGGATGCTCCGGTCGCCGTGAAGGAAGCCGTGCTGCCGTTCAACCGGTTCCGCACGCCCGAGGGTCTCGTCGTGGACTCCGTGCTCGGCCCGGAGATGCGCTCAACCGGTGAGGTCATGGGCATCGACCGCGACTTCCCGCGGGCCTTCGCCAAGAGCCAGCTCGCCGCCTACGGCGGAATCCCGCTCACCGGCACCGTGTTCGTGTCGGTCTCCGACCGGGACAAGCGCGCGATCATCCTGCCCATGCTGCGCCTCCAGCAGCTCGGCTACTCGATCACCGCCACGGAGGGGACCGCCGAAGTTCTGCAACGCAACGGCATCCGCGCCGCCATCGTCACCAAGTTCAGTGAGAAGGCCGACGAGGCGGACGTGTCGATCGTGGAACTGATCCGCCGCGAAGAGGTGCAGATCGTCATCAACACCCCCGGCGGTCGCACCGCCCGAGCCGACGGCTACGAGATCCGCGCGGCCGCGGTCGCCGCGGACCTGCCGCTGTTCACCACCATCGCCGAGTTGAGCGCCGCAGTGGCCTCGATCGACGCGATTCGCGGCGGCTTCGAGGTGACCTCGCTGCAGGACTACGCCCTCACCCGGACGGCGGCCCTGTGAGCCGCGCGCACGAACAGGACGGGTCGACCGCAGCGGTCGGCCCGGCCGCACCGGCCGCCTTCGGCGACCGGCTGGGTGATGTCTTCTCGGTCCGGGGACAAGTCTGCGTCGGCATCGACCCGCACACCTGGCTCCTGACCGACTGGGGTCTGCCGGACACGGCCGCCGGGGCGGAGTCTTTCGGCCGCCAGGTCGTGGCCGCCGCTGCCGGCCAGGTCGGCCTGGTGAAGCCCCAGGTGGCCTTCTACGAGCGTTTCGGCTCCGCCGGGTACCTCGCCCTGGAACGGGTGCTGGCGGATGCCCGCGCCGCCGGACTGCTCACGATCGCGGACGTCAAGCGCGGCGACCTCGGTACCAGCGTGGAGGCGTACGGCCAGGCCTGGCTGAGCGAGGAGTCCCCCCTGGAGGTCGACGCCATCACCGTGAACGCGTATATGGGCGTCGGGTCGCTGGAACCGGTGTTCCGCCTTGCAGCCCAGACCGGCAAGGGGATCTTCGTGCTGGCTGCCACCTCGAACCCCGAGGCGGCGGCGCTTCAGCGGGCCGTGATCGCCGAGGGGAATCAGACCGGCCAAAGCGTCGCCCAATCCGTCTTCGGCGCCGTGACCGAGCGGAATGCCAGGTCCGGGGCTTCCTCGCTCGGCTCGGTCGGGGTGGTGCTCGGCGCCACACTGGACCTGGCCACGTTCGGACTGGACCTCTCCGTGGCGCCCGCCCGCGGTCTCACCCCCATCCTCGCTCCCGGCTTCGGCCACCAGGGCGCGCAGGTCGCCGATCTGAAGAACTTGTACGGGGGGTACGCGGAAGGCGTTATCGTGAGTGAATCGCGCAGCGTTCTAGAGGTCGGCCCCGACCGAATCAAACAAGCGATTGCGCGCCGAGTAGTTGAAGCAGGAGCTGCCCGTGGCTGAGAATCGCCCCACCCCACCCGACGTCGATCGGGTTGCCGCCTCGCGCGCCGCCGTGGCGGCTCGCCGCGCACGCGCCGCAGTTAAAAGCCAGATTGCGCAGGGAAAACGTAGCGCGCTCGACGTGTTGTCCGCCGCGACCGAGAGCCCGGACGGCGTCGAAGGGCGCCTGCGGGTGACCGAGTTCCTGATCAGCATTCCGGCGATCGGCGTCACCAAGATGCACCGAATCATGGGGAGGCTCGAGATCTCGCCGTCGAAGCGATTGGGGGGGCTGGGCAAGCACCAACGCGATCGGTTGCGAGATTTTCTCACCACGCGCACCGTCGCGAGGCGCGGCGATTCCTCCGCGAAGCTTGTCGTGCTGGCCGGTCCCACCGCGGTCGGCAAGGGAACCGTCGCGGCGCACATCCGTCAGCATCACCCGGGCGTGCACCTGTCGGTGTCGGCCACGACCCGGGCACCTCGCCCAGGCGAGACCGCGGGCGTGAGCTACTTCTTCGTCGACGACGCCGAATTCGACCGGATGGTCGCGGCCGGCGACCTGCTCGAGTGGGCGACCGTGCACAACGCGCACCGCTACGGCACCCCGCGGGGTCCAGTCACGGAGGCCTTGAACGAGGGTCACAGCGTGCTCCTCGAGATCGACATCCAAGGAGCCCGGGCCGTTCGCCGGGCCATGCCGGAGGCCAGACTGGTCTTCCTGCTTCCGCCGAGCTGGGACGAACTGGTGCGCCGGCTGATCGGCCGGGACACCGAGGCGCCCGCCGAACAGGCCCGCCGGCTCGAGACGGCCAAACTCGAATTGGCCGCCCAGGGGGAGTTCGATTATCGGGTCGTAAACCACGACGTGGGCGAAGCGGCGCGCGAGGTCGTAGACTTGATGGATCTGCGTACGGCGCCGTTGCTGCCGTAGCGCCCGTTTTCCGTGATTCTGCGCGTCCCGCAGCACAAACCGCTCTGAAGGAGTGACACCAATGGCTACCAAGCTCACTGGCATCATTGACCCGCCCATCGACGACCTGCTCACCAAGGCCGACTCCAAGTACGCCCTCGTGGTCTTCGCCTCCAAGCGCGCGCGTCAGATCAACGACTACTATGCGGACCTGCACGAAGGCAGCCTGTTCGACAATGTCGGCCCGCTCGTCGACTCGACCGTCGACGACAAGCCGCTGTCCGTCGCCCTCCGCGAGATCAACGAAGACAAGCTCACCTCCCGCCCCATCGCCGAGTAACGCACCCACAAGCGCGCAGGATGTCGTCAGGTCGCACGATCGTCGTCGGGATAACCGGCGGCATTGCTGCCTACAAGGCCGTGAACGTCGTGCGCGCTTTCGTGTTGCGGGGGGACTGCGTGCACGTCGTGGCGACGCCGGCGGCGCTGCGATTCGTCGGCAAGCCCACCCTCGAGGCTATCTCCCGCAACCCCGTGCACACGGATCTCTATGAGGGCGTCGCCGAGGTGCGGCACGTGGCCATTGGCCAATCCGCCGACCTGATCGTCGTGGCCCCGGCCACCGCGAACACCATCGCGAAGCTCGCCGCCGGCCTCGCCGACGACCTGCTCGGCAACACCATCCTGGCCAGCACCGCCCCGCTCGTGATCGCCCCGGCGATGCACACGGAGATGTGGAACAACGCGGCCACGGTCGCCAATGTGGCCACCCTCCGCGCCCGCGGCGTCATCGTCGTCGGGCCTGGGGTCGGCCAGCTCACCGGCGCCGACGCCGGAGCCGGCCGGATGGAAGAGCCCGACACCATCGTCGCCGCGGCCCTCGCCGCCCTTGCCTTGGCCGACCGCACCGATGGGCCAGGGGCCGACCTGGTCGGCAAGCACGTCGTGATCACCGCTGGCGGCACTCGCGAGCCCCTCGACCCCGTGCGCTTCCTCGGCAACCGTTCCAGCGGTAAGCAGGGGGTCGCCCTGGCGCAGGCCGCCCTGGCTCGGGGTGCGTCCGTGACCCTGATCGCCGCGAATCTCGAGGTTGCCGCACCAACAGCGGTGGAACTGCGGCTCGTGGGCACCGCGCTCGAGCTCGAGGCGGCCGTCACGGATGCCTCCGCCGGGGCCGACGCCGTGATCATGGCGGCCGCGGTCGCCGACTACCGGCCGGTGCAGGTGAGCGCCGGCAAGATCAAGAAAGACGAGACCGGCGACACCCTGCTGCTCGAACTGACCCGTAACCCCGATATCCTCGCCGGGCTCGCCCGGACGAAGCGCACGGGCCAGGTACTGATCGGGTTCGCCGCGGAGACGGAGCCGGATCCGGTTCGCCTGCTTGTACTCGGCCGCGAGAAAATGGCGCGCAAGGGCTGCGACTTCCTGGTGGTCAACCGCGTGGGCTGGGCGGAGGGTTTCGCCTCGGACCGTAACGCGATCACGGTGCTCGATCACGACGGAGATATAGTGTGTGAGGTCTCCGGAACCAAAATGTCGGTGGCCGGGCGCATCCTTGACCTGATCGGCTGAGACCGCTCGGGCATCCGGTCACCTGGGTTGCCGTCGCCGTCGCCGGCAAGGGCAGGGTCTCCGGCGCTTCCCGACCGGCACGACCGGGTGCCCGGTCGGCTCGGCCCGGTCTCAGCGGAGAATTTTTCACGTTCATTTCTTCTACACGTTGTTCTGCAACAGAGACGGGCAAGATGCGCGATCTACGCCTTTTCACTTCGGAGTCGGTAACCGAAGGTCACCCCGACAAGATCTGCGACCAGATCTCCGACAGCATTCTGGATGCGCTCCTGACGGAAGACCCGCACAGCCGGGTCGCCGTCGAGACCCTCGTCACCACCGGGCTCGTTCACGTCGCCGGCGAGGTCAGCACCGAGGCCTACGTCGAGATCCCCTCAATCGTGCGCAAGTGCATCACCGATATCGGCTACGACTCTTCGGACGTCTGGTTCGACGGCCGCTCCTGCGGCGTGGAGATCTCCATCGGCGGCCAGTCGCCCGACATCGCGCAGGGCGTGGACAACGCCTTCGAGCGTCGGGAAGAGTCCAGTGTCGAGGACTTCGACCGCCAGGGCGCCGGCGACCAGGGCATCATGTTCGGATACGCCACCCGGGAGACCCCCCAGCTGATGCCGATCCCGATCTGGATCGCACACCGCCTCGCCGAACGCCTCGCCGAGGTGCGCAAGTCCGGCGAACTCGACTACCTCCGGCCCGACGGCAAGACCCAGGTCACCATCGGCTACGACGGCATCACGCCGCGCTCGGTCGAGACCGTCGTGCTGTCGACCCAGCACTCGCCGAAGGTGTCCAACGAGCAGCTGCGTGCGGAGGTCGAGGAACTCGTCATCCGCCCGGTGCTCGACCGCGTGGAACTGGACTCGTCTGAACTGAATACGCTGATCAACCCGACCGGGCGGTTCGAGATCGGCGGCCCTCAGGGCGACGCCGGCCTCACCGGGCGCAAGATCATCATCGACACCTACGGCGGTTCCAGCCGGCACGGCGGGGGCGCGTTCAGCGGCAAGGACCCGTCGAAGGTCGACCGCTCCGCAGCGTACGCGATGCGCTGGGTGGCCAAGAACGCCGTGGCCGCCGGGCTGGCTGACCGTCTCGAGATTCAGGTGGCCTACGCCATCGGCAAGGCCTCGCCCGTCGGACTTTACGTGGAGACCTTCGGCACCGGGGTGATGGCCGACCGGGACATCACCGCGGCGATCCGCGCGGTCTTCGACCTGCGCCCGGCCGCGATCATCCATTCCCTTGACCTGCTGCGCCCGATCTACGCGCAGACCGCCGTCTACGGCCACTTCGGCCGCGAGCTTCCCGACTTCACCTGGGAGCGCCTCGACCGGGTCGACGAGCTGAGAAGCGCTGCCGGACTGTGACCGGGCAGGCGCGGCGCCGATGACCCGCTCCGGCCTCGTGGCCCGGGTGCTCATCGACTCGCCGCTGCCGCAGCTCGACCACCTGTTCGATTACAGCATTCCCGATGAGCTCGCCGGCATCGCCCGGCCCGGCGTGCGCGTGCGGGTGCCGCTGCGCTCGGCCGGTCGCGTCGCCGACGGATACCTGATCGAGGTGTTGGGTGCGGCCGAGGGGCGCGGTGCGGTCGGACCGGCCGCAGGCCCGGAGGCGCTGCCGGGTCTCGAGGCTGGCACCGAATTCCGGGGCGCGCTCAGCCCGATCGAGAGCGTGGTCTCCGCCGCCCAGGTGCTCACCCCCGAGGTCTGGGAGCTCGCCCGTCGGGTCGCCGACCGGGCCTCGGGGAACGCGAGCGACATCATCCGTCTCGCCGTGCCCCCGCGCCAGGTCCGGGTGGAGAAAACCTGGCTGGCGGCGCGAACAGCGGATGCTTCCGCCCCGGCCGACGGGACGGCCGGTGTTGCCACCGTGGCCGAGCCTGGCGATGTGGCCGACCCCGCCACCCCCGCCGGGCCGGCCTGTGCCGATTACCCGGCCGGCACCCTCGACACGGCCGTCGCCACGGGGGCGCGCCTCTGCGTGGCCGCGGTGCCCGAGCTGCAACGGCTGCCGGACGGGCAGACCATCGGGAAGTGGGCGATCACCCTGGCCGAGCTCGCGGTGGCCGGCCTGGCCGCCGGGCGGAGCGCCATCCTCGTCGTGCCGGACTACCGCGACCAGGACCAGCTTCAGGCCGCCCTCGACCTGCTGGCCCCGGCCGACTCGGTCAGCCGCGTCGATGCACGCCAGCCCAACCCGGAACGCTATCGGGCCTTCCTGGCCGCCCTTGCCCCGGAACCCCGGATCGTGCTCGGCAATCGGTCGGCCGTCTACGCGCCGGCCCACGACCTCGGTCTGATCGCGCTCTTCGACGACGGCGACCCGCTGCACGGCGAACCGCTCAGCCCCTACGCGCACTCCCGCGACGCCGCGCTCGTGCGCCAGGGCCAGTCCGGCTGCGCCCTCGTCTTCCTCGGCCATACCCGCACCGTCGAGGTGCAGCGCCTGGTCGAGATGGGCTGGCTCACTGCGGTGCACCCCGCGCAGAACCGGCATCCGCGGATCATCCCTACCGACTTCCAGTCCGAGCCCGACCAGCAGGCCCGCGCCGCGCGCATCCCGACGGCCGCGTGGCGGGCCGCCAAGGAGGCGCTGGCCCACGGCCCCGTGCTGGTGCAGGTGGCCAGCCCCGGCTACGCCCCGATGCTCGCCTGCCAGAGTTGCAAGAAGGCCGCCCGCTGCACCACCTGTCAGGGGCCGCTCGCTTTGGCCTCCAAGGACTCCACCCCGTCGTGTCGCTGGTGCGGGGCGCTGGCCGCCAACTGGAGCTGCACGCACTGCGAGGGGCGCGCCCTGCGGGTCGTCACCCTCGGCACCGGGCGAACCGCCGAAGAACTCGGCCGGGCGTTCCCCGGCGCGCGCATTGTCGTCGCCGACGGCGACCATCCGCTGCAGCACCTCGGCGACGCCCCGGCCCTGGTGATCGCCACCCGCGGCGCGGAGCCCATCCCGACGGGTGGATACCGAGCCATCCTGCTGCTCGACGGCGAACGGATGCTCGCCCGGGAATCCCTGCGGGTCGGGGAGGACTGCCTGCGCTGGTGGTCCAACGCCGCATCCCTGGCGGCCCCAGGTGCTGCTGTGGTCCTGGTCGGCGTGGGCGGGCTCGTCGCCCGGGCGCTGAACTCCTGGCAGCCCGAGATGCTCGCCGCGTCGGAACTGGCCGATCGCCGCCAACTGCGATTCCCGCCCGCGGTGCGTGCTGCATCCGTCACCGGCACCGACGCCGACGTCGCCCTGGCCCTGGCAGAGCTGGCCGGGATGGACGGCGTCGATGTACTCGGCCCGGTCACCACGGAGGACCCCCTGGTGCGTGCGATCGTGCGGCTGCCCTACGCCAGCGGTGACGCCGTGGCCCGTGCGCTCAAGGCCGCGGTCGTGCGCAATGCCGCCCGCCGCCGGCGCCCGAAGGGGGCGGCCTTCCGCCCCGCGCCTACACTCAAAGTACGATTCGACGACCCGGAGCTGCTCTAAATGAAACTCGTCTTCGCCGGCACGCCGCAGGCGGCCGTGCCCAGCCTGGGCGCCCTGGCTCAGTCCCACCACGACCTCGCGGCCGTGATCACCCGGGCGGATGCCCCGTTCGGCCGCAAACGCGTGCTCACCCCCTCGCCGCTCGCGCGAGCCGCCGTCGAGAACGGGCTGCACGTGATCAAGGCCAATCGCCTCGACGAGGCCGCGACCGTGGAGATCGCCGCACTGCGACCCGACCTCGGCGTCATCGTCGCCTACGGCGGGCTCGTGCGTGAACCGCTCCTGTCGGTGCCCCGGCTCGGCTGGATCAACCTGCACTTCTCCCTGCTCCCGCGCTGGCGCGGTGCCGCTCCCGTGCAACGCGCACTCATGGCCGGCGACGAGCAGACTGGTGCCGCCGTATTCCAGCTGGTTCCGGAACTCGACGCGGGCGCCGTGTTCGCGCAACTGACGCGGGCGATCGTCGAGGACGACACCGCGGGCAGCCTGTTGCGGGCGCTCAGCGACAGCGGCGCGCGCCTGCTGCTGCAGGTGATCGACGCCCTCGAAGCCGGCGGCGTCCAGGCGACCCCGCAGTCCGGTCCGGTCACCCTGGCCCCCAAGCTGACTCTTGCGGATGCCCGTATCGACTGGTCCGAACCGGCCGTCTCGGTGCGCAACCGGGTGCGCGGGGTCACCCCGGAGCCGGGCGCGTTCACGGTGCTCGGCGACGCCCGCCTCAAACTCCAGGGCGTTGCCCTGACCCAGGGATCCGAGCCGCAACCGGCCGGCCTGATCCGTGAGATCGACAAGAAAGTGCTGATTGGAACGGGGACCGAGCCACTCGAGCTGGTCACCGTGCAACCGGCCGGAAAGACACAGATGAAGGCAATCGACTGGTGGCGCGGAGTGAATTGGACGGAGGTTGTCGCCTCATGAGCGACGACCGTCGCCAGGGGCGAAAGAACGACGTCCGTGCTCAGGGCGGCCGCGGCCTGGAGCGCCCGCAGACCGACTTCGTGCAGCCGGCCCGGCGGGTGGCCTACGAGGTCATCGCCGCCGTGCGGGAATCAGACGCCTACGCGAACCTGCTGCTGCCCGGCCGCATCAAGCGGGCGGCGCTCAGCACCGCGGATGCCGCATTGGCCACCGAGCTGACCTACGGCACCCTGCGTATGCAGGGCTTCTACGACCGGGTGATCGCCGACGCGGCCGGTCGGCCCGTCACCGTGATCGACCCGGCCATCCTGGACGTGCTACGTCTTGGTGCGCACCAGTTGCTCGCCACCCGGGTGGCCACCCACGCCGCCGTGAACGAGTCCGTCGAACTCGCCCGTCAGGTGGGCTCCCGCGCCACCACCGGTTTCACCAACGGGGTGCTGCGCACCATCTCCCGCTCCAGCGCCGACGAGTGGCGCGAACGCGTGCTCACCGAAGCCACCAGTGATGATGACCGCCTTGCCGCGGAGCACTCACACCCGATCTGGGTGGTGCGGGCGTTCCGGCAGTCGCTGCGCCTCGAGGGCCGAGAGACCGAGCTCGAGGAGCTGCTGTCGGCCGACAATGCCGCGCCCAAGGTGAACATGGTCATTCTGCCCGGCCTCAGCAACACCGAAGACACCGACGGTCTCGGCGTTGCCAACGACTTCTCGCCCATCGGTTTTGTGCTGGCCGGCGGCGACCCCGTGCACCTGATGCAGGACAGCGGCGGACGCCTTCGAGTGCAGGACGAGGGATCCCAGTTGGCGGCCCTCACGCTCAGTCGGGCCCGCCCGGTGGCGCCGGGGGAGCGTTGGCTCGACCTCTGCGCGGGCCCCGGCGGCAAGGCCTCCCTCCTTGCCTCCGAGGCGCTGGCCGGCGGGGCCAGCCTCGTCGCCAACGAGCTCGTCCCGGCTCGGGCCGCCCTCGTGCGTAAGGCGCTGGCCGCCGTGCCCGGAGAGGTGCCTGTCTGGGAGGAGGACGGCACCCGGTTCGGAGACGATCATCCGAAGGAGTTCGACCGGATCCTGCTGGATGCTCCCTGCACCGGGCTCGGCGCGCTACGTCGGCGCCCGGAGGCCCGCTGGCGCAAGCAGCCCAAGGACGTCGCCGAGCTCTCCGATCTGCAGTCCGGGCTGATCCACGCGGCCCTTGGCGCGCTCAAGCCGGGCGGGGTGCTGGCCTACGTCACCTGCTCACCGCACATCGCGGAGACCCGCGGGATCGTGGCTACCGCGCTCAAGAGATGGGAGGGCCGTGTGCGCACTCTCGACACGGCATCCGTGCTGCAGGGGCTGAGCAGCTCCGAGCTCGACCTGCCCGGCGACGGGGGCAGCGTGCAACTGTGGCCGCATCGGCACGGCACTGACGCTATGTTCATCACCCTGCTCGAGCGCACGGAGTAGCCCGCGCACCCGGACCCGGCGCACCCGGACCCGGCGCACCCGGACCCGGCGCATTCGGGCCCGGCGCATTCGGGCCCGGCGCATTCGGGCCCGGCGCATTCGGGCCCCGGCCTCGACCCAATCTGACGGAGATTCTGGCTCCCCTGGTTCTTCCGTGAGCATGGCCCGGCCGAGCCCGCGCGTGTGGCTAAGGCAGGACATCCGTCCCGCGCGTTCACCGGTGCCGCGAATCAGTGCGGCACCGGAGTAGATATCCAACCCGGCCGGTGGGATCTCCTGAGTTGACCACGACACTCACGAATGCGCAGCGGTTCTTGCGCGGGCGGGGCGAGTGTCCGGCCCGCCCGACGGCAACCGGTGGATGCGTCGTTCCTGCGGCTGCGGCTCTGCCTCGGCCAGCCAGCCGGCATGCGTGCGGGCCGGCGTCGCCCCGGCCGCGCCCGCGCGTCGCGTGGCCAATTCAGGACATCCGTCGTCCGGGCTGCCCAGCCGCCGCGGACCAGTACGGGACCAGTTCGGATGCCGGTGTAGCCGGACGGATCTCCTGCGTTAGCCACAACCCGCGCCGAATCTGCGGCAGGGCTTGTGAGGTCCAGGCACTCGCATCCTTCTCCGTCGCAGCCCGAACGAATTCGACGGAGATTCTGGTTGAAAACTACTTTTTTGAAAGGTTCTGGGCCCATTTCGGCAAAATCTCCGTCGAATTCGTTCGGGACGGGATCGCTCCAGGGCCTTGGACTCGACCGGCAGGGGACTTTCGAGCCGCCGGGGCTCGCCGCAGTAGGGTGAAGGCATGGTCACCCGGATTAACCCCAGCATCCTCGCCGCCGACTTCGCCAATCTCGAACGGGACCTGGGGCGCATCCGCACCGCCGACCTGGTGCACGTCGACATCATGGACAACCATTTTGTACCGAATCTGACGTTCGGACCGCCCGTCGTCGACCGCCTCGCCCAGGTCTCCCCGCTGCCCTTCGACCTGCACCTGATGATCGAGAACCCGGAGCGTTGGGCGCTCGGCTACGCCGAAGCCGGCGCGTTCTCGGTCACCTTCCACGCGGAGGCCACGACCAACCCGGTCGGCCTGGCCCGCAAGCTGCGCTCGATCGGCGCCCGGGCCGGCATCGCCCTCAAGCCCGGCACGGCCATCGAGCCCTACCTCGAGCTTCTGCCCGAATTCGACCAGGTGCTCGTGATGACCGTCGAACCCGGCTTCGGGGGGCAGAGCTTCATGCCCTCCACCATGCGCAAGCTCCGCACCCTGTCGGAGGCCGTGAAGAAGTCCGGCCTGGACGTCTGGCTGCAGGTCGACGGCGGCATCACCGAGGACACCATCGTCATCGCCGCCGAGGCCGGGGCGAACACGTTCGTCGCCGGCTCCAGCGTGTTCAACGCCGCGGACCCGGCGAAGCAGATCGCCCTGTTGCGCGCCGCCGCGACCGAACACCAGCACGCGCACTAGTACCCTAGTCAGGTGAAGACTTTTGACGACCTGTTCGCTGAACTGAGCGACAAGGCACGGACCCGCCCCGACGGTTCGGGGACCGTGCGCGAACTCGACGCCGGCGTACATGCCATCGGCAAGAAGATCGTCGAAGAAGCCGCCGAGGTCTGGATGGCCGCCGAGTTCCAGAGCGACGACGAAACCGCCGCCGAGATGAGCCAGCTGCTGTACCACGTACAGGTGATGATGCTGGCGAAGGGGCTGACCCCCGCCGACCTGTACCGCCATCTGTGACGCGTCATCAGAGAGACTCCACCCGGTTGACCCCGTGAGACCTGTTCGCCAGAACCTGAAGACGCAGAGAGTGCCCAAATGCTGAGAATTGCCGTGCCCAATAAGGGCTCGTTGTCCGAAACCGCCGCGCAGATGCTGTTCGAGGCCGGCTACACCGGCCGCCGCGACCCGCGCGACCTCGTCGTCGCCGACCCCCGCAACGACGTGGAGTTCTTCTACTTGCGTCCCCGCGACATCGCCACCTATGTGGGCTCCGGAGCCCTCGACGTGGGAATCACCGGGCGCGACCTGCTGCTCGACTCGGGCTCCACCGCCCAGGAGATCGCCAGCCTCGACTTCGGCGACTCCACCTTCCGCTTCGCCGGCCCCGCAGGCCGCTTCACCGACCTGGCCGACCTGTCCGGCCATCGCGTCGCCACCAGCTACCCCGGACTGGTCGAGGCCTTCCTCGCCGAGCACGACGTCAGCGTGACACTGGTCACCCTCGACGGCGCGGTCGAGTCAGCCGTTCAGCTCGGCGTGGCGGATGCCGTCGCCGACGTCGTCTCCACCGGCTCCACGCTGCGCAAGGCCGGCCTCGAGATCTTCGGCCCGGTCATCCTGCAGTCCACGGCCGTGCTGATCAGCTCCGAGAACGACAAGCCCGGCATCGCGACCCTCCTGCGCCGCTTGCAGGGCGTGCTCGTGGCCCGCCAGTACGTGCTGATGGACTACGACATCCCGCAGACGCTCCTCGACGACGCCTGCCTGCTGGCGCCCGGCATCGAGTCGCCCACCGTATCGTCCCTGCACGACCCGGAATGGGTTGCCGTGCGTGTGATGATCTCGCGCCTGAACACGAACCATGTCATGGACGCCCTCTACGAGCTCGGGGCGCGCGCCATCCTGATCAGCTCCATTCACAACGCCCGCTTGTAACGGGCTGACCGGCGGTACCCAGATGCGGCGACACACAATGGAGGCACAATCGTGAGTCTTTCGGTGCGGGTCATACCCTGCCTCGACGTGGCCGACGGCCGCGTGGTCAAGGGCGTGAACTTCCAGAATCTGCGAGACGCAGGCGATCCGGTCGAACTCGCCCGCCGGTACTACGAGCAGGGAGCCGACGAACTCACCTTCCTCGATGTGACCGCCACGGTGGACAACCGTGCCACCACCTATGACGTCGTGCGCGCCACCGCAGAGCAGGTCTTCATCCCGCTTACGGTGGGCGGCGGCATCCGCACGGTCGAGGACGTGTCCCGGCTGCAGGCCAGTGGTGCCGACAAGGTCGGAGTCAACAGCGCCGCCATCAAGCGGCCCGCCCTGATCGGGGAGATCGCCGACCGGTTCGGCTCCCAGGTACTCGTGCTCTCGCTTGATGTGAAGCGTAGCGGGCGCACCGAGTCCGGCTTCGTCGTCACCACCCACGGTGGCCGCACCGAAACCGACCTGGACGCTCTCGCCTGGGCGCAGACGGCCGTCGGGCTGGGGGTCGGCGAGCTGCTCGTCAACTCCATCGACGCCGACGGCACGAAGGCGGGCTTCGACGTCGAACTCATCACGCTGATGCGCGCCCTGAGCACCGTTCCGGTGATCGCCTCCGGCGGCGCCGGCCGGGTCGAGGATTTTCCCCCGGCCATCGCGGCGGGGGCGGATGCCGTGCTCGCGGCATCCGTGTTCCACAGCGGCCAGCTGACCGTCGGCGACATCAAGGCGGAGCTCCGGCACGCCGGAATGCCCGTGCGCTGATGATGCTGTGCCTTACCCGACCCGAAACGGCTCCGTAAATGACCGATGTACTCTCCACCCTCGATGACGCCCTGGCCAGGGCCGTCTTCAACTCCGACGGCCTGCTGCCGGCGGTGATCCAGCAGTGGGACACCGGTGAGGTGCTCATGCTCGGCTGGATGAACCGGGAAGCGCTGCGCCGCACGCTCACCGAGGGGCGCGTGACGTTTTGGTCGCGCAGTCGCCAGGAATTCTGGCGCAAGGGCGACATCTCCGGCCACGGCCAGTATGTGAAGTCCGCCGCGCTCGACTGTGACGCGGACACCCTCCTGGTGCAGGCGGACCAGGTCGCAGCAGCCTGCCACACCGGCTCCCGCACCTGTTTCGACGGGCGCGGCATCGAGGTCGTGACCGGCGCCCGCCCCGCGGCACCCGACGTGGCAGCAGACCGGGCAACCACCCAAAAACCGAAGGACTGACCATGGCACCGAACAGCTCCGGCCCAGCCCCGACGACCACCGCCGGGCAGTTCGCGCTCCAGATCGACGACCACCGGGTGTTCCCCGTGGTGCGCGAACTCTTCGCCGACGGCGAAACCCCGGTGGGCATCTACCGCAAGCTCGCTGCCGGCCAGCCCGGTAGCTTTCTGCTCGAGTCCGCCGAGCAGGGCGGCATTTGGTCGCGGTTCTCGTTCGTGGGCGTGTCCTCGTTCGGCGTGCTCACCCAGCAGGGCGACGAGACCCGCTGGCTCGACTATGGCCTCTCGGCTGAGCGCGCCCTCGGCGACGCCACCGGCCTCGGCCCGCTGGCGGCTCTCGCGGCCCTCCACGAACGCTGGGAAACCCCGCGGATGCCCGGCCACCCACCCCTGACCGGCGGCCTCGTCGGATTCATCGGCTGGGAGGCGATCCGCCAGATCGAGCGCCTGCCGAATCGCCCGCCGGCGGACTACGACGTGCCGGGCCAGGCCTTCAGCTTCGTGGCCGACCTCGTCGTGATCGACCACAAATTCGGCACCGTGCAGCTCATTGCCAACGTTCTCAACGACGGCCACGACGAACCGGATGCCCTCTGGGCCGCCGCCCAGGACCGGCTCGACGCCCTGCAGTCTCGCCTGGCCGAGCCCTCCGAGACCTGGCTCGCAGAGGTCGACCTCGCCACGCCCGCCTCCCCGACGAACCGCACCCGACGTGAGGACTTCCTCGCCGCTGTCGACGTCGCCAAGGAGCACATCGTCGACGGTGACGTGTTCCAGGTGGTCGTCTCCCAGCGGTTCGACCAGGAGTGCACGGCGGACCCCATCGACGTCTACCGGGTGCTGCGCAGCCTCAACCCGTCGCCCTACATGTACCTGCTGAGCCTGGAATCGCCGGAGAAGGAGACTTACTGGATCGTGGGCTCCTCCCCGGAGGCCTTGGTGAAGGTGCAGAACGACCGCGTGTTCACGCATCCGATCGCGGGCTCGAAGCCGCGCGGCACGACCCCGGAGGCCGACGCCGACTTCGAAGCCGAGCTCGCGGGCGACGCCAAGGAACGCGCCGAGCATCTGATGCTCGTGGACCTGGCCCGCAACGACCTGCTCAAGGTGTGTGCACCCGGCTCGGTCGAGGTGACCGAGTTCATGCGCATCGAGCGGTTCAGCCACATCATGCACCTCGTCTCCTCGGTGGAGGGGAACCTGCTGCCGGGCCGGTCCGCGATCGACGTCTTCCGCGCCACGTTCCCGGCCGGCACTCTCTCCGGGGCCCCGAAACCGCGCGCCCTCGAGATCATCGACGCGCTCGAGCCCGCGCAGCGCGGCGTGTACGGGGGGGTGGTCGGCTACTTCGGGTTCGCCGGGGACGCGGACCTGGCCATAGCCATTCGGACCGCAACGATCATGAATGGCGTCGCCCGCGTGCAGGCCGGCGGCGGCCTCGTCGCGGACTCCGACCCGGCGTCGGAATACCAGGAGTCGCAGAACAAGGCCGCGGCGCCCCTTCGCGCAGTCGCGGTCGCGAACGCCATGAAGCGGGTGCGCTAGGTGGCATCCGCACGGCGCCTCAAGCTCGGGCACATCCTCGTGGTGCTGGCGGCCAGCGGTCTGGCCCTGCTGGCCTGGACCCAGGTCTGGGTGAACGTCATCGTGGAGCAGTCCGGCTCGGCTGTGCACAGCCTCGAGGTGTCCGGCTCCACGGCCGCCCCCGGGGTGACAGCCCTTGCCCTCGCCGGACTGGCCCTCGCCGGCGCCCTGAGTATCGCCGGTCCTGTCATCCGGGTGGTCCTCGGCCTGCTTCAGGTTCTGCTCGGCTTCTCCGTGTGCCTTTCGGCTATTTTGGCCGTCACCGATCCGGCGGCGGCCAGTGCCGGCGCGGTCACCGATGCCACCGGAATCTCCGGCGCAGACTCGGTCGTCGACACCGTCGCCTCGGCGGCCGTGACCCCGTGGCCGTTCATCGCGCTGCTCGCCGGCGTGGTCATGGGCGGCGCCGGGGTCGGGGTGCTCGTCACGTCCCGGCGTTGGCCCGGACCGACGTCCCGCTACCAGGCCGTGCGATTCGAAGCGGCCGAGTCGGCCGAGTCGACGGATGCCGACGGTCCCGACGCCGCGGACGTTTCCGCACCCGAACGTGACGCCATCGACGACTGGGACGGGCTGAGCCGCGGCGAAGACCCCACCACCCCGCAGTGAATCGAGACCTGATTCCCGGTTTCACCTGGTGCGCTGGGGAGGCCGGGGAACCGTGGGGCCGCTAGACTTGACTTGTCCGTCAGCGCACAAGAGGAGAATCATGAGCTTTGAATCGGTAGACCCAGGTGAAGGCCATTCGATCGCGGCCTGGACCGCCGTCACCATCATGCTTCTCGCCGTCGCGATCGGCACCGTTGCCTTCTTTCTGGTGATCCCTTGGCTCGTCTGGGCATCCGTCGGCCTGCTGGTGGTTGGCCTGCTGGTCGGCCGGATCCTCGCCAAAATCGGTTACGGCGTAGCCGATACGGCTCACCTGGGCCACTAGTCGAGTGCTGTCTGATCTTCTAGCCGGGGCCGTAGCCGACGCTGAACTTCGTCGGGCCGCCCGTCCGTTCGCCATCGTCGAGGCAACCGCTCTCGACCAAACTCCCGCGATCGATGCCCTGGCGGTGCTCGCACCCGCCGATCAGGTCAAGATCATCGCGGAGGTCAAGCGCGCCAGCCCGTCCCGGGGCACCCTGGCCGAGATTTCGGACCCTGCCGCCCTCGCCGTCTCCTACGAGTTCGGCGGCGCCAGCGCGATCAGCGTGCTCACCGAAGGTCGCAAGTTCCTCGGCTCCCTGTCAGACCTCGAGCAAGTGCGATCCGCCGTGCGCATCCCGGTGCTGCGTAAAGACTTCATCGGCTTGCCGTACCAGGTCTTCGAGGCCAGGGCGGCAGGTGCCGACATGGTTCTGCTCATCGTCGCCGCACTCGACCAGACCACCCTGGTCTCCCTGCACGACCTCGTGCGCCAGCTCGGCATGACCGCGCTGGTCGAGACCCATAGCGCCGAGGAGGTCGACCGTGCCCTGGCCATTGGCGCAAGCCTCGTCGGGGTAAACGCCCGCGACCTGTCCACGTTCCAACTCGATCAGGACCTGTTCGGCAGGCTCGCGGACCGGATCCCCTCGGGCGTCGTCCGCGTCGCCGAATCGGCCGTCAAGACCGCCGCCGACGTGGCGCACTACCGCGCCGCCGGCGCCGACATCGTGCTTGTCGGCGAGGCCCTCGTCACAAACGATCCCATCCGAACCCTCTCCGAATTCCTGGCGGTTTAAATGTCAACGTCCCTCAGAACAGAAGCAGGCCCGTACTTCGGCGACTTCGGCGGGAGGTTCGTGCCGGAGTCCCTCGTGGCTGCCCTCGACGAGCTGACCGACGAGTACGCTCTGGCACGGCAGGACCCGGCCTTTGCGGCCGAATTGATGGAATTGCACCGGAGCTACACCGGGCGCCCGTCCATCATCACCGAGGTGCCCCGGTTCGCCGCGCACGCCGGCGGTGCCCGCATCATCCTCAAGCGGGAAGACCTCAACCACACCGGCTCGCACAAAATCAACAATGTGCTCGGCCAGGCTCTTCTCACCAAGCGCATCGGCAAGTCCCGCGTCATCGCCGAGACGGGCGCCGGGCAGCATGGCGTGGCGGCCGCGACGGCCGCCGCCCTGTTCGGGCTCGACTGCGTCGTCTACATGGGCGAGGTCGACACGGAGCGCCAGGCCCTGAATGTGGCCCGGATGCGACTGCTCGGCGCCGAGGTCGTGCCGGTCAAGACCGGGTCCCGCACCCTGAAAGACGCCATCAACGACGCCATGCGTGACTGGGTCACCAACGTTGAGACCACCAACTACATTTTCGGTACCGTCGCCGGGCCGCATCCGTTTCCGGCCATGGTGCGCGACTTCCAGAAGATCATCGGCGAGGAGGCCCGCCAGCAGGTGCTGGACCTCACCGGCCGCCTCCCCGACGCGGTCACCGCCTGCGTCGGCGGTGGTTCGAACGCCATGGGTATCTTCCACGCGTTCCTCGACGACCCGGAGGTGGCCCTGGTCGGCTACGAGGCCGGCGGTGACGGCGCGGAGACCCTGCGCCATGCGGCGACGATCACCAAGGGGCGCCCCGGCATCCTGCACGGCGCCCGCAGCTTCCTGCTGCAGGACGAAGACGGTCAGACCGTGGAGTCGCACTCCATCTCTGCGGGTCTGGACTACCCGGGGGTGGGCCCGGAACATGCGTGGCTCGCCAGTATCGGCCGGGCCACCTACCTGCCGGTCACCGATGACGAGGCGATGAGCGCCCTCCGGCTGCTCAGCCGCACGGAGGGCATCATCCCCGCCATCGAGTCGGCGCACGCCCTCGCCGGCACCTTGGACCTCGGCAAGCAGCTCGGACCTGACGCCACCATCCTGGTAAACCTCAGCGGACGCGGCGACAAGGACATGGAAACCGCGGGTCGGTACTTCGACCTGCTCGACAAGGGCGCGGAACAGTCATGAGCACGGAAACAGGTACGGGTTCCACGACCGGAACGACGAGCACGGTCGAGGCGACAATCGCCCGTCGCCGCTCCGAGGGCGGCGGTGCTCTGATCGGCTACCTGCCCGTCGGGTTTCCCACCCTGACCGAGAGCATCGACGCGGCCGTGGCACTCGCGCAGAACGGTGTCGACGTCATCGAGCTGGGCCTGCCGTACACCGATCCCGTCATGGACGGGCCAGTGATCCAGGCGGCCACCCAGCAGGCTCTGGCCAACGGCTTTCGGCTGCGGCACGGGATCGAGGCCGTCGCGGCGATCACCGCCCAGGTGAACGTGCCCGTTCTGGTCATGACCTACTGGAACCCGATCATGCAGTACGGCGTGGACCGGTTCGCCGACGACCTGCTCGCGGCGGGAGGCGCCGGGCTGATCACGCCCGACCTCATCCCCGACGACGCGGCCGCCTGGGTGGGAGCCAGCACGCGAACCGGACTCGACCGTGTCTTCCTCGCCGCCCCGTCGTCGTCCGACGCCCGGCTGCGTCAGGCAGTGGACGCCAGCCGCGGCTTCGTCTACGCGGCCTCCACCATGGGAATCACCGGCGCCCGTGGCGACGTGGACTCCGCCGCGCGGGTGCTCGTCGACCGCCTCCGCGCCGTCGGGTCCACCAGCGCGTGCGTCGGACTCGGCATCTCCACCCCGGAGCAGGTGCGGGAGATCCTCGCCTACGCCGATGGCGCCATCGTCGGTTCCGCCCTGGTCAAGGCACTGTCCGACGGGGGAGTGCCGGCCCTGGCCGTCCTCACCCGTGACCTCGCGGCCAGTGCCCGGGATCTGCGCCCCGCCGTCTGATCCCCGCCATCGAAGCACCCAAAAGCTAAGGTAAGTTGACCGAGGCGGTCACGGGGCCTCCCCGGCGCCACGATGAAAGGTAGTCCCCAGGTGTCTTTTCTTCTGAGCATCCCGAGCCCGAGCCCCGAATGGAGCTCGTTCACCCTCGGCCCGTTCACCATCCACGCCTACGCCCTCTGCATTCTGGCAGGGATCATCGCCGCCACCGTCATGACGAGCCGCCGACTGTCTGCGCGCGGCGGAGAGCCGGGCGTGGTGCTGGACATCATCCTGTGGGCCGTTCCGCTCGGCATCGTCGGCGCGCGCTTCTACCATGTGTTCACGCACCCCTCCGACTACTTCTTCGAGGGTGCCAACCCTCTCGAGGTGTTCGCCATTTGGAACGGCGGCAACGCCATCTTCGGAGCGCTCCTGGGCGGGGCCGTCGGCGCTTACATCGGCTGCCGCATCTCGGGCATCCGGTTCTGGGCCTTCGCGGACGCCCTGGCACCGGGGATGCTCGTGGCGCAGGCCATGGGCCGTCTCGGCAACTGGTTCAACGAGGAGCTCTTCGGTCTGCCGACCGACCTGCCCTGGGGCCTCGAGGTGTCCGCGGCGAACCCGGCCCTCCCGATCGGGCTTCCCCCCGAAACGTTGTTTCACCCAACCTTCCTCTACGAGATGGTCTGGAACGTGGTCGGCGTCGTCCTGATCCTCGCGATCGAACGCAAGGTCGCGCTCCGCTGGGGCAAGGCCTTCGGCGTCTACCTGATTTGGTATGGCCTCGGCCGCAGCTTCTTCGAATCGATCCGGGTCGACCCGAGCGAGATGTTCTTCGGCCTCCGCACTAATGTGTGGGCCGCTTTCGCCGCCATCCTGCTGGGAATCATCCTGATCGTCGTGCAGAGCAAGCGCCACACGGGCCTGCCCGCGAGCGTGTACATTCCCGGCCGCGAGTGGAAGGGGCCCGACGCTGAGGTAGAATCTGATGAGTTTGATTCGGACCCCAAGGATCACGGTGACAAGGCCGTCGGTCCCGCCGGATCAGGCGACGTTGCAGCCACAAGCACCAGCAACTCGCGCCTCTAGGCTCAAGGTTGACTCCAACCTGTTCCACGGCTTGTGACCCGGTATGACGGGCCGCCGCGCACATGTCTACCTGAGCGGGCCAGCGTCGTCCCCACTCGCCAGTTACTTTTGTGAGGACGGTCCAATGCCGCAAACACCCCTCTTCTCGCGCTTCAGCGCAGTGCCGAAGCCGCAGGGCTTGTACAACCCGGCCGATGAGCGCGATGCCTGCGGCCTCGCCATGGTTGCCACGCTTCGGGGCACCGCCGGGCACGACATCATCACCCTCGCCCTCGACGCGCTGCGCAACCTCGAGCACCGCGGTGCGGTCGGATCGGATGCCGGCACCGGAGACGGCGCGGGCATCATCACTCAGGTTCCCGACGAGTTCCTGCGGTCGGTCACCGATTTCGCCTTGCCCGCGGCGGGCCGCTACGCGGTCGGCAATGTGTTCCTGCCGATCGATCCCACCAAGCGCAGCGGCATCAAGCGTCAGATCAACCGGATCGCCCTCGAAGAGGGACTGGTGATCCTCGGCTGGCGCGAAGTTCCCGTGCGCCCCGACGAGGTCGGCACCCTGGCGCGCGCGGCCATGCCGGCCATCCAGCAACTGTTCGTGCAGAGCGCCCGCACGACCGAGGCCGGCGACACGCTCGGCGACATCGCGCTGGACCGCCAGGCAGTCAGGCTGCGGAAGCGTGCCGAACGCGAGCTGGAGATCTACTTCGCCTCACTGTCCTGTCGCACCGTGGTCTACAAGGGTATGGTCACGACGCTTCAGCTGGAGCCGTTCTACCCGGACCTGTCCGATCCGCGCTTCGTCTCCAAGCTCGCCCTCGTGCACTCCCGCTACTCCACCAACACGTTCCCGTCCTGGCCGCTCGCGCAGCCGTTCCGCATGATCGCGCACAACGGCGAGATCAACACGGTTCAGGGCAACCGCAACTGGATGCAGGCGCGCCAGTCGCAGCTCGAATCCGACCTGCTCGGCGACCTGGCGCCGCTGCTCCCGATCGTCACCCCCGGCGGCAGCGATTCGGCCTCGTTCGATGAGGTCGTTGAGCTGCTCAGCCTGTCGGGGCGTTCGCTCCCGCACGCCGTCATGATGATGGTGCCGGAGGCCTGGGAGAACCAGACCGACCTCGACGCCGAACGCCGTGCGTTCTACGAGTACCATTCCATGCTGATGGAGCCGTGGGACGGCCCGGCCGCGATCGTGTTCACCGACGGATCCCTCGTCGGCGCCACCCTCGACCGCAACGGGCTGCGCCCCGGCCGCTACCTCATCACCGACGACGGCCTCGTCGTGCTCGCCAGCGAGATCGGGGTGCTCGACATCGACCCCAACCGGGTGGTGCGTAAGGGCCGCCTGCGTCCCGGCAAGATGTTTCTGGTCGACACGGTCGCCGGACGCCTGATCGAAGACGACGAGATCAAGGCCGACCTCGCGGCCAGCGAGCCGTGGGGAACCTGGCTGGACGCCGGGCGCATCAACCTCAAGGATCTGCCCGAGCGGGAGCACATCGTGCACCCGCCGGCATCCGTCGTGCGCCGCCAGCGCACCTTCGGCTACACCGAGGAGGAGGTGCGCATCCTGCTCGCGCCGATGGCTCGCCTCGGCGGGGAACCGCTCGGCGCGATGGGCTCCGACACCCCCATCGCCGTGCTCAGCGACCGACCCCGGCTGCTCTTCGATTACTTCACGCAGCAGTTCGCTCAGGTGACCAACCCGCCGCTCGACTCGATCCGCGAGGAAGTTGTCACTTCCCTCAAGCTCGGGCTCGGTCCGGAACGCAACCTCCTCTCGGTGGGCCCCGAGCACGCCCGGCAGGTCGTGCTCGATTTCCCCGTGATCGACAACGACGAGTTGGCGAAGATCCAGCACATCGACACCGCGCCGGGCAGCCGCACCACCAGGACCATTCGCGGGCTCTACCGGTTCGAAGACGGGCCGGACGCCTTGGAGGCCCGCATCAAGGAGATGTGCGCCGAGGCCGACGCCGCCATCGACGACGGCGCGATGTTCCTCGTCCTGTCCGACCGGGATTCCAACAAGGATCTGGCCCCGATCCCGTCGCTGCTGATGATTGCCGCGGTTCACCACCACCTGATCCGCACCGAGAACCGCATGAAGGTCGGCATCGTGGTCGAGGCCGGCGATGTGCGCGAGGTGCACCACGTCGCCCTCCTGATCGGCTACGGCGCATCCGCCGTGAACCCGTACCTTGCGATGGAAACGTGCGAGGATTTGGTGCGCAGTGGCTACATCACGACCGGCACGCCCGAACAGGCCGTGCGCAACGTGATCAAGGCCCTCGGCAAGGGCGTGCTCAAGATCATGTCCAAGATGGGGATCTCGACCGTCTCCTCCTACGCCGGCGCGCAGACCTTCGAGGCCGTGGGACTGAGCCAGGAATTCATCGACCAGTACTTCACCGGCACCACGAGCAAGCTCGGCGGCATCGGCATCGAGGTGGTCGCGGCCGAGAATGAGGCCCGGCACCGGGCCGCCTACCCCGAGGATGCCGCGGTCACCGCGCACGAACGCCTCGCGACCGGAGGTGAGTACCAGTGGCGCCGCGACGGGTCTCCGCACCTGTTCAACCCGGACACCATTTTCCGGCTCCAGCATTCCACCCGCACGCGCAGCTACGACATCTTCCGCGAGTACACGAAACTCGTCGACGACCAGGCGACGAGCCTGATGACGCTGCGCGGCATGTTCACCTTCACCACCGGCAAGCGCCACCCCGTGCCGCTGGACGAGGTGGAACCGATCTCCTCGATCGTGAAGCGCTTCGCGACGGGGGCGATGAGCTACGGATCGATCTCCGCCGAGGCGCACGAGACCCTCGCCATCGCAATGAACCGCCTTGGGGGCAAGTCCAACACCGGTGAGGGTGGAGAAGACCTTGACCGCCTGCTCGACCCGGAGCGACGCAGCGCCGTCAAGCAGGTGGCATCCGGCCGGTTCGGTGTGACCAGCATGTACTTGTCCCACGCCGACGACATCCAGATCAAGCTGGCGCAGGGAGCCAAGCCCGGCGAGGGCGGCCAGCTGCCGCCCACGAAGGTCTACCCGTGGATCGCCCGCACCCGGCACGCGACCGCCGGCGTCGGCCTGATCTCGCCGCCCCCGCACCACGATATCTACTCGATCGAAGACCTCAAACAGTTGATCTTCGACCTGAAGCGGGCGAATCCGACCGCACGCATCCACACCAAGCTCGTCAGCCAGTCCGGTATCGGCGCGGTCGCCGCCGGAGTGGCCAAGGCCCTGTCCGACGTCATTCTCATCTCCGGTCACGACGGCGGAACCGGCGCGAGCCCGCTCAACTCCCTCAAGCACGCGGGGACCCCCTGGGAACTCGGCCTGGCCGAAACGCAGCAGACCCTGATGCTCAACGGGATGCGCGACCGGGTCGTGCTGCAGGTCGACGGCCAGTTGAAGACCGGCCGTGACGTCATCATCGGAGCGTTGCTCGGCGCCGAGGAGTTCGGCTTCGCTACCGCCCCGCTGATCGTGGAGGGCTGCGTCATGATGCGCGTCTGCCACCTGGACACCTGCCCCGTCGGGGTGGCCACCCAGAATCCCGAGCTGCGCAAACGTTTCACTGGCAAGGCCGAGCACGTGATCAACTTCTTCGAGTTCATCGCTCAGGAGGTGCGCGAGTACCTCGCCGAGCTCGGATTCCGCAGCCTCGACGAGGCCATCGGCCACCGGGAGGTGCTCGACGTCAACGGGGCGCTTACGCACTGGAAGGCCTCCGGACTCGACCTGTCGCCCATCCTCGTCGGTCCGGACTTCTCCGCGGGGGAGCCCCGGCAGTCCGGTCGCCCTCAGGAGCACGAACTTGAGCTCCACTTCGACAACGAACTGATCCGGCAGAGCGCCAGTGTGCTTGAACATGGTGGGCAGGTCTCGATCTCCCTGCCCATCCGAAACACCGAGCGGGCCGTGGGCACCATGCTCGGCCACGAGGTCACCGTGCGCCACGGCGAGAACGGGCTGCCGTCCGGTTCCATCGACGTCACCCTCACCGGCAGCGCCGGACAGTCCTTCGGCGCGTTCCTGCCGAGCGGCATCATCCTGCGGCTCGAGGGTGACTCCAACGACTACGTCGGCAAGGGTCTCTCCGGTGGCCAGATCATCGTGCGACCCGACCGGGGCAGCCTGTTCCCGGCCGAGCAGAACGTGATCGCCGGTAACGTCATCGGCTACGGCGCGACCCAGGGCAGCATGTTCATCCGCGGCATCGTGGGCGAACGCTTCCTGGTGCGCAACTCCGGGGCCACCGCCGTCGTCGAGGGCGTCGGAGATCACGCCCTCGAATACATGACCGGGGGACTGGCGGTCATCCTGGGCGAAACGGGGCGCAACCTGGGTGCCGGTATGTCTGGCGGAACCGCCTACGTCTACGGTCTTCGTACCGAGGATGTCAACCGGCAGGCCCTCGACTCCGGCGAACTCACACTTCTGCCGCTCGGCGGCGCGGACCGCGAGATCGTGCGCGACTTGCTCGGACAGCATCATGACCAGACCGAGTCCGCCCTGGCGGCCCGGCTGCTGGCCGATTTCGAGACCACCATGTCCACATTCGTCAAGGTGCTACCGCGCGACTACGCGGCCGTCCTGGCAACCAGGCAGATCGCCGTCGACGAGGGCCTCGACCCCGATGGCGTCGTCGTTTGGAACCGCATTCTGGAGGCAACCAATGGCTGATCCGAAAGGATTCCTCAAGACCACGGACCGGGAGCTTCCGGCCCGCCGTCCCGTATCCGTTCGTCTGATGGACTGGAAAGAGGTCTACGAGCAGGGCGACGCGACGCAACTGAAACGCCAGGCCGGCCGCTGTATGGACTGCGGTGTGCCGTTCTGTCAGCAGGGCTGCCCGCTCGGCAACATCATTCCGGAATGGAACGACCTCACCTGGCGGGACGAGGGTCGACAGGCCATCGAACGTCTCCATGTCACCAACAACTTCCCGGAGTTCACCGGGCGTCTCTGCCCGGCACCCTGTGAGTCGGCCTGCGTTCTCGGAATCAGTCAGCCGCCGGTCACGATCAAGCAGGTTGAGGTCTCCATCATCGACCAGGCCTTCGCCAACGGATGGGTGCAGCCCCAGCCGCCCGGACGCCTCACCGGCAAGACGATCGCGGTCGTCGGCTCTGGCCCGGCCGGCCTCGCGGCCGCGCAGCAGCTCACGCGGGCCGGTCACACGGTGGCGGTCTTCGAGCGCGACGACCGGATCGGCGGGCTTTTACGTTACGGCATCCCGGACTTC
Organism: Cryobacterium sp. Hz7; assembly: GCF_004402815.1. Lineage (NCBI taxonomy): Bacteria > Bacillati > Actinomycetota > Actinomycetes > Micrococcales > Microbacteriaceae > Cryobacterium > Cryobacterium sp. Hz7. The sequence goes on from NZ_SOFB01000057.1 coordinate 112,861, forward strand.
AAGATGGAGAAGAAGCACCTCGAGACCCGACTCGGCCAGATGACGGCCGAGGGCACCCGCTTCCGAGCAGGCGTCACCATCGGGGTCGACATCACCTGGGATGACCTCCGGGCCCGCTATGACGCTGTGGTGGTCGCCACGGGGGCCCTGGTACCCCGCGACCTGCCGATCCCCGGGCGCGACCTGCCCGGAGTGCACTTCGCCATGGAATACCTCGTGCAGCAGAACAAGGTCGGCGCCGGCGACACTGTTGACCAGCAGATCACCGCCGAGGGCAAGCACGTGGTCGTACTCGGCGGCGGCGACACCGGCGCCGACTGCATCGGTACCGCGCACCGCCAGGCCGCGGCATCCGTCACGAATCTCGCCATCGGCCGCCAACCGGGCATGGAACGGGCGGAACACCAGCCGTGGCCGCTGTCACCGACGCTGTTCGAGGTGTCGAGCGCCCACGAAGAGGGCGGCAACCGCGAGTACCTGGTGTCGACGGTGGAATTCCTGGCCAACGAAGCGGGCGAGGTGCGCGCCATCCGCGTGGCCGAGACCGAATTCCTGGGCGGACGCCGGGTGCCCAAGGCCGGAACGGAGCGCGAGATCCCTGCGGATCTGGTTCTCCTGGCCATGGGCTTCACCGGTCCTGAATCACGCGAGCTGACCGACCAGCTGCACGTGCCGGTCGATGGGCGGAGTAATGTCGAGCGTGACGTTAATTACCAGACCAGCCATGAAGGCGTGTTCGTTGCTGGTGATGCCGGCCGTGGCCAGTCGCTCATCGTCTGGGCGATCGCCGAAGGTCGGGCTGCTGCGGCAGCCGTCGACAAATTCCTCGAAGGCGAGACGCAACTGCCTGCACCGGTCAAACCGTCCGATCATGCCTTCGCAATCTGATTGGTCACTGATCCAGTGATTCGATTCCAAGAGATCCACCACCCCGTGATCTCCCAACCATCAACAGAGAATATGCGCCGAAACAGCGCGGAAACCGGAGTTCTTTCAGAATGAGACGCGCCAAAATTGTCGCCACGCTCGGGCCGGCAGCAGCCAGCTACGATCAAATTCGTGCCCTTATCGATGCCGGTGTCGACGTCTGCCGGATGAACCTGAGCCACGGGGACTACCAGGTCCACGAGGGTGTTTATGCGAATGTACGCAAAGCAGCGAACGACTCCGGTCGTGCCGTCGCCGTCATGGTCGACCTGCAGGGACCGAAGATCCGTCTCGGAAAATTCGAAGGCGGCCCTTACGAACTTGCCCTCGGAGACATTTTTAAGATCACCACAGAAGAAATCCTGGGTACCAAGGAACTCTCCGGCACCACGTACAAGGGCCTGCCCCAGGACGTCAGGCCCGGCGACTTCCTGCTGATCGACGACGGCAAGGTCAAGGTCGAGGTGGTGGCCACGAACGACACCGTCGTGACGACCAAGGTGATCGTTGCCGGCCCGGTGTCGAACAACAAGGGCATCAACCTGCCCGGTGTCGCCGTCAACGTGCCGGCCCTGTCCGAAAAGGACGAGGCCGACCTGCGCTGGGGTCTCCGCCTCGGCACGGACCTGATCGCGCTGTCGTTCGTTCGGGACGCCGCCGACATCACCCGCGTGCACGAGATCATGGCCGAAGAAGGACGCCGCGTTCCCGTGATCGCGAAGATCGAGAAGCCGCAGGCCGTGGAGAACCTCGAGGGCATCGTCGACGCGTTCGACGCCATCATGGTGGCCCGTGGCGACCTGGGCGTGGAGCTGCCGCTCGAGGCCGTTCCGATCGTGCAGAAGCAGGCGGTCGAGCTCGCTCGTCGCATGGCCAAGCCGGTCATCGTGGCGACGCAGATGCTCGAGTCCATGATCCACAGCCCGGTGCCGACCCGCGCGGAGACGTCTGACGTCGCCAACGCCGTGCTCGACGGCGCGGATGCGGTCATGCTCAGTGGCGAGACCAGCGTCGGCGAGTACCCCGTCGTCACGGTCCAGACGATGGCGCGGATTGTCGCGTCGACCGAGGACCACGGCCTGGAGCGTATCGTTCCGCTGACGAACAAGCCGCGTACCCAGGGCGGTGCGATTACCCTCGCCGCCATCGAGGTCGCCGAGTTCGTCGAAGCGAAGTTCCTGTGCATCTTCACGGAGTCCGGTGACTCGGCCCGACGGATGTCCCGGCTGCGGTCGAAGATCCCCATGCTGGCTTTCACCCCGGAGCCCGGTATCCGTCGTCGACTGGCCCTCACCTGGGGCATCCAGACCTACCTGGTCGACCGGGTCACCCACACGGATGCCATGTTCGGACAGGTGGATGACATCCTGCTGGGCCAGGGTCTGGCACAGCTCGGTGACAAGGTCGTCGTCATCAGCGGTTCCCCTCCCGGCATCGCGGGTTCCACGAACGACATCCGTGTGCACCGCGTCGGCGATGCCCACAATGAAGTTCACCCGGCGTACGCGAAGAAGTAGCGCCGCGACGGAGAAAGCCCCGCCGCCCGGCTTCGGGTGGCGGGGCTTTCTCGTGCTGTCAAATCTGCGCGGCACAGCCGAGCGCCGTGATTCTGTGACCCACCGCCCCCGGGCGACACCCTGTTCCCCTTCAGTGTCGCCCATGAGGCTGTGCGCGTGAACACTCCGAACCGGAGCGTGACTGGACGGTCCGTGGCGTGCGCGGGTCCCCCGACCCGGTAGCGTGGGCATGTCCAACCTCATTTCAGGCTAGCACCTGTTGGACATGTCTAATGTCACGGTCCGGCGCCACGGGACAGCGGCGCACAGGGGGGAGCAGGACGTGAACTACGAAGCACGCACCGAGCGGGCGCGCGAACTGGTGGCCACCCTCACCCTCCCGCGTCCGCTGACCGCCGCGACGCTGCACCGGTACATGGAAGGTCTGCGCGGCAAGGCGATCCTGATTCGTGCGGCGAGTCCGCGGCTCGTAGAATCCGGAGTCTGCGGGCTGTGGATCGAGGTCGCCGGGGAGAATTTCGAGCGCATCCACCATGCGCCGACGGACTCCGCCGTGCACCGCCAGCAGTTCATCAACCATGAGTTCGGCCACATGATCCTGCGGCATGAGAAGCAGCTGATGCCGGCCGAGCGGGTCGCGCTGCTCGCACCCCTCATCCCGCTCGACTCGATCGCATACGCGCTGTCCCGCAGCAACTTCACCGACGAGCAGGAAGCCCTGGCCGAGGCGATCGGCGACCGGCTGGCCCTGATCATGTTCGGAGACAGCGCCGAAACGGCCAACGGCCCCCGAACCGGTTTCGGCCGGGTGCTGTAGTGCAGATCATCCTGCTATCGGTGTCGGCGTTGATCTGGATCGCCACAATATTGTGCGTGCCGTCACTCCTTCGCGGTCGTCGTCGCCGTCTCTTCTGGGTCCTCGTTGCTTTCGGGACGACAATGACCCTGCAGCCTTACGTCGTGTACAACGCCGTCGACGGACTACTGGGTGGGGACAACGTCGCCTACTTCAGCTTTCATGCAACGGCGATCGTTACCATTGGTCTCCTGGACGGCATCGTGCAGGAGGCCGTGTCCGTGGGCGGTCTCACGCGGCGTAGGAATCAGGTGACCGCACTCGTCACCGGCGCAATTGTCACCGCCCAAGCTGTCCTATTCTTCGGCGGAGACTGGCGTTTTCGAGACCAGATCCACGAGGCTTTTCCGAATCGTTGGGATTTCGCCGCCTACTCGTCCACCACGTGGATTGCGATGGCCCTCTTCTCCGTGTCGGTAGGTGCGGCATGCGCGTCCGATCTACGCCTTCAGCATCGGTTGATCACTCGGGCGTCTCTCGCTCTCGTTGTGCTCGGTTGCCTCGGGGTTCTGGTCTACACGATCGTCAGCTTCGCGAGCGTGACCGCAGCCCTTCTCAGTCCGGACTTCTCCTTTGACGGGTGGCCCTACACCGCTTACCACATCGCCCTCGCCACCGCTCCCGTCTGCCTCGGCCTGGGTCTGGGTCTGACTGCCATGGAAGTGGGTATCCAGGCCCTGGCGAAGACCAGCCGCAACCGGGTGCTGCTGTGGCAGATCACTCCGTTGTGGGAGCGCCTGCTGGCCGGATCTCCGGAGCTCAGCATCGAGCGCGACCTCTCGCGCGTCGGGCTGCTCCTCGTGCGGGCTCCCGGCGCTCACCTGTACCGGCGTTACGTCGAGGTGCGGGATAGCCTGCTCCTCAACCCAGACCAGAGCCTGACGGTATCTGAACGGACACTGATCAACGCCGCCGAGAACCACGTGCGGGCCATCCCCGCCGCAGCTTCGATCGTCACCACCCTTGCCCGCCCCGCGACACCCCGACAGGACCACACATCGTGATTGACCCGCGAGCAGCCGACGACGGGCCCAGCATCCCCGGCGCACCGATCAGTCCGCAGCGGGAACTGGCACGCAAGCTCAACCTCCTGCTTGACGTGGTCGTCGCCGAGGGCAACACGCCGCACACCTACAAGCAGATCGCCGCGGGACTGCAGGCGCGGGGCCTGTCGCTCTCCCGAGCCCGGTGGGCCTACATGATCACCGGGGACGGGCCTCTCGTGACAGACGTCGACCTGCTCACGGGCATCGGCGAGTTCTTCCGTATCCCGCCGGAGTACCTGCTGGGCTCTGACTGCGACCTCCCCGACCGCGTCGATTCCCAGCTCGCGTTCGTGAAAAGCCTGCGTGCCCAGCGCGTGGTCAACTTCGCGGCACGCACGCTCGGGGATGTGTCCCCGGAGACGCTGCGGTCGATCACCGCGCTCCTGGAAGAGGACATGCAGCGCGGCGATGCCGCGCGACCCGCTGAGGGCTGACGGGCTGACGGGCTGACGGGCTGACGGGCTGGCCGATGCGCCGACTGGCGCTGACGCCCCGGCAGAGCCGAAACGGCCCGACTCGGCGGAAATTTCTGCCTGGGGGTGTTGGTACCGGTGGTGGGACTCGAACCCACACGTCCTTGCGAACAAAGCATTTTGAGTGCTCCGCGTCTGCCATTCCGCCACACCGGCTCACAACACCTGCTCCAGAATACCGTAGGCTTTCCCCCGTGACCGACCAAGACTCCACCCCAGTACCTCCTCGCCGCGTTGTCGTTGCCGAGGATGAGTCCCTCATCCGCCTCGACATCGTCGAAATCCTCCGTGACGCCGGATTCGAGGTGGTCGGTGAAGCCGGCGACGGAGAAACCGCTGTCGCCCTGGCCACCGAGCTGCGGCCCGACCTGGTCATCATGGACGTGAAGATGCCGCACCTCGACGGAATTTCCGCGGCCGAGCGCATCACCAAGGCGCACATCGCCCCCGTCGTGCTGCTGACCGCGTTCAGCCAGAAAGAACTCGTCGAGCGCGCCACGGAAGCGGGCGCGCTGGCCTACGTGGTCAAGCCGTTCACCCCGAACGACCTGCTGCCCGCCATCGAGATCGCGCTGTCGCGCTACAGCCAGATCATCACCCTCGAGGCCGAGGTGGCCGACCTCGTCGAGCGCTTCGAGACCCGCAAGCTCGTCGACCGGGCCAAGGGCCTGCTCAACGAGAAGATGGGGCTCACCGAGCCCGAGGCCTTCCGGTGGATCCAGAAGGCGTCCATGGACCGCCGGCTCACCATGCACGACGTCGCCCAGGCGATTATCGAGCAGCTCAGCGCCAAGAAGTAACCTTCGGCAGCCGGGCAGATCACCCTTCGAGGTTGATGCCTGGCCGTTTTTCAAGCCTCGGGTCTTGCGCCTCGGGCCGGTTCGTCAGTTCCTTGATCAGATTGGTAATCCGGATCGTCGAGCAGCGCCGGCCCTGATCATCCGTGACCGCGATCTCGTGCGTCGTGAGCGTACGGCCCAGGTGCACCGGCGTGCAGACACCCGTGACGAAGCCCGACGTCGCCGACCGGGTATGCGTGGCATTGATCTCGATCCCCACCGCCAGGCGGCCGGGACCGGCGTGCAGATTGGCGGCCATCGAGCCCAGCGACTCGCCCAGCACGACATAGGCGCCACCGTGCAGGAGCATCGCCGGTTGCGTGTTGCCCTCGACGGGCATCCGTGCCACCGCGCGCTCGATGGTGAACTCGACGAACTCGATGCCCATCTTTTCGGCCAGGGAGCCGGCTCCCCGCTGCTGGACCCACTCGAGGGCGTCCGTGGTCTGCTGGATCATAGTCACCTTCGGTCGCTGCACCTGCCCGCGCCGGATGACGCTTGTAGGCTATCTCTGTGTCAGATTCCGAAAAGCCTACCCTGATGATCATCGACGGCCATTCCCTGGCCTACCGGGCGTTCCACGCCCTCCCCGTGGACAGTTTCCAGACCCACGACGGGCAGCACACCAACGCCATCCACGGGTTCCTGTCCATGCTGCTCAGTCTGCTGCGCAACGAGAAGCCCACGCACATCGCCGTGGCGTTCGACATCTCGCGGTTCTCCTTTCGAACGCGCGAATACGCCGATTACAAGGGCACGCGGGCCAGCACGCCAAGCGAGTTCATCGGGCAGGTGCCGCTGCTGCAGGAGGCCCTGGCTGCGATGAACATCACGACGCTGACCAAGGAAGACTTCGAGGCCGACGACATCCTCGCAACACTGTCCGTGCGCGGCAACCAGGAAGGCTTCCATGTCCTGGTGGTCTCGGGGGACCGGGACACGATCCAACTCGTCAACGAAAACGTCACCCTGCTCTACCCGGCCAGCCAGGGCGTCTCGGCGCTCACCCGCTACGACCCGGCCCGGGTGCGCGAGAAGTACGGCATCGAGCCGGCACAATACCCGGATGTCGCGGCCCTGGTCGGCGAGACCAGCGACAACCTGATCGGGATCTCCAAGGTGGGGGAGAAGACCGCCGTGAAATGGCTCGGCCTCTACGGCAGCCTCGACGGCATCCTGGAACACGCCGAGGAGATCAAGGGCGTCGTCGGCAACAACCTGCGCGAGCAGAAAGAGAACGCGATCCGCAACCGGCGACTCAACCACCTCGTCACCGACCTTGACCTCCCGGTGGAGCTCCCCGACCTCGTGCGGCGCCCCATCGACGAACCGGCCGTGCGCGCTGTGTTCGGTCGGCTCGAGTTTCGCACCCTGCTTGACCGCGTGATCAAGCTTGAGGGCGCCGGCGCGACCGGAGGCGTCGCCGTGGTCGTGCCGGAGGAAGTGCTGGTCGCCGCGCCTCAGGCCCCCGCCGCCCAGGACCTGCTCGACGAGGAGCTGGCCGCGTGGATCGCCCGGGCCACGGTCGCCTCCCCGCAGGGCCTCGCTCTCTCCGTCGAGGTACACGAGGGCAAGGCCATCGGCTTCGGAGTGTCCGGACCGACCGAGTCGGTAAACCTGCCCTGGCAGCCCGGACGCACGGACTACCTCGCATTCGAGGCCTGGCTGGCCAGCGACTCGCCCAAGATCATGCACGACGCCAAGAGCCAGATCAAGGCGCTCCGCCGCAGCAACCTGGACTTTTCGGGGCTGGTGTTCGACAGCCTGATCGCGGGCTGGCTACTGCGCCCCGGGGTGCCGGACAAAACCCTCGCCACCCTCGTCTTGCGATACCTGGGCGAAACCCTGCCGGTGACCGACCCCAACCAGCTGATCCCGGCCGAGAACGAGGCCGGGGGCGTGCCGGTGGAGTCCTGGTACACGTTCCGGGTGGCCGCGGCCATCGACGCGATGCTCGACGACGGGTCCCGCGAGGTGCTCACCACCATCGAGATGCCCACCCTGCTGGCACTCTCCGACATGGAACTGGCCGGCGTGGCCGTCTCCCATGACCAGTTGTCGGCACTGTCCGGCCAGCTGGGCGAGCGCGCCGCCGGGTTGGCCGCCGGCGCCTACGCCGAGATCGGCCGCGAGGTGAACCTCGGTTCACCCAAGCAGTTGCAGGAGGTGCTGTTCGACCAGCTCGGCATGCCCAAGACCCGGGCGAACAAGACCGGGTTCTCCACGGATGCCGGGGCTCTGGCCGACCTGCAGGCCAGCAACCCGCATCCGTTCCTTGACATGCTGTTGCAGCACCGCGACGCCACCAAGCTGCGCCAGATCGTGGAGACCCTGGACAAGGCCATCGACGAGACGGGACGTATCCACACCACGTACGTGCAGATCGGCACGGCCACCGGTCGGATCTCCTCCACCGACCCCAACCTGCAGAACATCCCGGTGCGCACCGAGGAGGGCCGCCGCATCCGGGCCGCATTCCACGCGGCCAACGGGGCCGACTGCCTGCTCACCGCCGACTACTCGCAGATCGAGATGCGCATCATGGCGCACCTTTCCGGCGACGCGGGACTGATCGAGGCCTTCAACGCCGGCGAAGACCTGCACCGGTTCGTCGGCGCAAGCGTGTTCGGCGTGGCGCCGGAAGACGTCACGAACGAGATGCGCTCCAAGGTCAAGGCCATGTCCTACGGCCTGGCCTACGGATTGAGCGCCTTCGGGCTGTCCCGGCAGCTGCGCATCGAGACGAAGGAGGCCAAGCAGCTCATCACAGACTACTTCGCCCGGTTCGGCGCGGTACGCGACTACCTGCGCAATGTCGTCGAGCAGGCCAAAATAGATGGTTACACGGCCACCATATTCGGCCGCCGCCGCCCGTTCCCCGAGCTGCACAGCGCCAACCGGGTCGTACGCGAGAACGCGGAGCGCGCGGCCCTCAACGCGCCGATCCAGGGGTCGGCCGCCGACATCATGAAGATCGCGATGAACGGGATCGCCGTGGACCTGATCGACGGCAATTTGGAGTCGCGCATGCTGCTTCAGGTACACGACGAACTGATCTTTGAGGTTGCCCCGGGGGAGTGGGATGCGCTCCGCCAGGTCGTGACGCACCGGATGGAGACCGCAGCGGACCTGTTGGTGCCGCTCGACGTGCAGGTCGGCCGCGGCGACAACTGGGATGCCGCCGCCCACTAGGCAGCGACTACCAGCCGCCCGAATGCAAGGTCCGGCGCTCCGCCCGCGGTCGAGCGCGTGTTCTAGGCTCGGGTCATGACAACCGACAAGCAGCGCACCCCCACGCCGATCGACCGGATCGCCGAGGACTGGGTGGACACCCTCGTCGATATCGACCCGACCGTGGGCACGTACATCGGCCGCACCGAGGTTGACGGCCGCTTCGGCGACTACTCCCCGGACGGCCTGGACCGCAGGGTCGACGCGGCCCGATCCTTCATCACCCGCCTCGACGCGGCCACGGCCGTCGACGACGTCGACGTCGTCACCCGCACCGACCTGCGCAGCTCGCTCGCCCTCGACGTCGAGAGCGCCGAAGCCGGATTGCCGCTGCGCGACCTGAACGTGATCGCGTCGCCGGCCCAGGGCATCCGGGAGGTCTTCGACCTGATGCCCACCGCCACCGTCGCCGACTGGGACACCGTTTCCGCCCGTCTGCGCGCCCTGCCCGGGGCCATCGACGGCTACATCCAGACCCTGCGCCTCGGCATCGAGCGCGGCAGTATGCCCGCCCGGCGTCAAGTGCAGGAAGTCATCCTGCAGGCCCGGCGCCACGCGGCGAACGACGGCTTCTTCGCCGAGTTCGCCGCCAACGCCGGCCACGACACGGGAGCGCTCCCGGCCTCGCTGGCCAAGGATCTCGACACCCGGGCGCGTGCCGCTGCCGCGGCCTATGGAACGCTGGCGGACTTCCTCGGCACCGAGCTCGAGGGCAGGGCCCCCACCCGCGACGCCATCGGTCGCGACCTCTACCTGCTGCAGTCCCGCCGTTTCCTCGGCGCGACCATAGACCTCGACGAAACCTATGAGTGGGGCGTGGAGGAGCTGGCGCGGATGGTCGCCGAGCAAGAGAGCATCGCCGACCTGATCAAGCCGGGCGCGAGCGTGCCCGAGGCCATTGCGTTCCTCGACACCGAACCCAGCCGCAAGCTGCACGGCACCGACGCCCTGCAGAAATGGATGCAGGAGACCAGCGACCGAGCCGTCGCCGAGCTCTCCGAGACCCAGTTCGACATCCCCGACGAGATCAAACGCCTCGAGTGCCTGATCGCCCCCACCCAGGAAGGCGGCATCTACTACACCGGGCCTACGGACGACTTCTCCCGCCCGGGCCGGATGTGGTGGTCGGTGCCGGTCGGGATCACCGAATTCGACACCTGGCGCGAATTGACCACCGTTTACCACGAGGGCGTGCCCGGCCACCATCTGCAGATCGGCCAGGCCGTCTACAACCGGGCCAAGCTGAACACCTGGCGCCGCCAGCTGGCCGGCACCTCGGGTCACGCCGAGGGCTGGGCGCTCTACGCGGAACGTCTGATGGAGCAGCTGGGCTACCTCGATGACCCGGCCGACCGTCTCGGCATGCTGGACGGGCAGCGGATGCGCGCCGCCCGCGTCGTCCTCGACATCGGCGTGCACCTCGAGAAGCAGCTGCCCGACGGTTCGGGCCCCTGGACCGCCGACTACGCCTTGGAGTTCTTGGGCCGGAACGTGAACATGAACGCGAGCTTTGTCAAGTTCGAGGTGAACCGGTACCTCGGCTGGCCGGGGCAGGCCCCGTCCTACAAGGTCGGCCAGCGCATCTGGGAGCAGCTGCGGGACAGTTACAGGGAGCGCGAGGGTGACGCCTTCTCGATCAAGGAGTTCCACCGCAAGGCCCTCGATCTCGGCGGGGTCGGCCTGGACACCCTCCAGGCGGCGATGCTCGGTTAACGTTCGGGGTCGATCGGCGTAGCTTCGGTGGGGACGGGCAAGTTGCCGGCCTCTCCCGCAAACAGCTAAGCTTAACTGTCACGCTTGTGACGAACTGTCCACCGCCATGCATGGTGCATGAGCACGAGTTTTTCCCGTGCGTGGCCCGAACTATGTCCATCCTGGAGCAACTACTACATGACAAACGCAACGACCGAACGGGCACCCAAGCAGGTCGCCATCAACGACATTGGATCTGCTGAAGACTTTCTTGCCGCGGTCGAAAAGACTCTGAAATTCTTCAACGACGGAGACCTCATCGAGGGCACCGTGGTGAAGATCGACCGCGACGAGGTTCTCCTCGACGTGGGCTACAAGACCGAGGGCGTCATTCCCTCCCGCGAACTTTCCATCAAGCACGACGTCGACCCCTCTGAGGTCGTCAAGGTCGGCGACCTGGTTGAGGCCCTCGTTCTTCAGAAGGAAGACAAAGAAGGCCGTCTCATCCTGTCCAAGAAGCGCGCTCAATACGAGCGTGCATGGGGCGACGTTGAGAAGATCAAGGAGTCGGATGGCGTTGTCACCGGTTCGGTCATCGAGGTTGTCAAGGGTGGCCTCATCGTGGACATCGGACTCCGTGGGTTCCTCCCGGCCTCGCTCATCGAGTTGCGCCGTGTTCGCGACCTGACCCCGTACCTGGGCCAGGAGATCGAGGCCAAGATCCTCGAACTCGACAAGAACCGCAACAACGTCGTGCTGTCCCGTCGTGCGCTGCTCGAGCAGACTCAGTCCGAGAGCCGCACCACGTTCCTCAACAACCTTCAGAAGGGACAGGTCCGCAAGGGTGTTGTCTCGTCGATCGTCAACTTCGGTGCGTTCGTCGATCTGGGTGGCGTTGACGGTCTGGTTCACGTCTCCGAGCTCAGCTGGAAGCACATCGAGCACGCCAGCGAGGTCGTCGAGGTTGGCCAGGAAGTCACCGTCGAGATCCTTGAGGTCGACCTCGAGCGCGAGCGCGTGTCGCTCTCCCTCAAGGCCACGCAGGAAGACCCGTGGCAGGTCTTTGCTCGCACCCACGCCATCGGCCAGGTTGCACCGGGTAAGGTCACCAAGCTCGTTCCGTTCGGCGCGTTCGTTCGCGTTGCCGAGGGCATCGAGGGACTCGTTCACATCTCCGAGCTCTCCGGCAAGCACGTCGAGCTCGCCGAGCAGGTCGTGTCGGTCGGCGACGAGGTCTTCGTCAAGGTCATCGACATCGACCTCGAGCGTCGCCGCATCTCGCTGAGCCTCAAGCAGGCCAACGACGGTGTCGACCCCGAGGGCACCGAGTTCGACCCGGCGCTCTACGGAATGCTCACCGAGTACGACGACCAGGGCAACTACAAGTACCCCGAGGGCTTCGACCCGGAGACCAACGAGTGGCGCGAAGGCTTCGAGACCCAGCGCGAGAAGTGGGAGCAGGACTACGCTGCAGCCCAGGCTCGCTGGGAAGCCCACAAGAAGCAGGTTGCCTCCGCGAACGACGAGATCACCGCCGTCAGCGATGTCCCGTCCGCCGCAGGCAACACCTTCTCGAACGAGACGGCCGGCGCCGGCACGCTCGCGGACGACGAGGCCCTCGCAGCACTGCGCGAGAAGCTCTCCAGCTCCAACTAGCACCGAGCTGACTGAAGGCCGCACCCTCCGGGGTGCGGCCTTTTTTCGCTTCGCCGGCGGATGCCGGTTCGTCCATTGAGGGCCGTTAGCATGGCAAGTGTGTACTTGATTGGACTGACCGGCGGGATCGCATCCGGAAAAAGCACCGTCGCGCGGCGGCTAGTGCAGCACGGGGCCGTGCACATCGACGCCGACCAACTCGCGCGGGTCGTGGTCGGGCCCGCCACCCCGGGGCTTGTCAAGATCGCGGATGCTTTCGGTGACGCGGTGCTGCTGCCCGACGGCAGCCTGAACCGGGTGGCGCTCGGCGCGGTCGTGTTCCGCGACCCGGAGGCGTTGGACCGCCTCAACGCGATCGTGCACCCCGAGGTGCGCGCGCGCTCGAACGCACTGATCCGCGAGGCGGAAGATGCCGACCGCAACGCGATCGTCGTGTACGACGTGCCCCTGCTGGTGGAGGCAGGCGTCGACCATCCTTTCGACCTCGTCGTCGTCACCCAGGCCGACGAGCCGACCCGGGTGCGCCGCATGGTGGAGCTGCGGGCGATGGATGTCGGCGAAGCGGAGCGCCGGATCCGCGCCCAGGCCAGTGACGCCGACCGTCACAGGATCGCCGACGTCGTCATCGACACGGGCGGCACTCTTGAGCAGACCCTGGAGCAGGTCGACGTGCTGTGGGACCAGGTGCGGGGTCAGGGTCAGCAGCGCATTGTCAGAGGCGCTCCGTAGACTGACGAGCATGGAACCCACGCGCTCTGTTAATCCGTTCGAGGTGGTGAGCGAGTACACGCCGAGCGGCGACCAGCCCACAGCGATCGCCGAGCTGGCCGGCCGCATCAACGCCGGAGAGACCGACATCGTGCTGCTCGGCGCCACCGGAACGGGCAAATCGGCGACCACGGCCTGGCTGATCGAACAGGTGCAGCGGCCGACCCTGGTGCTCGCCCATAACAAGACCCTCGCCGCGCAGCTCGTGAACGAATTCCGTGAGCTGATGCCCAACAATGCCGTCGAGTATTTCGTGTCGTATTACGACTACTACCAGCCCGAGGCCTATGTGCCCCAGACCGACACCTTTATCGAGAAGGACTCCTCGATCAACGCGGAGGTCGAGCGCCTACGGCACTCCACCACGAACTCCCTGCTCAGCCGGCGCGACGTCATCGTGGTCTCCACGGTCTCCTGCATTTACGGCCTCGGCACGCCCGAAGGCTACCTCGAGGCCATGGTCGCTCTCCAGGTCGGTCAACAGGTCAACCGGGACTGGCTGATCCGCAAGTTCGTTGCCATGCAGTACCAGCGCAACGACATCGACTTCTCCCGCGGCCACTTTCGGGTGCGCGGCGACACCATCGAGATCATCCCGATGTACGAAGAACTCGCCATCCGCATCGAGATGTTCGGCGACGAGATCGAGGCGCTCTACAGCCTGCATCCGCTCACCGGCGACATCGTGAGGAAGCTCGACTCCGTTGCCGTCTTCCCCGGCTCGCACTACGTGGCCAGCACGGACGTGATGGAGCGCGCCATCGGCACCATTCAGGAGGAGCTCGCCGAACGGCTTGAACAGCTGGAGCGCGGGGGCAAACTGCTCGAGGCCCAGCGCCTGCGCATGCGCACGCAGTTTGACCTGGAGATGATGGAGCAGATCGGTTTCTGCTCCGGCATCGAGAACTATTCCCGGCACATCGACCAGCGGCAACCGGGGGAGGCGCCGCATTGCCTGCTCGACTATTTTCCTGACGACTTCCTGATGGTCATCGACGAGTCCCACGTCACGGTGCCGCAGATCGGCGCCATGTACGAGGGCGACTCCTCGCGCAAGCGCACACTCGTCGATCACGGGTTCCGGCTCCCGAGCGCCCTCGACAACCGACCGCTCAAATTCGGGGAGTTCAAGGGGCGCGTCGGCCAGACCGTCTACCTCTCCGCCACCCCCGGCAAGTACGAGTTGGGCATCGCCGACGGCATCGTTGAACAGATCATCCGTCCCACCGGGCTGATCGACCCGCAGATCATCGTCAAGCCCAGTAAGGGCCAGATCGACGACCTTCTCGAGGAAATCCACAAGCGCGTCGACCGCAACGAACGCGTCTTGGTCACCACGCTCACCAAGAAGATGTCCGAGGAACTCACTGACTTCCTCACCGAGGCCGGCGTGCGGGTGCGGTACCTGCACTCGGATGTCGACACGCTCCGTCGCGTCGAACTCCTCACTGAGCTGCGGGCCGGCGTCTACGACGTCCTCGTGGGCATCAACCTGCTCCGCGAGGGGCTCGACCTGCCCGAGGTGTCGCTTGTCGCCATCCTCGACGCCGACAAGGAGGGCTTCCTCCGTTCGGCGACCTCGCTGATCCAGACCATCGGCCGCGCGGCCCGCAACGTCTCCGGCGAGGTGCATATGTACGCCGACCGGCTCACAGCCTCGATGGAGCGCGCGATCGACGAGACCGACCGCCGCCGCGAGAAGCAGGTGGCCTACAACACCCTTCACGGCATCGATCCCACCCCGCTGCGCAAACGGATCGCTGACATCACTGAGGTTCTCGCTCGGGAAGAGGCGGACACCGCCGAGCTTTTGGCCGGCCGCGACACCCGCCGCAAGGGCGTCGCGGCGACACCGCGCCGGCAGGGACTGGCCGCGAACGGCGCGAACGACCTTGAGTCGATTATCGCCGACCTGAACGGCCAGATGCTCGAGGCGGCGGGGGAGCTCAAGTTCGAGCTCGCGGCCCGGCTCCGCGACGAGGTATCCGAGCTGAAGCGTGAGCTGCGCCAGATGGAGAAGGCCGGCCACATCTGATCGGATGATTGGACTGGCTGGGTAGACTTCGAACATTTGTTCGCTCAGGGCGTGCTGATTCGCAGGGTTGGACGCGTGACGCTGCATAGAATCGAATGGTGTCAATTTCCAAGGTAGAGACCGGATCAAAACTCAACGTTCGTGGCGCCCGTGTGCACAACCTGCACAACGTGGACCTCGAGATTCCGCGCGATTCGCTCGTCGTCTTCACGGGGCTGTCCGGCTCGGGCAAGTCTTCGCTCGCGTTCGACACCATCTTCGCGGAGGGCCAGCGGCGCTACGTCGAATCGCTGTCCGCGTACGCCAGGCAGTTCCTGGGCCAGGTCGACCGACCCGACGTCGACTTCATCGAGGGCCTGAGCCCTGCCGTCTCCATCGACCAGAGATCGACCAACCGCAACCCTCGGTCGACCGTGGGCACCATCACCGAGGTCTACGACTACATGCGGCTGCTCTGGGCGCGCATCGGTGTGCCGCACTGCGCCGTCTGCGGCGAGGTCATCCAGGCACAGACCGTGCAGCAGATCGCCGACCAGCTGATGGGACTCGATGAGGGCGTCCGTTACCAGGTGCTCAGCCCGGTCGTATCCCAAAAAAAGGGCGAGTTCGTCGACCTGTTCAAGGAACTGGCAGCGGGCGGTTATTCCCGCGCCATCGTCGACGGCACCCCGATCCAGCTCAACGAGCCGCCCGTTCTGAAGAAGCAACTCAAACACGACATCTTCGTGGTCATCGACCGTCTGGTCGCCGGCCCCGACCTGCTGAGCCGGCTCACGGACTCCCTTGAGACGGCGCTCAAGCTGACCGATGGCATCGTGCAGATCAACTACGTCGACCGGGAGGGCGACGAGGCCTGGCAAAGCTACTCGGAGAAGCTCTCCTGTCCCAACAACCACCCCGTGCAGCTCACCGAGATCGAGCCGCGCACATTCTCCTTCAACGCGCCCTTCGGCTCCTGCCCTGAGTGCTCCGGGCTCGGCACGCGCATGTCGGTCGACGCAGACCTGCTTCTCGGCGACCCCGAGCTCAGCATCGCGGACGGCGTCGTGCTGCCCTGGACCACGCAGGGCAAGGGACTGTTCCAGTACTACGAGAAGCTCCTCGACGGGCTCGCCCGTGACCTGGACTTCTCCCTCGACACCCCGTGGGGCGAACTGCCCGCCGAGGTGCAGGACGCCGTTCTGCGCGGCGACAACTTCGAGGTCAAGGTGAAGTGGAAGAACCGCTACGGCCGGGAGATGAGCTACACCTCCGGCTTCGAGGGCGTCGTGCCCTACATTGAACGTCAGTACCTGCAGGCGGAGTCCGACACCCAGCGCGCCCGCTGGGGAGAATACCTGCGCGAAGTCGACTGCCCCGTCTGCTCCGGAACCCGGCTCAAGCCCGAGGTCCTCGCCGTGCTCGTGCACGGGGCCAGCATCGCTGATGTCTGCAACCTCAGTCTCACCGACGCCCGCGATTTCATGAACAAGCTCGAGCTGACCGACCGGGAGGCCGTCATCGCCGCGCAGGTGCTGCGAGAGATCAAGGCGCGCCTGGACTTCCTGATCCGCGTTGGCCTGAACTACCTCAATCTGGCCCGGGCCGCGGCGACCCTGTCCGGCGGCGAGGCGCAGCGCATCCGTCTGGCCACCCAGATCGGGTCCGGCCTGACCGGGGTGCTGTACGTGCTCGACGAACCGAGCATCGGCCTGCACCAGCGCGACAACCGACGGCTGATCGAGACCCTGGTTACCCTGCGCGACCTCGGGAACACCCTGATCGTGGTTGAGCACGACGAAGACACCATCAAGACGGCCGACTGGGTCGTGGACATCGGCCCGGGCGCCGGCGTCAACGGCGGCCATGTCGTGCATTCCGGTTCCTACGCCGACCTGCTCACCAACACGGAGTCGCTGACCGGGGACTACCTTGCCGGCCGCAGATCCATCCCGACCCCGGCCACCCGGCGCGAGATCGACCCGGCGCGCGAAATCTCGGTTATCGGCGCGGAGGCCAACAATCTCAAGAAGGTGTCGGTCAGCTTCCCGCTCGGCACGTTCACGGCCGTGACCGGCGTCAGCGGATCGGGCAAGTCGTCTCTCGTCAACGACATCCTGTACCGGGTACTGGCCAACCGGCTCAACGGCGCCCGCAAACTCCCCGGCCGGCACACTCGCGTCACCGGGCTCGAGCAGCTCGATAAGGTCATCCACGTCGACCAAGCCCCGATCGGGCGCACGCCGCGCTCCAACCCTGCCACCTACACCGGCGTCTTCGACAAGATCCGCACCCTCTTCTCCGAGACGATCGAGGCTAAGGCGCGCGGCTACCTGCCCGGCCGGTTCAGCTTCAACGTCAAGGGCGGCCGCTGCGAAGCCTGCTCCGGCGACGGCACGATCAAAATCGAGATGAACTTCTTGCCCGACGTCTACGTTGCCTGCGAGGTCTGCGGGGGAGCGCGCTACAACCGCGACACCCTCACCGTGCACTACAAGGGCAAAAGCATCGCCGAGGTGCTGGACATGCCGATCAGCGAGGCCGCCGATTTCTTCGAGGCGATCTCGTCCATCCACCGGTTCCTGAACACCCTCGTCGAGGTCGGCCTCGGCTACGTGCGCCTCGGCCAGAGCGCCACGACGCTGTCCGGCGGCGAGGCCCAGCGCGTCAAGCTGGCCACCGAGCTGCAGCGCCGGTCCAATGGCCGCAGCGTGTACGTGCTCGACGAGCCCACGACCGGCCTGCACTTCGAAGACGTGCGCAAACTGCTGCTTGTGCTGAACAGCCTGGTCGACAAGGGCAACACCGTAATCGTGATCGAGCACAACCTCGACGTGATAAAATCCGCCGACTGGGTGATCGACCTTGGTCCCGAGGGCGGCTCCGGCGGGGGCCGCGTGCTTGCCACCGGAACCCCGGAGCACGTCGCCACCGTGAAGAAGAGCCACACGGGCGTGTTCCTGAAGGAGATCCTGGCGGCACACTGACCGCCTCAGGAACCATCATGTCCGATGCGCTGAGCTATCGCCCCAAGACGGGCGAGATCCCCACGAGTCCCGGGGTGTACCGATTTCGTGACGAAACCGGGCGGGTACTCTATGTCGGCAAGGCCAAGAACCTGCGGGCGCGGCTCGCGAACTACTTCGCCCCGCTGAGCAGCCTGCATGAGCGCACCCGGCGCATGGTCACCACGGCCAGCTCGGTTGAGTGGACGGTCGTCGGCACCGAGGTCGAGGCCCTCCAGCTGGAGTGGACCTGGATCAACGAGTTCGACCCGCCCTTCAACGTGCGGTTCAAGGACGACAAGTCCTACCCGTACCTCGCGGTGACCCTCGCCGACGAGGCGCCGCGGGCTCTCGTCACCCGCACCACCGGCATCCGCGGCGCCCGGTATTTCGGACCGTACCCGAAGGTCTGGGCCGTGCACGAGACAATCGAGCTGATGCTCAAAGCCTTCCCCATCCGCACCTGCAACAACGCCAACTACAAACGGGCCATTCAGTCCGGCAAGCCCTGCTTCGGCGGGCAGATCGGGCGGTGCTTCGGCCCCTGCTCCGGCCTGGTCTCCATCGAGGAGCACCGGGTGATCGTAAATGAGTTCGTCAGCTTCATGGGCAGCCAGGATCGCAAGCTGATCAACCAGCTGACCGCGGAGATGAAGGATGCCGCGGTGGGCCAGAACTACGAGGTCGCCGCCAAACGGCGCGACCAGGTGCGGGCGCTGAACGCCGTTCTGGAGAAGAGCGCCGTCGTGCTCCGCGACAGCGTCGACATCGACCTGTTCGCCATCGACCAGGATGAACTCGCCGCGGCGGTGCAGTTGTTCATCGTGCGGGGCGGCCGCATCCGCGGTGTGCGCGGCTGGATGGTCGACAAGGAACTGGACCTCACGACGAGCGACCTGATCGACTCGATCATGCTGACGGCCTACGGCTCCGGAGCCGTGCCTCCGCGGGAGATCGTTGTGCCGGAGTTGCCCTACGACGCCGCGGCGCTGGAAACCTGGCTGGCCGGCGTCGGCAAACGCAAGGTCCGGCTTGTCGCTGCCCAGCGGGGCGAGAAGGCCGCCCTGCTCGCCACGGCGACCCAGAACGCCAAGCATGCCTTGATGCTCTACAAGACCCGGCGGAGCTCCGACTTCGTCGCCCGGTCCAAGGCCCTCGAAGACATCCAGGAGGCGTTGGAGATGCCCTCCGCGCCGCTCAGGATGGAATGCTACGACGTCTCGCACCTGAGCGGCACCAACATCGTCGCCTCCATGGTGGTGTTCGAAGACGGGTTGCCGCGAACCGACGAGTACCGCCGGTTCAGCATTCCCGAGTCCACGGATGACACGGACTCCATCTACCGCACGCTTACCCGCCGCCTGGCCTACCTGATCCCCGACGAGGAAGCGGCGCCGGAGAGCGAGGCCGATGCCACGGTGACGCGCAAGAAGTTCCGGTACCAGCCGAACCTGCTCATCGTCGACGGCGGCCAGCCTCAGGTGGCCGCGGCGGCGCGGGCGCTGCGCGAATCCGGCGTCACCGGTATCCAGCTGTGCGGAATCGCGAAGCGGCTCGAGGAAATCTGGTTGCCGGACTCCGACTACCCGGTGATCCTGCCGCGCAACAGTGACGCCCTGTTCCTGATCCAGCGCATCCGCGACGAGGCTCACCGGTTCGCGATCATGCACCAGCGCTCGAGAAGGAAGCGGGACATCACGTCGGTGCTGAACGAGGTCCCCGGTCTCGGCCCGGCCAGAGTCAAGGTGCTCCTGCAGCATTTCGGCTCCGTCACCCGGCTCAAGGAGGAGCCGGCGGAGGCGATTGCCGACGTTCGCGGCATCGGTCCGGTGCTGGCCGAGGCGATTCATCGCCACTTGCGCGCCTGAACGGTCCGGCTGATCGGTAGGCTGGACACTTAGGTTCCACCCGATCGAAGGCGCAGTCCAGAATGACAACGGAGAACGACAGGCAGGAAATGCTTATCGTGACGGGGATGTCCGGCGCAGGCCGCTCCACCGTGGCCAACGCGCTGGAAGACCTGGGCTGGTACGTCGTCGACAACCTTCCGCCGCAGATGCTGCGCCCGCTGGCCGAACTGGTCGGCCGGGCCGGCACCAGCCTGCCGAAGATCGCTGCCGTGGTCGATATCCGCGGCCGAGACTTCTTCACCGATTTCCAGGAGATCCTGCACTCGCTGCGCAAGACGTCCCAGGTACGGGTCATTTTCCTCGAAGCCCGCGACGACGTGCTCGTGCGACGGTTCGAATCCGTGCGACGACCGCATCCGCTGCAGGGCGACGGCACGATCCTTGACGGCATCGCGGCCGAGCGCGTCAAGCTCAGCGCCGTGCGCGAGTCCTGCGACCTCGTCATCGACACCTCCGATCTCAACATCCACCAGCTGGCCACGTCGATCTCGGACCGCTTCGCCGCCGAGGACGCCGCCGGGGTGCACGTCACGCTGATGAGTTTCGGCTTCAAGTACGGCCTTCCCACCGACGTCGACATGGTCGCCGACGTGCGTTTCCTTCCCAACCCGTTCTGGGTTCCCGAACTGCGCAGCCACAACGGCCAAGACTCCGAGGTGCGGGATTTTGTTCTCGCCCAGACCGGGGCGCGGGAGTTCATCTCGCACTACGCGGCGGCCCTGGAACCGGTCCTCGCGGGGTACCAGCGGGAGAACAAACGCCACGCGACCATCGCGGTCGGGTGCACGGGCGGCAAGCACCGCTCGGTCGCCATGGCCGCGGAAATCGCGGCCCTGGTCAAGGACTTCCCCGGTGTCGCGGTCAGCGTCAAGAACCGCGACCTCGGACGGGAATAACCCGGTCACGGGCGACTGCATCCAGCAGACGCCCACTCCGGCCAGAACGACTACAACTCGGCCCCACATCAGGCCAGGACGACAGAATGGACAAGCGATTGGCACTCACCGCCGACGTCAAAGACGAGCTTGCTCGCGTCGAAATTTCAAAGACCACGGTGCGTGCAGCGGAACTGGCCACCATTCTCCGCTTCTCCGGCGGACTGCACATGATTTCCGGCCGGATCGCCATCGAGTCAGAGCTCGACACCCCTCTCCTCGCCAGGAGGGTGCGCAAAGATCTCGCCGAGCTCTACGGCGTGCGCAGCGACGTGACCGTGATCCCCGCCGCCGGCCTAAGGCGCGCCAGCCACTACCTGGTGCGAGTGCTTGACGGCGGCGAAACCCTCGCGCGCCAGACCGGGCTGCTCGACGCGAGACGGCGCCCGATTCGCGGTCTGCCGAACCGGCTCACCACGGGCTCGAAGGAAGAGATCGCCGCTGTCTGGCGTGGAGCCTTCCTCGCCCACGGCTCGTTGACCGACCCGGGTCGTTCGGCGGCGCTGGAGGTCACCTGCCCCGGGAACGAATCTGCCATGGCCCTCGTGGGAGCCGCCGGCCGCCTCGGAGTCGTCGCCAAGGCGCGTGAGGTTCGGGGCGTGCACCGGGTCGTCATCCGCGACGGCGACGCCATCGGCGCCATGCTCGTGCAGATGGGGGCGCAGGAGACCGTGCTCAACTGGGAGGCCCTCCGCCAGCGTCGGGAAGTGCGCGCGACTGCGAACCGACTGGTCAACTTCGACGACGCGAACCTGCGCCGCTCCGCTCAGGCCGCGGTGGCCGCGTGCGCGCGCGTGCAGCGCGCCATGGAAATCCTTGACGAGGAGATCCCGGAGCACCTCCGGTATGCGGGCGAGCTGCGCCTCTCCTTCCGCGACTCCAGCCTCGACGAGCTCGGTCACCACGCGGACCCGCCCATGACGAAGGATGCCGTCGCCGGCCGCATCCGTCGCCTGCTGGCCATGGCCGACAAGAAGGCCGCCGACCTGGGCATCCCGGGCACGGACGCGAACCTCCCGGCCGACCTCGATGACGTCTGACCTGCCCGGCGTTCAGCGTTCATCCACGTTCGTCACAGCCACAGCGCATCCTGAGTAGACTGGAATGGTTGCTCACGAACGGGTGGCGGAGCGTTTCGCGCCGACAACTACAGAGGAGATGCACCTTGGCTGAATACACACTTCCGGCTCTGGCCTACGACTACTCGGCTCTTGCGCCGAGTATCAGCGGCACCATCATGGAACTCCATCACGGAAAGCACCACCAGGCCTACGTCACCGGGGCCAACACAGCCCTGGCCCAGCTGGCCGAGGCTCGCGACAGCGGCAACCTCACCTTTGTGAACAAGCTCGAGAAGGACCTCGCGTTCAACCTGGGCGGCCACGTCAACCACTCGATCTTCTGGACCAACCTGTCGCCCGATGGCGGAGACAAGCCCACTGGTGACCTGGCTAGCGCAATCGAGGACAACTTCGGTTCCTTCGACAAGTTCCAGGCCCACTTCGCGGCCGTGGCCCTTGGCGTACAAGGCTCCGGCTGGGCGGTTCTCGCCTGGGACTCGATCGGCCAGCGCCTGATCATTCAGCAGTTCTTCGACCAGCAGGCCAACTTTGCGGCCGGCACGATTCCGGTGCTGATGCTCGACGTCTGGGAGCACGCGTACTACCTCGACTACCGCAACGTTCGTGCGGACTATGTGAAGGCGTTCTGGAACATCGTCAACTGGGCCAACGTCCAGGAACGCTTCACCATCGCACGCGAAAAGACCACCGGACTGCTGCTCCTTTCCTGAGAGGAGGGGCCCCCACGGGGGCCCGCAGCCCGTCCGATTCACCCACCACAACGCGCCTCGGCGCACGAGAATAGGAGACATTCGTGTCTGTAAAGATTGGTATTAACGGATTTGGCCGCATTGGCCGTAATTATCTTCGCGCCGCCCTGGCCCAGGGCAGCGACATCGAGATCGTCGCCGTGAACGACCTCACCGAGGCGAAGACGCTGGCTCACCTTCTTAAATATGACTCCATCACCGGTCGCCTTCCCGCCACCGTCGAGGTCGATGGAGACACCATCCTCGTCAACGGCAAGCCGATTAAGGTTCTTGCCGAGCGCGACCCCGCCAACCTGCCCTGGGCAGCCCTGGGCGTCGACATTGTGATCGAATCCACCGGACGCTTTACCAAGGCTGAGGATGCGCGCAAGCACATCACCGCCGGTGCCAAGAAGGTCATCGTTTCCGCTCCTGCCTCCGGCGAGGCGGCAACCATCGTCATGGGCGTCAATGAGGCAGACTACGACCCGGCCAAGTTCGACATCATCTCCAACGCGTCGTGCACCACGAACTGCCTCGCGCCCCTCGCGAAGGTGTTCAACGACAACTTCGGCATCAAGCACGGCCTGATGACCACGATCCACGCGTACACGGCCGACCAGAACCTGCAGGACGGCCCGCACTCTGACCTGCGTCGTGCCCGCGCGGCCGCTCTGAACATCATTCCGACCACGACCGGTGCCGCCAAGGCCCTCGGCCTGGTTCTGCCGGAGCTCAAGGGCAAGCTTGACGGCTTCGCGCTGCGCGTTCCGGTTCCCACCGGCTCCATCACCGACCTCACCGTCGTTGCCGAGCGTCCCGTCACCGTCGAGGCCATCAAGGCCGCGTACAAGGCTGCCGCCGAGGGTCCCCTCAAGGGCATCCTCATGTACACGGAAGACGAGATCGTCTCCAGTGACATCGTCACCGACCCGCACTCCTCGATCTTCGATGCCGGCCTGCTTCGCGTCATCGGCGACCAGGTCAAACTGTCCGCATGGTACGACAACGAATGGGGCTACTCCAACCGCATGGTTGACCTCACTGCGCTCGTCGCCAAGAGCCTCTAACGGAGTCCGCAGTGACGCTGCGTACTATTGATTCACTGGGGCAGCTCGGCGGAAAGCGCGTCATCGTCCGTTGTGACCTGAATGTGCCGTTGCAAGACGGTCAGATCACCGACGATGGGCGTGTCCGGGCATCCTTGCCCACCATCAAGGCCCTCATCGAGCAGGGCGCGCGAGTTGTGATCGTGTCGCACCTCGGTCGCCCGAAGGGCGCACCGGAAGCCAAGTACAGCCTGGCTCCCGTTGCCGACCGTCTCGGCGAGCTCCTGGGCGCGGACGTGGCATTCGCCACGGACACGGTCGGGGCGTCGGCTCAGGCTGCCGTTGCCGCCCTCACCGACGGTGACGTGGTTGTTCTCGAGAACCTCCGCTTCAACGCGGGGGAGACCGCCAAGGACGACGCCGAGCGCGGCGCCTTCGCCACGGAGCTTTCCGCTCTGGGCGATGTGCTCGTCTCGGATGGCTTTGGCGTCGTGCACCGCAAGCAGGCCAGTGTGTACGACCTCGCCGGGATCCTTCCCAGCGCGGCCGGCCTCCTGATCGCCGCTGAGCTCGAAGTCCTGGACCGCCTCACCGAGAAGCCCGAAGCGCCGTACGCGGTCGTGCTGGGCGGCTCGAAGGTGTCCGACAAGCTCGGCGTCATCGGGCACCTGCTGCCCCGCGTCAACTCGCTGCTCATCGGCGGCGGCATGGCGTACACGTTCCTCGCCGCTCAGGGCCACAAGGTGGGCGCAAGCCTGCTGGAGGCCGACCAGATCGAAACCGTTCGCGGTTACCTTCAGGAAGCGGAGCGACTGGGCGTGCGGATCGTGCTGCCGACGGATATCGTCGTTGCCTCCAAGTTTGGGGCAGACGCCGAAGTGGGGGTCACCCCGGCCGACGCGATCGAGAGCACCACGTTCGGTGCCTCCGGTCTCGGTCTGGACATCGGACCGGAGACCGGTGCGGCGTTCGCCGACATCATCCGGTCGTCGAAGACGGTCTTCTGGAACGGCCCGATGGGCGTGTTCGAGTTGGCGCCGTTCGCGGAGGGCACCCGTGCGGTGGCCGGCGCGCTGACCGAGGTCGACGGCCTGAGTGTCGTCGGTGGTGGAGATTCGGCCGCGGCCGTGCGCATCCTCGGTTTCACCGATGACCAGTTCGGTCACATTTCTACCGGCGGCGGCGCGAGCCTCGAGTTCCTCGAGGGTAAGCGCCTGCCAGGACTGGAGGTCCTCGGATGGCAGTAAACGAACACCCACGACGCACTCCGCTGATTGCCGGAAACTGGAAGATGAACCTGGACCACCTCCAGGCCATCGCGTTCGTCCAGAAACTCGCCTGGAATCTCAAGGATGCGAAGCACGATGTCGCAGCGGTCGAGGTCGCGGTGTTCCCACCGTTTACCGACCTCCGCTCCGTGCAGACGCTCGTCTCCGCTGACAAGCTCCCGATCGTCTTCGGCGGCCAGGACGTGTCGGCCCAGGATTCGGGCGCGTTCACCGGTGAAATCTCCGGCGCGTTCCTCGCGCAGCTCGAGTGCAAGTATGTGTTGATCGGTCACTCCGAGCGCCGCACACTGCACGCCGAGACTGACGAGATCGTCTCGGCGAAGGTCACGGCAGCGCTCAAGCACAACCTGGTTCCGATCATCTGCGTCGGCGAGTCTGCCGCGGACCTGGAATTGCACGGCCCGAGCGCCGTACCGGTCGCCCAGTTGCGCGCGGCCCTGGCCGGCGTGACCAACGCGGCCGACTTCGTCGTCGCCTACGAGCCCGTCTGGGCGATCGGTTCCGGCAAGGCGGCAACGCCGGAGCAGGCCGAGCAGGTGGCGGCGCAACTGCGTCTCGTGCTCACGGAGACGCTGGGCCAGGATGTGGCCGACAAGACCCGTATCCTGTACGGCGGTTCCGTGAAGGGTTCGAATATCGCGGGCTTCATGCGTGAGCCGAACGTGGACGGCGCCCTGGTGGGCGGCGCCAGCCTGGATATCGACGAATTCTCGAGCATCGTCCGGTTCCAGCAGCAGGTCGGTCTGTAACAAGACAACTGCACCACATCTGCTGTCTCAACTCGGCAGCAGGCCTCGAAGCAGCCCATCGGCCCCCAACAGGGGGTCGGTGGGCTGGTTCGTGAGTCAGGCTATGATTATCACTGATCTTGATGGGCTTTTTGGGCCCATCGCACTGTGAAAGGTTTTTGCGTGGAGATTCTCCAGGTTGTGCTGCAGGTGTTGCTCGGAATTACGAGTCTCCTGTTGACCATGCTCATTTTGCTTCACAAGGGGCGTGGTGGCGGTCTGTCCGACATGTTCGGCGGAGGTGTCACTTCCAACCTCGGTGCGTCCGGTGTGGCGGAACGCAACCTCAACCGCATCACCGTCATCCTGGGGTTGCTCTGGATTACCTGCATCGTAATCCTGGGACTCCTCACCAAGTTCGACACGGGGCTTTAGCCTCCCGTTTCACAGTTTCGACGAGCTCTAGCTCAACCGGTCAATCGGCTACAACGCCCTTTTCAAGCGGAGGAACATAATGGCATCTGGTGGCAGCGCAATCAGAGGATCCCGGGTCGGTGCCGGCCCCATGGGCGAGCAGGACCGCGGTTTTCACGCGGACCGCATCAAGGTGTCCTACTGGGACGCCCTCGGCAACGAGACCGTGCGTTACTTCGCGGCAAACCTCCCCGATGACGAGATTCCGGTGACCATCGACTGCCCGTCGTCGGGGCTCCCGGCCGGGCGGGACAAAGAGAACCCGCCGTCGGTGGTCAAGCTTGAACCGTACAAGACGCACCTTGCCTACGTGAAGGAACGCCGCACCGAGGAAGAGGCAGAATCGCTCCTCGAAGAAGCGTTGGAGCAGTTGCGCGTGCGCCGGGGCAAGCTGTCCGCGACGAACTGACGTTTGGACGCGCACGCCTGTCGTTCACTGAGAAAGGCCCCGACTCCGGTCGGGGCCTTTCTCGGTGTGCGGGTCTGCCCGAGCGGGTGACTGTTCTAGAACGTCGACGCGGTGAGGTTCTCGGGGACCTCCGCAGCGGCCTCCCGGTCGACGAAGAAGTTCGTGTACCGGCGGCCCTTGATGCCCGCCACGGGCACTTCGTCGCGGCTGGCGCCGGCTAGGGCGAGACCGAGCGCCGATGCCTTGTCCGGCCCGGCCAGCACCATCCACACGCACCGTGAGGAGTTCAGGGCCGGTCGGCTGAGGCTGAGCCGCTCCGCCGGGGGCTTGGGAGAGTTGCGCACGGCGAGCACGCTCTTGCTATGTTCGCGGATGCCGGCCTGGTGCGGGAATAGGGAGGCGACGTGGCCGTCCGGCCCGACGCCGAGGAAGGTGATGTCGAAGCGCGGCAGGTCGGTTCCCTCGATCGAGGCGGACTCGAGCAACGCGGCGTAGCTCTCGACTGCGGTGTCGAGGTCGACTCCTTCGTCCGAGGCGGCGAAGGGGTGGATGTTCGCCTCCGGGATCTGGATGTGGTCGAGTAGCGCGGTGCGAGCCTGGCGCTCGTTGCGGTCGGGGTGCTCCTTGGGCACCCAGCGCTCGTCACCCCACCAGAACGTGACCAGGCCCCAGTCGATGGTGTCGCGGGCCGCGGAGGCGTTGACAGCTTCCAAGACCTCGATCGCGACGCTGCCGCCGGCCAGGACCACGTTGACTTCTCCCTGTTCGTGCAGGAGGTCCACGGTCGTTGTGATGAATCGGGCCGCCACCGAGGCGGCCAGGGCCGCGCGATCGGTGTGCACAAGTACGCGTCGTTCGTTGGTCACGGTCGTCCTTCGTTGTGTTCTGCGACCACATCGTCAAGGTGCGGTAGGCCGCGCGTGATGACCTCACCATACAGCTCATCGGGGTCGAGGCGGCGCAGCTCGTCGCTGAGGCAGTCCCGCAGGCTCCGCCGCTTGAGGGTGAGGTCCTGAACGGGCTGGCCGGGCTGGGTGAGTCTGGCGATGTCGGGCACTTCTCGTTCGAGCGAGATGAGCCCGGCGGAGCGCGTCAGGTGCACACTCCGGATGCCGTGGGACAGCGGCCCCGTAGTGAACTCGTAGTCCACCGAGACCTGCAGCTGCAGAGCGAGCCAGGCGGCGAGGAGTGTCGTGGACGGCGAGTCCGCGGCACCGGTGACCTGCACGGCGGTCACAGGCAGGTAGGGCGGCTGGTCGAGGACCGCCGCCAGCTGGGCGCGCCAGAGGGTGAGGCGGGTCCAGGCGAAGTCCGTGTCGCCGGGACGGTATGAACCGCAGAGGTGATGAAGCGCGGCCTGCGGGTCGGGCTGCGCGGAAGCATCCGTGATGCGCCGGTGGGCGATGCGCCCGAGGGGCGAATCCGCTGGCACAGTGGGCGCCACACCGGGCCACCAGGCCACGACGGGGGCGTCGGGCAGGAGCAGACCGGTGACTAGGCTTTCCGGGTCGCTGGCGGCCTCACCGTAGGCGCGCAGCACGATGACCTCGCTGGCGCCCGCGTCCCCGCCGACACGGATTTCCGCGTCGACGCGGGGGGCGAGTGGGGAGGCCGTGTCATCCTGGTCCATCGTCGACAGCACGATCACGCGCATAGGGTGTTCCCTGGACGCGTCGTTCGCGGCCTCGATGGCCTCCTCCTCGCGGCCCATGGTGGACGCGATGATGAGCGTAAGCACGCGGCCGAGGGCCACCGCGCCGCCTTCTTCGCGGATGCGCACCAGGGCCTTGGAGATCTTGGAGGTGGTCGTGTTGGGCAGATCGACGATCATGGGCGTCTCCAATGTCGGCCGTCGCGGGACAGCAGTTCGTCGGCCGAGACCGGACCCCAGGTTCCCGGCCGGTATTGCTCGGGCTGGCCCTGCTTCGCCCAGAACTCCTCGATCGGGTCGAGGATCTTCCACGACAGCTCGACCTCCTCGTGCCGGGGAAAGAGCGGCGGGTCGCCCAGGAGCACGTCGAGGATGAGCCGCTCATAGGCCTCGGGGCTGGCCTCGGTGAAGGCGTGGCCGTAGCCGAAGTCCATCGTCACGTCGCGCACCTGCATGCCGGCACCGGGCACCTTGGAACCGAAACGGATGGTGACGCCTTCGTCGGGCTGCACCCGGATGACCAGGGCGTTCTCGCCCAACGGTGCGGAGTTTCCCTTGCCGAAGAGGTGCTGGGGAGCTCGTTTGAACACCACGGCGATCTCGGTGACCCGGCGGCCCAGACGCTTGCCCGCACGCAGGTAGAAGGGCACCCCTGACCACCGGCGGTTCTCAATGGTCAGCCGCAGCGCGGCATACGTTTCGGTGAGGGATTCGGGGTCCATCCCGTCCTCGTCCAGAAACCCCACGACCTTCTCGCCGCCCTGCCAACCGCCGGCATACTGGCCGCGGGCCGTGCCACGGGCGAGGTCGTCGGGAAGCCGGACGGAGGCGAGAACCTTCTCTTTCTCCGTGCGCAGGTCGGCAGCGTCGAAGGAGATTGGTTCCTCCATGGCGGTTAGCGCTAGAAGCTGCAGCAGGTGGTTCTGGATGACGTCCCGGGCTGCGCCGATGCCGTCGTAGTAGCCGGCCCGACCGCCCACGCCGATGTCCTCGGCCATGGTGATCTGCACGTGGTCGACGTAGTTGGCGTTCCAGATCGGTTCGTACAACTGGTTCGCGAAGCGGAGGGCCAGAATGTTTTGCACCGTCTCCTTGCCCAGGTAATGGTCGATGCGGAAGACCGAGTCGGGCGGGAAGACCGACTCGACCACGGCGTTGAGTTCGCGCGCGGTCTGCAGATCACTGCCGAACGGCTTCTCGATCACGACCCGCCGCCACTGCCCGTCCGTCTGATCGGCCAGGCCCGAGCGGCGCAGCTGCTCCGTGACCTGCGGGAATGCCTTCGGCGGGATCGACAGGTAGAACGCATGGTTGCCCATCGTCCCGCGCTCCCGATCGAGTTGCGCGATGGTGTCCTTGAGCAGTTGGAACGACGCGGCGTCGTCGAACGACCCCGGCACGAAACGGATGCCCTCGGCCAGCTGAGTCCAGACGTCCTCGTTGAACTCGGTGCGCGCGTACTCCTTGACCGAGTCGTGCACGACTTTCATGAAGTCCTCGTTGGTCCAGTCGCGGCGTGCGAATCCGACGAGCGCGAAACCCGGCGGAAGCAGGCCTCGGTTGGCGAGGTCATAGACGGCCGGCATGAGTTTCTTCCGCGACAGGTCACCGGTGACGCCGAAGATCACCAAGCTGCTGGGCCCGGCGATGCGATTCAGACGGTAGTCGTTTGGTGAACGCAGTGGATTGAACTCCGGGGTGATTTCCACCGGGGACATGCAGCTCCTTCGAGATGTGGCGGTCGAGCACGTTGTTCGGCGCCGGCCCGCGGGCCGGCGCCGAACGGGTTAGCGCAGTGCGTCGAACAGGGTGGCGATGTTCATGGCCGGGTCGGTCAGCGTCAGCGTCAGTACGGGGCGACCGTGGTCCGCCAGCACGCTGGCGTCACCGCTGGCTTGGGCCAGGATTAGTTCCCCGAACGTGAAGGGGCGCTCCGGGATGTCGAGGTCGACGTCCGGGGTGGTGAGGATCTGCAGGAACACTCCGGTGGCCGGTCCGCCCTTGTGCAGCTGGCCGGTGGAGTGCAGGAACCGCGGTCCCCAGCCGAACGTGACCGGGCGCTTGGCCAGTGCGGCCAGCAGATCACGGATTTCGGCGAGCTGGGGCAGTTCCAGCCGGTTGACGTAGGCCTGCACGGAGATGTAGCCGTCCGTGCCCAGCTCCTCGATCAGGGCATCGATAGCGGAGGGCAGATCGCTGGCGGCGCCGATCACGTGCGCGGTGCCGCGGATCTCGATTCCGTCCGTGATGAACGCGGCGGGGACCGGTTCGGGACGGGCGTCGAGGAGACCGCGGGTCGCGTTTTTGGCGGCCTCGACATCCGGCTGGTCGAACGGGTTGATGCCCAGCAAGCGGCCGGCGACGGCGGTGGCATACTCCCAGACGAGGAACTGCGCGCCGAGGGTGCCGCTGATCCGGATCTCGTCGTGTCCGCCGTTATCGGAGAACACGTCGCGGCCGGCGTCGGAGACCAGGCGAACAACCTGCAGGTCAGGCAGGTCCAGGGTCAGCTCGGGGGCATCCAGGTCGAGCACGACGGGAAGGATGCCGATGCCCTGTTTGCCGGTGGATTCGGCGATCAGCTGTTCGGCCCAGTCGGCGAAACCGACGATGTGGGTGCCATCCTCGACGATTGCCAGCTTGTCGCGGCGCGGGGTGGTCGCGGCGATGGCCGCACCCAGGATGAGCCCCGGGTTCTCGGCGGTGTCCACGGCAAGGGAAAGCGAAACGGCCTCGGCCTCGTCGAGCAGCTCGGCGATGTCCACGCCGGCAAGGCCGGACGGAACGAGTCCGAACGCAGTCAACACCGAGAAACGTCCACCGACCGTGGGGTCCGCGTTGAAGACTCGGTAGCCCACGGAACGGGCATCCGCGTCGAGGGGGGAGCCAGGGTCGGTCACGATGATGATGCGCTCGACCGGGTCAATGCCGGCCTCGCGGAAGGCGCGCTCGAAGACACGGCGCTGACTGTCGGTCTCGACCGTGGAGCCGGACTTCGACGACACCACGAGCGCGGTGGCGGCCAAGTTCTCGCCGAGGGCCGCGAGGACCTGACCGGGGTCGGTGGAGTCGAGCACGGTGAGGTTCACGCCGGCGGTGCGGGTGATGACCTCGGGGGCCAACGACGAGCCACCCATGCCGGTGAGGGCGATACGGGTGACTCCGCCGGCCCGCAGGGAGTCGCGCAGGGCAAGGATCTCCGCGACCAGCGGACGGGAATCCGTAACGGACTCAGTCCAGCCGAGTCGCTTCGCGGCTTCGGCTTCGGCTTCGGGGCCCCAGAGGGCCGGGTCAAGGGCGGTGATCCCGGATGCGACGAGGTCGGCCACCAGGGTCGGGACGGTGGTGCGAACGGCCTCGGCCGCCGCGCCGCTCACGGAGATGTGGAAGCTCACAGTGCGGCCCCGTTCTTGGTCGTCGTGGCGGTCTCGAGGGCAGCGGTCACGGTCTCGAGGAGTTCATTCCACGAGACGATGAACTTGGCCACGCCTTCGGCCTCGAGTACCTGGGTGACGTCGTTGTACGAGACACCCTCGTTCGCGAGTGCGTCGAGAATCAGGTTGGCTTCGTCGTACGCGCCGGTGATGGAGTTCGCGGGGATGACGCCGTGGTCGAGTGTGGCCTCGAGGGTCTTCTCCGGCATGGTGTTGACGACCTCGGGCGCGACCAGGTTGGTCACATACAGGGTGTCGGGGAGGCTGGGGTCCTTGACGCCGGTGGAGGCCCAGAGGGGGCGTTGCTTGTTGGCTCCGGCGCTGATCAGGCCGAGGGCGCGTTCGGTGGAGAAGGCTTCCTCGTAGACCTGATAGGCGAGCTGGGCGTTCGCGACGCCGGCCTTGCTCTTGAGCGCAAGCGCGGCTGTCGTCCCGATGACCTCAAGGCGGGTGTTGATCTCGGTGTCGACCCGCGAGACGAAGAACGACGCAACGGAGTGGATCACGCTGAGGTCGAGGCCGGCCGCCTTGGCCTTCTCCAGGCCGGACAGGTACGCGTTGATGACCTGGCGGTGACGTTCGAGGCTGAAGATCAGGGTGACGTTGACGCTGATGCCGAGGGCGATCGTCGCGGTGATCGCCTCGAGACCTTCCACCGTTGCGGGGATCTTAATCATGGCGTTGGGTCGATTGACCTTCGCCCACAGTTCCTGGGCCTGCGTGACCGTGCCGGCCGCGTCGTGGGCCAGCCCGGGCTCGACCTCGATCGACACGCGCCCGTCGACGCCGCGGGTGCGATCGTAAACCGGGCGGAAGATATCGCTGGCCGCGGTCACATCGTCGGTGGTGATCTCGAACACGGCGTCGTGCACGCTGGTGCCGGCGGCGGCAAGAGCGGCCACCTGCTCCGCGTACGCCTCGCCCTTGCTGAGGGCGCCGGCGAAGATCGTCGGGTTGGTGGTCACGCCGACGATGTTCTTCGTGTCGATCAGGTTCGCCAGGCCGCCGGAAGCGATGCGTTCCCGAGACAGGTCGTCCAGCCAAATGCTGACGCCGGCCAATGACAGCTCGGCTAGGGGAGTGTTCTCAGTCATATTTCGTATCTCCTTGGAATGCAGGGTATTCAGGTGTGTGGTGTCGCGGCGCAGCGGGTTCAGTGCGCGGCGAGAGATTCCTTGGCGGCGGCGACGACGGCATCCGTCGTGATGCCGAATTCACGGAACAGGGTCTTGTAATCGGCCGACGCACCGAAGTGCTCGATCGAGACGCTGCGGCCACGGTCGCCGACGTACTTGTCCCAGGTCAACGCTATGCCCGCCTCGACGGATACCCGGGCGGTGATCGATGCGGGCAGGACAGCCTCGCGGTACTCGGCGCTCTGCTCCCGGAACCATTCGAGGCTGGGGGCCGACACGACGCGCGCGCTGATGCCTTCGGCCTGGAGCTGCTCGCGGGCCGCCAGGGCCAGCTGCACCTCGGAGCCGGTGCCGATCAGGATCACATCAGGTGTGCCGCCCGCAGCCTCAGCGAGCACGTAGGCGCCCCGGGCCACGTTTCGGGCGGATGCGAGCACGTCGCCGGTGGCGTCGCCCTCGCCGCGCTCGAACACGGGAATGTTCTGGCGGGTCAGCACGATGCCGGCCGGTCCCTGGCGGCGCTCGAGGATCGTCTTCCACGCCCAGGACACCTCGTTGGCGTCGCCGGGGCGCACCACATCGAGTCCGGGGATGGCGCGCAGGGTCGCGAGCTGCTCGATCGGCTGGTGGGTGGGGCCGTCTTCGCCGAGGGCGACGGAGTCGTGGGTCCAGACGAAGATCGAGGGGGCCTGCATCAGCGCGGCCAGGCGGATGGCCGGGCGCATGTAGTCGCTGAAGATCAGGAAGGTGCCGCCGAAGGGGCGGGTGTTCCCATGCAGCACGATGCCGTTCAGGATGGCGGCCATGGCGTGTTCGCGAATGCCGAAGTGCAGCACGCGGCCGTAGGGGTTGCCGGTCCATTCATTGGTGGAGTGCTCGCTCGGAATGAAGGAGGCAGCACCGCCGATGGTGGTGTTGTTCGATTCTGCGAGGTCGGCGGAGCCACCCCACAGCTCGGGGATGACCTTGCCGAGCGCGGTGAGGACCTTGCCGGACGCGGCACGGGTCGATACCTCCGTGCCGGCGGGGAAGACGGGCAGGGCCGCCTCGACGCCGTCGGGCAGGTCGCCGGAGAGCACCCGATCGAGTAGGTTCTTGCGCTCAGGGTTGGCGGTCGCCCAGGCCTCGAACTCGACGTTCCAGGCGGAGTGGGCGACGGCCCCGCGGTCCACGGCCTGTCGGGTGTGCGCGATGACCTCGTCGGCGACCTCGAAGGCCTGCGCGGGGTCGAAACCGAGGACCGTTTTGACGGCGGCCAGCTCCTCGGCGCCGAGCGCCGAGCCGTGGATCTTGCCCGTGTTCTGCTTCTTCGGGCTGGGCCAGCCGATGATGGTCTTCAGGATGATCAGCGACGGCTTGTCGGTGACTGCCTGGGCCGCCTCGATCGCGTCGTGGAGTGCGGCGATGTCCTCGACGTAGGCGCCGGTCTGCTTCCAGTCGACTGTCTGCACGTGCCAGTCGTAGGCCGAATAGCGGGCCGCGACATCCTCGGTGAAGGCGATGTTGGTGTCGTCCTCGATGGAGATCTGGTTGCTGTCGTAGATCGCGATCAGGTTGCCGAGCTGCTGGTGGCCGGCGAGGGAGGAGGCCTCGCTCGTGATGCCTTCCTGCAGGTCGCCGTCGCCAACGATCACGTACACGAAGTGATCGAACGGGCTCGTGCCGACCGACGCCTCCGGGTCGAACAGTCCGCGCTCGAAGCGGGAGGCGTAGGCGAAGCCGACGGCGGAGGCCAGACCCTGGCCCAGAGGACCGGTCGTGATCTCGACCCCGTCGGTGTGGCCGTACTCCGGGTGCCCGGGCGTCTTGGAACCCCAGGTGCGCAGAGCCTTCAGATCTTCGAGCTCGAGTCCGTAGCCACCGAGGTACAACTGCACGTACTGGGTGAGCGAGCTGTGGCCGACCGAGAGAATGAAACGGTCCCGACCGATCCACTCGTTGTCGGACGGGTCACGCCGCATCACCTTCTGGAACAGGAGGTAGGCCGCGGGAGCGAGGCTCATGGCGGTACCGGGATGCCCGTTCCCGACCTTCTCCACGGCATCGGCCGCGAGGAGGCGCGCGGTGTCGACCGCCTTGCTGTCGATTGAATCCCACTGCAGTGCTGCCACTTGGTATTGACCCTTCTGAAGACAGGGGAGAAGGTTGCTGAGAACCCGCACCCGCTATTGTGCGCGCCCGAGGACATCAGCGTCATCACGGTGTCGCAGCAGATGCCCGGTTCCGGTGGATCAGCATGCATGCACCGAGATTGGCGAGCACCCCCAGTATAGGCAACGCCGGTTCGGACCCGTGATGTGTCGTCTCGTGACGCACCCCGGGCGGCCCGTCGACGGTTTCGGTTCCGACAGTTCGCCTAGAATCACAGTCACTGTCACCAGCGTTGGAGGAGCTTTGCCCGGAGCCGCCGAAACCCACATCCTGAGCGCCCCACGCACGCTCCGGCGCACGGCAAGGGCCTACCTCTCGCTGACCAAGCCGCGGGTCGTGGAACTGCTCCTGGTGGTTACCGCTCCCACGATGATCCTGGCCGAACAGGGCATCCCGAGCCTGTGGCTGGTCGTGGCAACTCTGATCGGCGGTGCGCTTAGCGCCGGCTCTGCCGGGGCGTTCAACTGCTACATCGACCGGGACATCGACCGGCTGATGAAGCGTACCCAGAATCGCCCGCTCGTCACGGGGGAACTCACCGACCGGCAGGCCCTGGTGTTCGCCTGGCTGGTCGGCCTGGCATCGATTCTCTGGCTGCTGGCCTTCACGAACTGGCTCGCCGCGGCCCTGTCGCTGGGCGCCATCCTGCTCTATGTCGTCTTCTACACGATGGTTCTGAAACGCCGCACGGCCCAGAACATCGTCTGGGGCGGCATCGCGGGCTGCATGCCCGTGCTCATCGGCTGGGCCGCAGTGACCGGCGACCTGTCATGGCCGCCCTTCGTCCTGTTCCTGATCATCTTCCTGTGGACGCCGCCGCACTACTGGCCGCTTTCCATGAAATACCGTGACGACTATCAGGCCGCCGGGGTGCCGATGCTCGCCGTCGTGCGCGGCCGCAGCCAGGTGGGCCTACAGGTCATCCTGTACGCCTGGGCGACCGTCGCCTGCTCGCTCCTGCTCGTACCGATCGCGGACATGGGCCTGCTGTACCTTTTTGTGGCCCTGGTGACCGGCGCCTGGTTCATCTCCGAGACGCACCGGCTGTACGGCCTGGCGATCCGTCACGTGGAGGTGTCGCCGATGCGCCTCTTCCACGGTTCGATCGCCTATCTCACCCTGTTGTTCCTGGCCGTCGGAGTTGATCCGCTGCTCCCGTTCTAGCCCGCAGCTCCCGTTCGACACCGGGCACGGCGTTCGGGCCGTGATGATCACAACTAAACGACGAGGACTTACGTCGCTACCGGTGACCGACCAGGTCGGGGGTGGTCGCTCTGGGGGACACCCGCACGTCCACCGGTTTGCTGAGGTTCAGGACG
Organism: Cryobacterium sp. Hz7; assembly: GCF_004402815.1. Taxonomy (NCBI): domain Bacteria; kingdom Bacillati; phylum Actinomycetota; class Actinomycetes; order Micrococcales; family Microbacteriaceae; genus Cryobacterium; species Cryobacterium sp. Hz7. Next base: position 149,180 of record NZ_SOFB01000057.1, read on the forward strand.
AGCGCGGTCAGGATGGCCACGAGCACGCAGGAGAGCACCATGTGGATGCCGACCAACCCGGCAGGGAGCCCCGTGTTGGACTGGATCAGGCCGACGCCGACCTGCATGGCCTCGACGAGCAGAAGGAGAAGGGCCCAGCCCTGCGTCGGCAGAGCGCGCGAGAAGGCCACGACGAGGAGAACCACGGTGAGGGCAACGGTGACGTAGGCCGGCCAGCTGTGCACGTGCTGCAGGATTTCGGGGTCAAGGCCCGTGCGGGGAGCATCCGCGTCCCCGGCGTGCGGGCCCGAGCCGGTGGTGAGAATGCCGACGAGGATCGTGACGAACACGACCGCGCTCGTGGCATACGCCAGCGTCCGATACCAGACCGGAACCGCGAGGATGCGCCGCACCCGGCCGGTGTAGACCCGGTGCACGAAGACGGTGCACAGCAGGACCAGGATCACGGAGATCACGAAGTGGATGCCGACCACATAGGGGTTCAGCTGGGCAAGAACGCTGATGCCGCCGATAACGGCCTGCGCGGGGATGCCCAACCCCGCGAGCAGGGCGACCCAGAACAGGTCGGGGCGTTCCTTGCGGAGGCGCACCACGGCGAGGAAGGCCGCGATCGCGACCAGGCCGAGGGCAACTCCGAGCAGGCGATTGCCGAATTCGATGTAGCCGTGGATGCCCATCTCGGGCGTGTTGACCACTGAGTCCGCGGTGCACTTGGGCCAGGTGGGGCAACCGAGGCCCGAGCTGGTCAGGCGCACCAGGCCTCCCGTCCCGACCAGCAGAATCTGGGCGGCGAGGTAGATCCACGCGATCACACGCACACGCCTGTCAATCCTGGTCGGCAACCACGCCGTAATTCGATTCACCGGTTCTGCTCCCTCTTCGATGACCACATGTGAAAACGCCGGATCGCACTGCTGAACCCGTCGCCAGCCTGTAGAATTAAGTTTTTCATGGGCGGGAACGTTGCGGTTGCCACAACCGCGGCGCGCGTCGTCCTTAAACATCTTAGGTACGCAACGTAGCCGCCCACACAACCGATCCCTGACTGGGTCTCCGCTGGAGGCCATTCTGGGAACGACCGGACTAATATCCGGGTTGCCGGGGTGGCAGAAGAGGTAAATATGTCTGACGTCCTTCTTGACCGCCCCGAACTTGCGGGGCTCGGTGTCTACGAGTTCGGGTGGTCCGACTCCGATGCTGCTGGTGCCTCCGCTCGCCGCGGGATTTCGCCGGAGGTGGTGACCGATATCTCCAATCTCAAGGGCGAGCCTGAGTGGATGCTGCAGCGTCGCCTCAAGGCCCTCGAGTTGTTTGAGCGCAAGC